>JALNYF010000062.1 GCA_023229985.1 Bacteroidales bacterium | reverse complement strand
TCATGATAAGTTGCGTATAAGTGGCGTGAATTTCCTTGTAGGAGGCAAAGAGGAAGTAGTCGCCAAAAACAAATCCCACAAAGCCGGATGCGCCAATCCATAACCACGTCTCTAAGTTGGTGTGACTTAAAAACAAATTCCCGCTGACTATATATAATAGTAAACTAATGGGAATAAATGCAAAAACCATTCGAATAAAATTGGTGTTGATGGGCAGTAATTTTCGATTCGCAAAATCAAAAAAAAGCGCGCTGCTTGCCCACATCGCTGCCACACCTATTGCCATAATTTCTCCCACCATTTCGTCAATTTTTTTGAGGCGCAAAAGTACAAAATCATAAAATGATACTTATTCCTTTTGTTTGTCAATATTTTATTAATATGTTAAAGAAAGTTAAAAGTGCTAACAGCTATTGAAATCGCTTAAGCATGAATGTATATTTGCAACCTCATTAGTTCACTATGACTCATCTACCTAATCATTATCTATTTTATGAAAAAACTTATTTTCTTTTTACTTCTTCTAACTTTTGTTAAATGTATTTATAGTCAGTCTCAAGGGCCTGAGCGTATTGATTTTGCTGTGGAAGAGCAGATTAGCCGCTCTGTTTTGAATCATTATGATAGGGTGCAGCCCTATTTTGCGGAGGCGTATGAACATTATCCGACTATTCCCAAGGGTATTTTGGAAGCGGTTGCTTTCACTTATTCACGGTTTTGTCACCTGATGCCGGATATCACGGATGCAGATTCGAGTTCACTGCCGGCAACTTATGGCGTAATGGGACTTACCCTTGACGGAAAAGGTGTTTTTCGGGATAATCTGATCTATGTTTCTGATTTATCGGGGGTTAGTCAGGAAGAAATCATCGCGTCTCCGCGTGCCAATATTCTGGCTTATGCAGCGGCATATTCCCAACTTCAGCAAAGGTGGAATATCGGTTCTACCCTTGTTGAACAGCGATTGATTCTCGACGAATTGTCGGAATTGCCGCGCAATTGTGACCAAACTTTCAATTTTGCTTCCGAAAGTAATCTGTATGCCATTTATAAATTTTTAGATGATCGCAATCTATGTCGCCAATTGGAAATTTTGCCTTATGAAATCGATTGGCAAGGGATTTTTGGCGATCATTTACCCTTTTTGGAATCTTCCGTTCTCTTCTTGGACGAAGAGAGAATTTATCTTCCCGATAGGAGTGTGCCATACCGGGAAATACCTCCTGTTGATGCCGCGGAGTCGCGCGATGTGGTACCGGATTATAGTGGAGCAATTTGGTCACCTGCAGGCGTTTGTAATTATTCCGGACGCAATGGAACACCCATTTCATCCGTTACCATACATTATACGGCAGGAACGTATGCAGGTGCCATCGCTTGGTTTCAAGATTGTACCTATAATGGGGTAGGGGCGGAAGCGTCCGCTCACTATGTCATTCGTTCGATAGACGGACAAATTACGCAAATGGTAAGAGAATCGGATAAAGCGTGGCACGTCCGCTCTGCTAATCCTTATACGGTCGGCCTGGAACACGAGGCTTATGGAGACATTCAGAGTTACTTTACACCGGAAATGTATCAGGCTTCGGCTGATCTAACCCGCGATATTTGCAATAGAAACGGAATCTCCCCGTTGCGCATGTTCTACAGAGATACATTAGATAACGGAACCGTGCTTAATTCGGGATTACATGACCTTGGCGGCGAAGGAGCATGCATCAAAATTCGGGGACATCAACATTACCCCGATCAATCGCATACCGACCCCGGTCCTTATTGGAATTGGAACTATTATTTTAAATTAGTGAATGACGATTCCCCCGTGATTTCTTATCATACTCCCACCGGAATCTTGACCGACTCCGGCGGAGATGTGGCAAACTATGGAGACGACGAAAGGCAATTATTCCTCATCTCTGTTCCCGATGCTGAAACAATTACCCTCTCTTTCTCGGAGTTTGAATTGGAAGATGATTATGATTTTATGTGGATATACGATGGTAGTTCGGTTTTTGCTCCATTATTGGGACGTTGGAACACCCAATCTCCCGGCACTGTCGTATCTTCCGGTAATTCTTTATTGGTAGAGTTCCGCTCCGATTGCGGTACCAATGATGCCGGCTGGCACGCAGAATGGAACGCCATTATTCCTGTTATTGATAATCCTCCCACTACTTATATCGCCTTCGATGAAAATCAATGGGTTACGAGCAGTTTTAACCTTAATTTTCAAGATGAAGACGACCATTATCTCCTCTATCGCTTCTACCAAGTCATGGGAAATGATGGGACACGATGGACTGCCAATCCTAACCGCGGTTTCTTTTGTGATAATTTCGATGACTTAAACCTGAATGCTTGGCGGATAAACAGCGGCACGTGGTCTATTAATAACTCGCAATTATTTCAGAATGATATGGTTAGTGCAAACCTTGCCACTGCCTTGAAGGGCGATTTGAGCGACGTTTATATGTATGATTTTTATGGAAAATTCCTTCAAACAAATTCAGCACAAGATGAATTGGGCATCTATTTCCACAGTGACACTAATCTCTTTGAAAATAGTGAAAGTGCATATTACATTGCTGTTTTCCCGAATGATGGCTGTGTCTGTTTCTATAAGGTAATACAAGGTGTTAAAACGGAAATGTATCGTTGTCACAATGTTACAACCACGATTGGCACAAACTTTTTTTATCGAATCATACACGATCGGCAAAGCGGAGAGATATGGTTCTTTAGAGACGGAATTTGTTTGGGACAATGGCGTGACACTTCGCCTTTGACCACTCGCAGTTCATTCTTCTCATTTCATAGCAATCAAGCGAATGTAATGATGGATAATTTTAGGGTCTATCGCTCCAGAGATGCGGTGATACAAATTACTGCCGGGGCAGGTGTGAACAGTGATGCAATTTACCAAGCAGAGAATGGAACGCCCAAAACTAAAATTAAATCGATTGTCATTGACGATGCCTTGAATTTTTCGCTTCTAGCAGAAAAATCTTTAAAAGTCGATTATACACCGCCTTCCATACTGCGCGTGGTAAATGATGGTCCGGACCAAGATTTGGATGTATTGACCACTGACGTAGTTTCGGCAAATTGGCTTGCTGCCGACGAGCTACACTCCGATGTGCAATCTTATGAATATCAAATCACTAACGTCCCTTCGTCTGATTTGGCGAGATGGACATCTGTCGGGCTGAGTACCCATTTTTCAGAACGAATGAGATTAGTGGAAAATGAACGTTATATAGTAAAAGTTCGTGCCAGAAATAGTGCCGGCTTACTCTCCAATTTCGTCCAATCCGACGGATTTGTGTATCGCCCTGCGGACCATCTCACCATTCTTGATTTGAATCATCATCTCAAAATGAATCTGTATCCCAATCCTGCCCATGACTATTTGATGATCAGTTTGTCTTTAGATGAAAGCGTGAGCGGAGAAAAGTTGCAATTAATGGATGAAAAGTTGATGACCGTAAGAATATTTGATTTATACGGACACTTGTTAAAGACAGAATACCTCTCATTGGGAGCTGCCAAAATTGATGTTCATGAATGGTCTTCCGGAATGTATTTCATTCAACTGAGTGATGGGAATATCGTACTTTACAATATCAAGTTCATCAAGCAGTAATAATAAGCAATAAAAAAGGGAAATAGTTTCCCATTTCCCTTTTTTATTCAATGTAAAAATCTTATTGGATGTCAATCACCCTTTGCGGGTTTCGACGTTCGGTTTCGGAAATTTTTGGTAATGTAACCGATAAAATGCCGTGTTGTACCTTCGCTTCAATTTTATCGACATCTACATCTTCCGGTAAGATAAAGGATTTTTGATATTTGGAATATGAAAACTCCTTCCGTAAATAGCAATATTCTTTGTCTTCCGTTTTGTTCTCCTTGCTCTTTTCCATGGATATAACCAAATTATTGTGTTCATCAATGGAGATTTTGCAATCTTCTTTTTCCATCCCGAGAGCAGCTACATCAACTGTATATTCGTTTTTTGATTCTTTGATGTTTACTGCCGGAACCTTTTTCGCGTCTTCCATCCATTCATTGTCGAAAATTTCATTGAAAATAGATGGTAACCAATTTTGATTTCTTCTAACTAATGTTGTCATGATTAAGTCCTCCTATTTTTTTTAATTGTTTGTATTTGAATCTTTTATTTTTTTTGACTGATTCGCAACAGACAATGCAAAAGATATTCCAAACTCAAAAATATGACAAATTGTCAGGTTATTCTTCTTTTTTCAGTTTGATAGAGTGAAGGATAAGATAGGTGCAAAGTGCTACAAACATGATGATCGCCAATATGCTAAATGCCGGAGAAGCTATCCATGTTTCAGGCATTGACATATTGACATCAAAGTATCTCAAAATCGCACTCACGACGCCCATAATGGCAGCACCGGCTAATAAACCGGAAGCCAACAGCGTTCCTTTTTCTTTTCTTTTCTTGTTGATTTCCTCTGATTTGTTTCTTGAACCAACGAACCAAGCGATGGCACCACCGAATAGCAACGGAATATTTAACTGCAATGGAATGAACATTCCTAACGAGAAAGCTAATGCCGGTATGCCGATTCTATCTAACAGAAGTGCCAAAATAGCACCAATGATGTACAATAACCACGGGGTACTTCCGCCAAACATCAACGGTTCAATGATAGCTGCCATGGCATTGGCTTGCGGTGCCACTAACGCATCATTACCTGTATAACCATAAGTTTTTGATAAAATAATAATGACTCCGCCTACGGTCAATGCAGATACAAAAGTGCCTAAGAATTTGAGTGATTGTTGTTTATATGGAGATGTTCCAATCCAATAACCGATTTTTAAATCCGTAATAAAACCACCTGCCATAGCTAATGCCGAGCAAACAATACCTCCAACGATCAATGCCGTGATAATGCCGGTGCCGCCGCTCAATCCAACTGCCGACAGAATAAATGAAGACAAAATCAATGTCATCATGGTCATGCCGGAAACAGGGTTGGTTCCGACTGTGGCAATGGCTGTGGCAGCAACGGTTGTAAATAAGAATGCAAAGGCAAACACGACAAGAATGCCCACCAATACTTGCGTAAAACTCATATTCATTCCTCCGAAAAAGAAGAAGATGGACATCAAAACAAGAACCCCAAGCAATCCGAAAAGAATAATCTTCATGGATATATCGCGTTGTGTTCTAATGATTTGTTGCTCTTCACTGCTTACATTCGTATTCTTTCTAAAAATGGTACCAAAAGATGTTTTGATAACGCCGGCAGATTTGATAACTCCTAAAATGCCTGCCATAGCAATACCGCCAATGCCGATGTATCTGACAAAATCTTTGAAAATTACGCCCGGTTCCATCGTATTCATCAATACTCCCGCTTCGGTTATCCCGTATTGTCCTAATAGCGGAACGATGAACCACCAAGATAAAAATGAACCGGCACAGATAACCATGGCATATTTTAATCCAATCAGATAACCGGTACCCAATAAAATCGCACTTCCGCTCATATCGAATACAAACTTATGGGTTGATGCTATTTTAGCCCCAAAATTGCACATCGTTGAGGAAATGGTTTCTGACCAAAACTTGAAAGTGGACATAAAAAAGTCATACAAACCTCCAATTAAACCACTTATTAATAATAATTTAAGTTGATTTCCGCCCTTGGCACCCGATACAATAATTTCGGTGGTGGCAGTAGCTTCGGGGAATGGATATTTCCCGTGCATGTCGGAAACAAAATATTTTCTGAACGGAATCAGGAATAAAATGCCCAAGAAACCTCCAAAAAGAGAGGCTAAGAAGATTTGCAGAAAGTTAACGTCCAAGGCAATGCCCGGATTCTTTTCCTGAATGATGTATATTGCCGGTAAGGTAAAAATGGCACCGGCAACAATTACCCCTGAACTTGCTCCAATTGATTGAATGATAACGTTTTCTGATAAAGCACTTTTCCGTTTGGCAATGGTTGAGGCACCCACAGCAATAATCGCAATCGGAATGGCAGCTTCAAATACCTGCCCAAAACGTAAACCGGAATAAGCAGTGGCAGCCGAAAAAATAATTGCCATTAAAATTCCCCAAGTAACCGTCCACGCATTAATCTCAGGATACTTCTTGTCTGAGATTAAGATGGGCTTGTACGTTTCCCCATTTTTTAGCTCGGAATAAGCATTATCCGGCATTTTTACCTCATTCTCTTCCTGTTGAGGCATTTCATTTTTTGGTAATTCCATAAAATTTGATTTTGTAATTAGTATTCTTTTTTTGAAAGGACAAAATTACATGTTTTTCACAAATTGGCAAATTCGTTTTGTAAAAAAATAAAAGAAATAAAATTAGGGAACTATCTTTTTAGCGGAACTCGTGACAACATGTCCCAAAGCAGTTTCGTGGGCAATCCCATCACGTTGTAAAAAGAGCCTTCAATATAATCAATTCCTACGTAGCCAATCCACTCCTGAACACCGTAAGCACCGGCTTTGTCAAGCGGCATATAGTTTTTGACATAATACTCCAACTCCTCATCCGTAAATTTCTTAAAGCGAACTTTTGTTTTTTTGTGGCAGGTTTCTTGATGGTGTTGTGTAGCAACAGTCAAGCCGCTCATGACAGTATGCTCGTTGTCAGTCAATTCGTGCAACATGCGCAGTGCGTCTGCAGCATCATTCGGTTTTTCAATAATCTTATTTCCTAATACCACAATGGTGTCGCATGCAATAAAGATGCTGTCATTCGGAAATTTTGCAAAGTCAAGGGTAGATAATTTGAGTTTTGACAAGTATTCAACTACTTGTTCGGGGGGTAAGTCAGCTGG
This sequence comes from Bacteroidales bacterium, assembly GCA_023229985.1. Lineage (GTDB taxonomy): Bacteria > Bacteroidota > Bacteroidia > Bacteroidales > WCHB1-69 > UBA1756. The sequence goes on along the minus strand of JALNYF010000062.1, from coordinate 4,482 downwards.
ATAAATCTCCGGCACATCGGTAGGCATTACTTCAAAATTGAAGCCCATGCCGCGAAGCAGCTCTTGGCGTCTGGGTGATTTGGACGCTAAATATATAGGGTGGTGTTTTAAATCTTCTAATAACATTATTTTAGTACGATATAGTCAATAGCATCTCGCATATAGGAAAAATAGTGAAAATTCATATCATGGATATAATCCTTGTTGAGGTCGTCAATGTCTTTTTTATTTTCGGCAGAAAGGACGATGTCGTAGATGCCGGCGCGTTTTGCTGCCAGCACTTTTTCATTGAGTCCGCCGACCGGCAATAATTTTCCGCGGAGGGTTATTTCGCCCGTCATAGCGATTTTTTCGCGAATTTTACGTTTGGTAAAAGAGGAAATAATGGCAGCGAGAAGGGTAATTCCGGCAGAAGGTCCGTCTTTAGGCGTTGCCCCTTCCGGCACGTGAATGTGGATGTTTTTCTCTTGGAAAATTTTGGCATCAATGCCGTAATCTTCGGCATGCGACTTCAAAAACTCAAAAGCTATCGTCGCCGATTCCTTCATTACATTTCCTAAGTTTCCGGTGATGGTCAGGTTGCCCTTCCCTTCGCTGATCACTGATTCAATGAAAAGAATTTCGCCACCGACAGAAGTCCACGCCAAACCCGTCGCAATTCCGCAAAGGTTGCTGTCAAGTGAACGCTCTTTCTGGAAAATGGGAGCTCCCAATATTTTGGTCAAATCGTCTTGCGTTATCCGTTTCTCCATTGTCCCATCTTGAACCAAAAGTGCTGCGCGATGGCGAATGATTTTCGCGATGGTGCGTTCCAAATTACGAACCCCCGATTCGCGCGTGTAATCACTGATGATACTCTCTAATATCTTATCGCTGAATAATAAATCAGATCTTTTTAACCCATTCTCTTTTAATTGTTTAGGAACAAGATGCTTCTTGGCAATGTTAATCTTTTCTTCAATAAAATAGCCGGAAATATCAATTACTTCCATTCTGTCGAGCAGCGCGTGAGGAATTTCGTTCAGACTGTTGGCAGTGGCGATGAACAAGACTTTGGATAAATCGTAACCAACTTCCAGATAGTTATCGTAAAATGATATGTTTTGTTCGGGGTCAAGTACTTCCAGCAGTGCGGCTGATGGGTCTCCTTGCACGGTCATTCCCAATACTTTATCGATTTCGTCTAAGACAAATACAGGATTGGAAGAGCCGACTTTTTTCATGCTTTGGATGATTCTGCCGGGCATGGCTCCGATATAGGTTTTGCGGTGTCCGCGAATTTCGGACTCATCGCGCAAACCCCCTAATGAAATCCGAACATATTTCCGTTTCAACGCATTGGCAATGGAACGTCCCAGAGAAGTTTTACCGACCCCCGGAGGTCCCACCAGACATAAAATCGGAGATTTCATGTCTTTTTTGAGCTTCAAAACAGCAATATATTCTATAATTCTTTGTTTTACTTTGTCCAAGCCAAAGTGCTCTTTATCTAAAATATTGCGTGCCTTTTTCAAATCAAAATCATCTTCCGTAAATTCATTCCAAGGCAGTTCAACCATCAATTCCAAGTAGTTCACCTGTATTGAGAAATCCGGTGACATGGAATTGGTGCGTTGTAGTTTCTGGAGTTCTTTATCAAAGACGGCTTGTACCTCTTTTCCCCATTTCTTGTTGATGGCTTTCTTCTTGATTTCCTCGAAAGCTTGTTCCGTGGGCGATTCTCCTAACTCTTTCTGAATGGTCTTAATTTGCTCGTTCAGGTAGTATTCACGTTGTTGGCGGTCAATTTCTTGCTTTGACTTATTCTGAATTTGCGCTTTTAATTCCAATAATTGGATTTCGTTGTTAAGGGAGCGAAGAACCATTCGCGCGCGCGTTTCTATCTCCGGAACATTCAGCAGTGTTTGTTTTTGCTCAACGATAAGGGGAAGGTTAGAGGCAATAAAATGGATAAGAAATCCGGGACTTTCAATATTCTTAACGGCAAAAATGGCTTCATTGGGGATTTGTGACGAAAGTTTAATCATGTTCGTTGCCAAATCGCGCACGGAACTGATTAAAGCCTTGAAAATTTTGTTCGGTTGTCTCGTCTTTTCGTAGTCATCGCAGTAAAATTCCGCAATGGATGCGCGAAGGAACGGCTCCGTTTGAACCAAATCAATCAATGAAAAACGTTTAATCCCTTGAACAATAATGGTAACATTCCCATCGGGCATGGCAACATATTTTAAAATGCGTGCCATCGTGCCAACAGGATAGAGGTCACTTAATTGCGGTTCTTCAACATCGTCGGATCGCTGTGTAATTACTCCGATGGGAAGGTCATTATGGGCATATTCTTGCGCTAATCGGATAGATTTAGACCGTCCAACTGTAATGGGAATGACAATCCCAGGATATAAAACGGTATTGCGGAGCGGCAAAAGAGCTATTGTATCGGGAACCACTTCATTAAACAACTTCTCTTCATCATCACTCGAAAAAAGAGGAATAAAATTTGATTCGTTGTTTATCAAGTCGTTAAGTGAAATTTCGTTTTTCATTCTTTTCATTATTTCAATCTTTCAATCTTTACCAAATGTATTATCGTAAACTTTGCGAAGGATATTTTGTTCAGTTTCGTCTAAATTTTTATTTCTTCTGTGAAAAACACGTTGGGCAGTTTGAATGGCTTTGTCAAAGTTGTATGGCTCATAGCCGCTGGCAGGATTTCCGAAAGAGAAAGAGGGAACAAAAGTGTGGTGGTAATCACCCCCAAAAAGAGCTGCAAATACTCCGATTACGGTTCCCGTATTAAACATAGTGTTGATTCCGCATTTGGAATGGTCGCCCATTATCAACCCGCAGAATTGTAATCCGGTATCTATCTTTTTTTGCTCGCCATAGTCCCATAAACGAACGTTGGAGTAGTTGTTTTTGAGGTTGGAAGCGTTGCTGTCGGCACCAATATTGCACCATTCCCCCAGAATAGAATTGCCTAAAAAACCGTCGTGTGCTTTGTTGCTGTAACCGAAAATGACGACATTGCTTAATTCACCACCCACTTTGCTGTGTGGACCAATGGTTGTTGCTCCGTAAATTTTCGCGCCCATCTTTGTGGAGGAGTGCTCACATAAAGCAAACGGTCCCCGAATCATACTGCCTTCCATCACTTCCGCATCTTTACCTATATATATATAACCGGTTCGAGTGTTCAAGGTCGCATTCGCAATCTGGGCACCTTCCTCAATAAACAATTTGTCCGCCTCACCAATGAGTACATTGCTCTTTCCTAACGGACAAGAATTTCGCCCGTGGGTTATTATCTCAAAATCAAGTCCGATTTCCTGCTCGTTGTATTGAAAAATATCAAAGGTATGCTTCAGAATAGTGATCTCTTTTTTATAAAAAATGGAAGAAAAAGAAGGAAAAGTTGCATTTATCGATGATAAATCCGACAGTTTTAAGTTTTGCGCATTTTCTTGGTTGCACCTGAGTGCAAGCAGCGTTTGGTCGGAGTCCAATAATAACTCGCCTTTTTGCAATTCTTGAATAGCATGAACCAAATCATTATTGGGCAGAAGATTTCCCAACACAAATAAATTGTCATCGTCCGAATGAAAAGGGAATTTTGTTTGGAGATAGTTTTCTGTCAGTGAAAAAGAGGAAAGGTGAAGTCTTTTTTCCCATTTTTCGCGAATCGTAAGAACTCCACAACGAATGTCCGTTGCCGGTCGGGTAAAAGTAAACGGTAATAAGTGATTTCGCGCTTCGTTGTCAAATAAAATAAGATTCATATTCTTCAAAAAATTAAAAAAAAGAGGCTCTTTTTTATTAAAAAAAGCCTCCGCAAAAATAAAAAAAAATTTTATTAATTTTCTTTTTGGGTAGAATGTTTTGCATATTTGTTGCGGAATTTATCCACACGTCCTGCTGTATCCACCAATTTCATTTTTCCGGTAAAAAATGGATGAGATGTATTCGAAATTTCCAATTTAATTAACGGATATTCTTTACCATCTTCCCATACAATTGTGTCTTTCGTTTTTACGGTTGACTTTGTCAAAAACGCAGTTTCATTGGACATATCTTTAAAAACAACCGTTCTGTAATCTTTTGGATGAATCTCTTTTTTCATTATTTTGTTTCTTTAAATTTCGGGCTGCAAAAATACAACTTTTTTTATACAAAAAGAACTTTGTCTCAATATTTTTTTTAAAGATTGATAAAAGTGAATGGATTATCCTGCCATTTTATTATAAGTAATTGATATATAATAAATTATAATAAACTTTATGGTTTGATAAAGATGAAATGATCAAGAAAACGATGAAATTTTTTTGATCAAAATAAATTTTATCGCTGTGAATGTACATAAATTTTTTGTATATTTGACGCGTCTTTGTGAACAGAAATGAGAGCACTGTTTTATTGATAATTAGCCATTTTGCTCTCTTTTTTTAACTTTATTCTATGAGAAAATTTTTCACTTTTTTCTTTTTG
>JALNYF010000061.1 GCA_023229985.1 Bacteroidales bacterium | reverse complement strand
ATATGTTGCGCTATGAACAAATTCAAAGATTGGGAATGAATTGATTTCATATAACACATTGAATATCAATAAATTACCACCCCTAATTTTTTTTATAAAAATATTGCTAAACTGTTGAAAATGAGAAAATAATATGTAACTTTGCAGCGTCGTTTCCTTTGGGATTTTGTTAAACGGACTTCGCAAAACTCAGCGGGACGGCGTGAAAAATGTAAAAATAGAAGTCCCCAATGGTCACGTAGGCAAATGTATGGCAATACTTTTGCTATTTCAATTGAAAGACGAAGGCAAACCCGGCGTTCGAAGATTGCAGGATAGAAGCGGGTGCGACGTAAGGGGACATTTGCAGAGATAAATCTTCCGAAATATCAAAATAGAAAAGGTGGGCATCAACGGCGGCATCAATGATGTTCAAAACATAGATGATGGTGGTTGCGGCGATGGCAAATTCCATGTTTCTTTGATAGTATTGCTTGAGTGACAGGATATTATCATCGCTGTAAGAGGTGAAATCGGGATTTAAGAGCTCGGTTTTACCTTGCATACGGTTACGATATTCTAATTGAAAAGTTCGGGTTTGGGTTCCGAAATCGTAAATAAAATAAGAAGAGGTAGCCAGTCCTGCGTAGATAATGGGGACTTTCCACCACTTTTTGTTGTAAATTTGTCCCGCGCCGGGCAGAACTGCCGACAAGCCGATGGCTAATTTGGGATTATGTTTTTTTTGAAGGATGGAATCTGTAGTGTGGATAAGTTCCGTAGTGGGCTGTTCGATAGTAACATCGCGACGGATATTTTTTTTGGTCGGAATGGTTGTGGCAGATTTGGTACGAATATTAGCGGAATCGGTTTGTGCCGACAAAAAACTTTTTCCGATGATAAAACAAAGGAAAACGCAAAGCAGAAACCGATAATTATTCATACTATATAAGATAATGCGATGGCATGTTTACTTTGAGAGTAAAGTAATGATTTGTGCCAATTCTTCATCGGATTTGAAGGAAATGGATATTTTGCCTTTTCCTGTAACATCCTTATTGATAGCAACTTTTGTATTTAATTGAGAAGATAAATTTGTTTTAAAGGTAATGATGCTGTCGGCTAATTTAACGGTAACTTTTTTGAGTGGTTTTTTATCCTCAGTATATTTTTTAGCTATTGATTCGGTTTGTCTCACGGAAAGACCCTGAGTAAGGATATCGTGAAGCATTTTATTTTGGATTTCGGGATTATCAATGCCGACGATGGAGCGGGCGTGACCCATGGATATTTTATTATCGCGCACGGCTATCTGGACTTCTTCGGATAATTTCAGTAAACGCAGGTAATTGATAATGGTAGTTTTATTTTTCCCGACTTTGGCACTAAGTTCATCTTGGTTGAAGTTGCATTCGTCAATCAGGCGTTTGTAAGAAACGGCAATTTCGATTGCGTTCAAGTCTTCGCGTTGGATATTTTCGACGAGTGCCATTTGGATAGACTGCATTTCATCGACGGTACGCACGAAAGCGGGGATTTCTTTCAAACCGGCTAATTTGGAAGCGCGGAGGCGACGTTCGCCGGAGATAAGTTGGTATTTTCCATTTTCTACCGGGCGGACGGTGATAGGTTGTATTAATCCGTATACTTTGATAGATTGTGCTAATTCTTGTAAGGCTTCTTCGTCGAAATCAGAACGGGGTTGTCCCGGGTTAGTTTCAATGGAATCAATGCGGATATAGCTGTTATTATCAGATTTAATGCGGGCGGACGAGTTGGCTGCCAGCACGCTGTACTGGTTTTCACCGAGTAACGCCCCCAATCCCTTTCCTAATTTACCGGTGGTCTTTTTATTCTTGTCCATTTGATATTAAATTGTGATGTTGTTGTTCGTTAGAATTTCCTTTGCCAATTTCAGATAGTTGTGAGTTCCTTTCGATTGGATGTCATAAGCGATGATAGGTTTCCCATAACTTGGAGCTTCGCTTAATCGTGTATTTCGAGTGATAATGGTATCGAAGACAATATCTTTACAATGTTGGCGGACATCTTCCACTACGGCATTTGCCAGTTTGAGGCGAGAATCGTACATTGTCAGCAAGATGCCTTCAATGAGTAAATCGTTATTCATACCGGATTGTATTAATCGAATGGTATTCAATAATTTACCAAGACCCTCTAAGGCAAAATATTCGCATTGGACGGGAATGATCACCGAATCTGCAGCGACTAATGAGTTGATGGTCAGCAGTCCTAATGAGGGAGCGCAATCGATGATGATAAAGTCATATTCCTCTTTCAGCGGGTAGATGGAATCTCTCATTCTAAACTCTCTTCTATCGATGGAGATCATTTCCACTTCGGCACCCACGAGGTTGATATTGGCGGGGAAAAGAGAGAGATTGGGGACTTCGGTTTTCAGAATTGTATTTTGGGCACTATTATTTCCAATCATACAGTCGTAGATACTTGATTCAATTTCATCCGGATCCACGCCAACGGCAGCGGTTGCATTGGCTTGTGGGTCAGCATCAATCAGTAATGATTTGTACTCCAACACAGCAAGAGAGGCTGCCAAGTTAACGGCAGTCGTCGTTTTGCCTACTCCTCCCTTTTGATTTACGACAGCGATGATTTTTCCCATTATGCCTCCAAATCTTCAAAACTAATATCTTTGCTTATTTCATTATTTGTATCAGGCATTGCAAATAATTCATCTGCAGGAATTTTGCCGGTTTCAATGAAATCCAATACCGCTTCTAACGCATTTTTGAACTTGCTAAAATCTTCTTTATATAAGAATAATTTGTGTTTTTCATAAAAGAATGTGCCGTTATCCGCATTAAATTTGCGTTTGCTTTCGGTGATGGTCAAATATTTCTCATCACTTTTAGTAGCTTTAACGTCAAAAAAGTAAGTTCTTTTTCCTGCTCTTACTGCCCTTGACAAAATTTCATTTTTTTCTACGTTTTCCATTTCTGAACTATTTTTTACATTAAAATATTGAGCCGCAAAATTACATTTTTTTTATTAGTATGAGCGGTCCCTACACAAATAATTTTATTTTTCAATTAAATAAATAGATGACACAGGTAGTTGCTTATTCGTCTGAATTATCGTCTGTTACATATTTAAAATGAATAGGCACCTGTGTTTTCATTTCAATAATTTCACCGTTTTTGCTCGCGGCTTGCCAATTGGGGAATGATTCTACCACGCGAACGGCTTCTTCATCGAATTCGGCATAGCCGGAGGGTTGGGCAACTACTACTTCCGAAACGCTGCCATCAGTACCTACCGTAAATTGCACTAACGTAGTGGCTTCGACCTTACTTGATTGCAAATTTTCGGGATAGCGGATGTTTTCGCGCAGGTATTTTTTTAATTCTTTAACGCCACCATTGTATTTGGGAGGGCGCACTGACGTTTTGGAGATAGAATCATTTTCCGGATAATAGCGTTCAAAAACTACCTCATCTTTATTGCAAGAAGGCGGACAATGCCCTTGAGCGAAGCAATTGATTGAACATAAAAATAGTGTTACACTCAATAATGTAACCCATAAATAACTCATTTTTTTCATAACTTATAAGTTTTTTTTCAGCTTGCAAATTTACATGATTTTTTAATAATTACTCATAAAAATAAAATCTTTTTTCAACGGCTTATTTTGAATAAAAAATTGTATTTTAGCAGCTGGAAAAAAAAAGGAAAACTAAACACCATTTTTTGGGCTAATAAATTTATACTGTATGAATTACAACGAAATGAAGAAGTTATTATTTGGTATTGTCATTACGATTTTTTTGATTTTTTCTGCCAATAGTGCAAAAGCATCTTCGTCAGATGAAGGAGGGAAATTTAATCCCGGAACATTTATTATCGATCATATTGTAGATAGTTATGGTTGGCACATTACCGATATTGGCGGTCATTCCATCTCCATATCCCTGCCGGTCATTTTGTTTGATGACGGAAAACCGGTCGTTTTTATGTCTGGTAATTTTCACCACGGAAAGAATGCTTATAAAGGTTATGCCATTGGTTTTACGCCTGATACAAAAGGTAAAATTGTAAAATTAGCAGGTGCAAATGCAGGTTATTCCGGTGAGATTTCCGAATTGTCGAAGGAGATGCAGATTAGTGATGCAGAGGGTATGCAATCCCTTATTGATGCCGCTGCCTCCGCTTCTTTGATAGATATTTCGATTACAAAAAATGTATGTTCGCTTTTTATCTCCATCATTTTATTGTGTTGGTTGTTTCTCCATATTGCCAAAAAGTACAAACATCGCGAGAATATGGCCCCCAAGGGCGCGCAATCGTTGTTTGAACCGGTCATCTTGTTCGTTCGCGATGAAATCGCCATTCCTTCTATCGGAGAAAATAAATATCAAAAATTCTTCCCCTATCTGCTGACACTTTTCTTTTTTATACTTATCAATAATATGATGGGATTGATTCCGGTTTTCCCCGGAGGTGCCAATGTTACCGGCAATATTGCCATTACCGGTATTTTAGCCTTGATCACCTTTTTGATTACCACCTTTTCCTCCAACAAGAATTATTGGGTACATATCTTTAATACGCCCGGTGTTCCTTGGTGGCTGAAATTCCCGCTTCCCTTAATGCCCATTGTAGAATTAATCGGTATTTTTACGAAGCCGTTCGTATTGATGATTCGTCTTTTTGCAAATATTACCGCTGGTCATATTATTGTCCTCGGGTTTATCGGATTGATTTTCATCTTTGGTGAAATGGCACCCGCGTTAGGATATGGCGTTTCTATCATTTCGCTTATCTTCTACCTCTTTATGGGTCTTTTGGAATTGATTGTGGCTTTCGTACAAGCATTTGTGTTTACGCTGCTCACCGCATTATTTGTGGGAATGGCAATGGAAGAACATGAAGAGAGTCACGAAAACGTAAGTTCAGTTGAAATTTCTAAATAACACACATACCTTTTATTCACTAAATTTAATTAATTATGTCAAGTTTATCTTTATTATTAGACGCAGCGACAGCCGGTGCAGGTGCAATCGGTAAAATGGGTGCCGGTATTGGAGCCGGTATCGCCGCTATTGGAGCCGGCATCGGTATCGGTAACATCGGTAAAGGTGCATTGGAATCCATTGCCCGTCAACCCGAAGTAAGTGGTGACATCAGAACCAACATGATTCTGACCGCCGCTTTCATTGAAGGTGTTGCCCTCTTCGCTATCGTTGTTTGCTTACTTATTGCAGTAGGCTAAAAACTTTTAAAAGGGCGTTCCACGGTTGGTGGAACCCCTTTTAATTATTATTAATTTAGTGCTATTTTTTATTACAAAGGTATATGAAAATATCTTATAATTGGCTGAAACAATATCTGTCTTTTAACTTATCTCCGGAAGAAACCGCAGATTATCTTACTTCTTGTGGATTGGAAGTTGAAGGACTTGATACTTTTGAAACGATAAAAGGTGGGCTTCGTGGATTGGTGATCGGCGAAGTGCTCACTTGTGAAAATCACCCCGATTCCGATCACCTGCATCTTACCACCGTCAATGTCGGCCTGGAGATGCCCCTTAATATTGTTTGTGGAGCTTCCAATGTAGCTCGAGGTCAGAAAGTTATTGTAGCTACGATAGGCGCAGTCCTATACAATGGCGATGAATCTTTCGTGATTAAAAAATCTAAGATAAGAGGTGCCCTGTCGGAAGGAATGATTTGTGCTGAAGATGAAATTGGGGTAGGGAACTCCCACGACGGAATTATGGTTTTGGATGCGCAAGCGACTCCCGGAACCCCTGCCGCAGAATATTTCAAAGTTGAAACAGATACTATTTTTGAAATCGGCATTACCCCTAACAGAAGCGATGCTATTTCTCATTACGGCGTTGCACGTGACTTGCAAGCTGTTTTGAAAGCCAACAACGTTACCTGCTCACCGCTGATGCGTCCGTTGGACTACGAAATTATGGGCAATGTTCGCAAAAATCCCATTGATATTACGGTTGAGAATAAAACGGATTGCCCGCGCTATTCCGGTATGTATATCGAAAATGTAGAGGTCAAAGAATCCCCGGTTTGGTTACAAAATCGCTTAAAATCCATCGGCATTCGTCCGATCAATAATATTGTAGATATTACGCAGTTCGTGATGTTCGAGATAGGACAACCCCTCCACGCTTTTGATGCTGATAACATTGCGGGTAACAGAATCATCGTCAAGAATTTACCATCCGGTACGCCATTTGTTACGTTAGATGGTGTGGAAGTAAAATTGGACGAATCGGATTTGATGATATGCAATGAATCGGCTCCTATGTGCATCGCAGGTGTGTATGGAGGATTGGATTCGGGTGTGACGGAGAATACTCAAAATGTATTCTTGGAAAGTGCTTATTTTAACCCTATTGCGATTAGAAGAAGCTCCAAAAGACATAACCTTAAAACCGACGCTGCTTTCCGTTTTGAGCGCGGCTGCGACCCTGAAATCACACTATATGCCCTTCGCCGCGCTGCACATCTCATCAAAGATATTGCCGGCGGAATTTGTTCCGAATTGACCGACATTTATCCGGAAGAGATTGAAAGGAAAAGAATTAGTTTGCGCTACTCGGAAATTAATAAAATTGCCGGAAAAGAGATTGATAAACAGATGGTTTCCATCATCTTGCTCTCCTTGGGAATTGAAGTGAGTGGCTCCACCGATGAGGTCATCAATCTATCCATTCCGCTCTTCAAGACCGATGTGACGCGTCCCATCGATTTGATTGAAGAGATTCTCAGAATTTATGGATACGATAAGATCGAAATTCCTGATAATCTTCATTATAACATCAACTTTATCGATGAACCGAATCAGCGATTGATTCAAAACAAAATATCCGGTTATTTGGCAAATAACGGTTTCTTTGAAATAATGAATAACTCTTTAACCAAAGAGAGTTATGTTGAAACGTTTGATTTTATCAATCAAAATGAAACGGTTAAACTCTTGAATCCGTTGAGTAATGAGCTGGGTGTAATGAGACAGACTTTGCTATTTGGTGGTTTGGAAAGCGTTGTCAGAAATATCAATAACAAACGTGGAAATCTTAAATTGTTCGAGTTTGGGAAGATCTACAAAAAAAACAGTGCTGCCACCCGCGATGAGGCAGTTACCGAACAGTATAAGGAAGAAGAGTTCTTGTCCTTTTTCGTAAGCGGCAAAACTCATGATGATTTGTGGAATGAAAAGGGCAATTCATTGGATTTCTTTTATTTAAAAAATATTATAGAGAATATCTTTAAACTATTCAATTTGCCTAAGGCAGATTTTGTTTGTTCATTTGAACCTGATGGCCGTTTTATCGATCATCTTGTATATGAATATAATGGAACTGCTTTTTGTAGGATTGGCATTTTGCATCCTTCCATTTTGAAGTCTTTTGATATTAAGAAAGAGGTTTGTTATGCGGAAATTGAGATGTCCTCTTTACTTGCTCTTTGTAGCGGCAGAGGTGTTACTTATGCTCAGTTGCCCTCTTTCCCATCGGTTAAACGTGATTTGGCGTTGGTGGTAGATAAAGCTATTACTTACGAGACCCTCGAAAAAATTGCTTACAAATATGGCTCCAAACAGCTGAAAAATGTATCTCTGTTTGATGTGTATGAGGGAGAGAAGGTTGAACTCGGGAAGAAATCATACGCGCTGACCTTTGTTTTACAGCATGCAGATAAAACCTTAACCGAAGAGGATATTACCAAGATAATGAACAAGTTGATAGCTGCTTTCGAACGCGAAGCGGGTGCGAAATTGAGGTAGCCCAACTTTCACACCCTAAATCACGTTTTTCTTGCTATACAACAAGTTAGAGATTGGTCGGGTGGGTGCTGTGTCCTACAAATTTTTCGTTTTTTGAATGGATGATGTTTTAGCCCGAGTGCGTCGTAAATCTCAACAGCTTGTTTGCTTGGACAGCTGCATTGACGCAATTCGACGCTATCGCCGAGAGCATTGATGGCTTCTGTTGTTACCAATTTTTGTGTTGACATGCGTTTTACAATCTCTGTCCAATAGCACCGTATTGATAACGAATGGTGTTGACCACCCAGTAGGATAGTAATCCGAAGAAAAGATGTGCATCTGATCGACCGATTTGATGGAATATGTGGTTCTGTTTTGGATTGTCCGTCATAATGCTTGCTGGCCGTAATGGGAATACAAGGTCTTGCACAAAAAACATCGTTTTGCGGGACTTATTTTCCTGTATGCTATTCTCCTTCTGATTATCATTCTGCGAATTGTACTTTGTGTTGTACTGAATATTTGCAATGCTTTTGGAATGGTAATATACTCTGTTCCGTCTGCTTTGATTGCATTCAGGACTTTCGACCTTCTTTCTTTCCTCTTCTTCTCATTCTGCACGAGTCGGCAACATTCTTCACTACAATACACATTCTTGACAGTTTTTGCCAAGAATGTATTTCCGCATTGCAGGCATATCTTCGGTATTTGCAGTTTGCTTTTCCCCATTTTGCTTTTCAGTTAGTTATCACTATTATATTTCACTTCAGTGTCATTTATATTGCGGTATAAATTTGGTACAAAAATCGGTGGTTCATTTCCAGAACTTTCCCAACGCCCCCGAAACAAGAAAGCGTGGCGCATTTTTCGCAATGTACTACGCTTTTGCTTGATTATCCGTTGTTTCGCCGCGTCAGCGGCAACAAAAAACGGGTGTTGATGAATTAACACCCGTTTAAGCATGAGAATTTCAGTGTATTATTTTACCTCCTCAAAATCCACATCCGTTACGTCGGCATCTTTGTCCGATTTGCCGGTGTTGGCTGATCCGTTATCTGCACCTGCTTGTGGTCCGTTCTGTTGGTTAAATCCTTGGTTTGGGTCTTGTGCGCCGGCTCCGTTGGCAGCGTACATCTTTTGCGAAGTCTCTTGCCAAGCGGCATTCAATTCTGCAAGTGCGCCATCAATAGCGGAAAAATCCTTGTTATCGTGAGCTTGTTTTAATTTCGCTGCTGCGGCTTCGATTTTCGCTTTATCCTCTGCCGGCACTTTATCTCCAAATTCCTTCAACTGCTTTTCGGTACTGAATACCATCGAATCGGCTTGGTTCAATTTCTCAATCTCTTCCTTGGCTTTCTTGTCGGCATCGGCGTTGGCTTCGGCTTCGGCTTTCATCTTTTGAATTTCGTCTTTGCTCAAACCGGAAGAAGCAGTAATGGTAATGTGTTGTTCTTTGTTAGTGGCTTTGTCCTTGGCAGTTACGTTTAAAATACCGTTGGAGTCAATGTCAAAAGTAACTTCAATTTGTGGAACGCCACGGGGTGCCGGCATAATGCCGTCCAAGTTAAATTCGCCCACTTTCTTGTTGTCACGTGCCAACGGACGCTCGCCTTGCAATACGTTGATAGTCACTGCCGGTTGGTTATCGCTGGCGGTTGAGAAAATTTCCGTCTTCTTGGTAGGAATGGTCGTGTTGGAATCGATCAGTCGTGTCATTACGCCACCCATCGTCTCAATACCTAATGAAAGCGGGGTCACATCCAACAAAACTACATCATTGATTTCACCGGTCAGTACTCCGCCTTGAATGGCAGCACCTACCGCAACTACTTCGTCCGGATTAACTCCCTTGGACGGGGTTTTGCCAAAGAAAGATTCAACAATTTTTTGAATGGCAGGAATACGAGTTGAACCACCCACCAAGATCACTTCGTCAATTTCAGAGGTTTGTAAACCGGCATCCTTCAGAGCTTTGCGACAAGGTTCCAACGTGGCTTGAATTAATCTGTCCGATAATTTTTCAAATTGCGCACGTGAGAGCGTTCTTACCAAGTGTTGAGGAATACCGTCGATAGGCATAATATAGGGCAGGTTGATTTCGGTAGAAGCCGTGCTCGACAATTCGATTTTTGCTTTTTCGGCTGCCTCTTTCAAACGTTGCAAAGCCATTGCATCTTTCCTTAAATCAACATTATAGTCTTTCTTAAATTCTTCTGCCAACCAATCGATGATGGTTTGGTCGAAGTCGTCGCCGCCAAGGTGTGTATCGCCATTGGTGGATTTTACTTCAAAAACACCGTCGCCTAATTCCAGAATTGAGATATCGAAAGTACCGCCGCCTAAGTCAAAAACGGCAACTTTAGAATCCGATTTTTTCTTGTCCAAACCGTATGCCAATGCAGCGGCTGTCGGTTCATTGATAATTCTCTTCACCGTCAAACCGGCTATTTCTCCCGCTTCTTTCGTGGCTTGTCGTTGAGAATCACTGAAATATGCCGGCACCGTGATGACAGCTTCCGAAATGGTGGTTCCCAGATAATCTTCGGCAGTTTTTTTCATTTTTTGAAGAACCATGGCAGATATTTCTTGTGGCGTATAACTGCGGTCATCAATTTTAATTTTCGGCATATTATTGCTCGATTTTTCAACTTTGTAAGGTACACGATTGATCTCCGTGGTAACGCGGTCGTAAGTCTCTCCCATAAGTCGCTTGATCGAATAAATGGTCTTAGTTGGATTTGTAATGGCTTGACGTTTAGCAGGATCACCTACTTTACGTTCGTTGTCACCCACAAAAGCAACGATAGACGGGGTTGTCCTTTTACCCTCTGCATTCGGTATAACTACCGGTTCGCTTCCTTCCATAACGGCTACACATGAATTGGTAGTCCCTAAGTCGATTCCTATTATTTTTCCCATAATTTTGAATATTTAATTGTTATTCTATTGATTGTTTGTCATATTAAAACGCCATTCTACTATCAATCACCGTGCCAAAATTTACTCTACCGTCCATCAATTTATAACCATCAGATAATAAGTATTTTATAAACATTATCTGAATCTGCCAAAATGTCAGAATTCTAATTTTGTGTCATATTTTGCGCCATTTTCGGGCTTTTTCCACTCATATAACCGCCATCAGTATGAGTAGAATGCTTTGGGCGCCCGGCTCGGCAAGCCCATCTCCCTGAATCTGCACTTTACAGACTGCCTCGCCGCCGGGCTTTTCGCTTTTACTCCGCGCGGCTTATCTCTCTTCTAAGATCATTGTCCCGCATAACCAATTGATGATTCTCAATTTCTTTTTCGATTGCCGCGCGGGGTAACCGCTACAATCCCTGGCGCATTTTGAAGCTGTTGCCATTCCGCATAGCATCATTTTACTGTATACATTTTGAACCCTCCGTGTTCAGGATTCTTTGTTTTGTAAATCCATATTTAACGGCAGCAATAGATCATAATTATAGTACTATCACTTTTTAGACCGATTAAAGCTATTTCTTAGTTAATGATTTTTCATTTTTTATCTGTTTTTCGGCGTAAAAAATCAAAAGCCCTCCATAGCTTTTGAATTTTTTACGCCGCAAAG
>JALNYF010000060.1 GCA_023229985.1 Bacteroidales bacterium | reverse complement strand
AAAGAGGTGAAACTTGTCAATGCCGCTACCGCCAATAATACCACAAAAATTCTTTTAAAATTTGAAATTCTTTTAATCATATAGATAAAGTTTTAAAGTTAATAATGCGATACTGACAAAGAAACTGAAAATATGTTGCCATCATTGATATTAAAAAAGAAATTTTCTAAGATTATAAAAAATAGTATTACATTTGCACCTGTTTTCATGTCGAAATAAATCAATCATAAAATTTTTATAACTAATTTATTATCAATATAATGCTGAAAGATTTTTTATTAGTGGGAATAGGCGGCGGCATCGGGAGTATGCTTCGTTATGGAATAATGTTACTCGCAAAATTTTTTACTTTTCCCTCAACCGTTGGAACAATTTTCGTGAATATTGTCGGTTCGTTAGTGATTGGAGTTTTGCTGGCGACCTGTGATAAAAACAGTTGGCAATTGTTGTTAGCCATTGGATTATGCGGTGGGTTTACGACTTTTTCGACTTTTTCGTTACAAACAGTTGAGTTATTAAAAAGCGGTCATACTTTCACAGGGGTAGTTTATATAGTAAGTTCGGTTGTGCTATGTCTTGTGGCGGTATGGGCAGGTTTATATTTAGGAGAAAAAATCATGCAGGCGTCGGTTGTGGGATAATATTGAGAGACCAACTTTTGCGGTGCAAATGAGTATTTTGGCGGGAATGTGCGCGTTTGTTGGCGAGAGGGATGGGAGCGGATACCCCGCAGCAGCGGCGGAATCATGAGGATAAAAGATATTTTTGAATTCCGCTGCGAGGAGTATAAGCGGACAGCCCGACGGCGTGCGTGGGACGAAGGGCGGGAAGCCGCTCGCCCAAAAAAGAAATGAAAAACAAATTGTCCAAAAAAAGTTCAGAATCACCCAAGAAGCTCAAAAAATATCCGTAAATTTGCCGCCTGAAAATGAAAAGTGGAAATAGATGACTAATAATTACAAAGACACCAATGTCATTACATTAAATTGGGATGAACACATCCGTATTCGACCGGGGATGTACATCGGAAAATTGGGCGACGGGTCGGCACACGATGACGGCATTTACGTATTATTGAAGGAGGTAATTGATAACTCCATTGACGAATTTATGGAAGGTTTCGGTAAGACGATTGACATTTCCATCAAAGACCATAAAGTGATGGTGCGCGATTACGGGCGTGGGATTCCGTTAAAGAGTGTAGTGGATTGCGTATCGAAAATGAATACCGGCGCGAAATTCAAGGACAGTGAATCTTTTGAGAGTTCCATTGGAATGAACGGCGTGGGCGTGAAAGCCGTCAATGCATTATCTTCTTACTTTAAAGTGCAGAGTTTCCGTGACAGCCATCAAAAACAAGCCGAATTTTCGTGTGGAAAAAAAATTGCCGAATCTGAAATTGAGGGAAGTTTAGAGCGTCCAGGGACATTGACCGAATTTATTCCTGACGATACTATTTTTGAAAATTACCATTGGTACACCGACTATATCGAAAAAATGGTTTGGAATTACGTGTATCTGAATCGCGGATTGGTCATTAATTTCAACGGGAAACGCTTTACCTCTAAAAACGGATTGCACGATTTGCTGATGAACACGGTCAATCCCGACGAGATGTTATATCAACCTATTCATTTACAAGAAGATACATTTGAATTTGCATTGGTTCACACGAAGCGCCACTATGGGGAGGAGTATTATTCTTTTGTGAATAGTCAGAATACGACCCAAGGGGGGACGCACCAGCAGGCATTTCGGGAAGCCATTGTCAAGACGATACGTAATTTTTACGGCAAGGATTTTGACCCGAATGACATACGGAACTCCATTGCGGCGGCAATGTCCATCAAAATTAAGGAACCAGTATTTGAATCTCAGACGAAAACGCGCTTAGGGTCGATCTATATGCAGCCGGGGGGACAGACGATACGGAATTATATTAATGATGTAGTTGGCAGATTATTAGATAATTACCTGCACATGCATTCTGATGTAGCAGATATTTTGCGAAAGAAAATACAAGAATCGGAGCAGGAGCGTAAAGAGATTGCGGGCATCAAGAAAGAGATGAAGGAGACGCAAAAGAAGGTCAGCCTCAACAACAGTAAACTGCGTGATTGCAAATATCATTTTAACACCGACAATAATGCGGATGGTATCAGTTCCACGATTTTTATCACGGAAGGGGATTCGGCGTCGGGGTCGATAACGACTTCGCGCGACAGGCGCTCACAAGCAGTTTTCAGTTTGCGGGGGAAGCCCACGAATATATTGAAAAAAACCGATGTATATAAAAATGAAGAGTTGAGTATGCTCCAAGCTGCGCTCAATTTGGAAGAAGGATTGGAAGGGCTGCGTTACAATAATATTGTGATTGCCACCGATGCCGATGTAGACGGAATGCACATTCGGTTACTGATGCTCACCTATTTTTTGAATTATTATCCCGATGTGGTGCGCGCCGGGCATGTTTACATTTTGCAAACTCCCCTATTCCGTGTCAGGAACAAACAAAAAACCCTCTATTGTTACTCCGAAGAAGAGAAGTTAGAAGCCATCAAATCGCTGGGCGGTAAGCCGGAAATTACACGGTTTAAAGGATTGGGAGAAATCTCGCCGGGCGAATTTGGTAATTTCATAGGGAAATCGATTCGTTTGGAACCTGTTGTATTAGAGAAAAATACGAAGATCTCCGAGATTTTGGAATATTACATGGGAGATAATACCAAGGAGCGCAAGCAATTTATCATTGATAATTTGCGCGAAGAAATTAACACCGAAATACTTGATGAATAATCTTAATAATTTATAAAATGAAATATGATTTAATCGTTATCGGGAGTGGTCCCGGAGGATATGTGGCTGCCATTCGTGCCAGTCAGTTAAATATGAAAACTGCGATAGTTGAGCGCGCTGAAGTAGGCGGTATTTGCCTTAATTGGGGCTGTATTCCCACGAAAGCATTACTCAAATCGGCACAAGTGTATAACTACATGCAACATGCTGCTAACTATGGCATTACACTTGATACTCCGGCAAAACCGGATTTTGAGGCGATTGTGAAAAGAAGTCGTACCGTGGCAGAAACGATGAGCAAAGGCGTTCAATTTTTGCTTAAGAAAAACAATATTGATGTCATCAGCGGTTTTGGCAAGATTGTGAAAGACAAGAGAGTAGAAGTCAGCCAACCCGACGGGACGACAGAGATTTACGAGGCAGACCATATTATTTTGGCTACCGGTGCGCGCTCTAAGGAGTTACCCCATATTCCGCAAGACGGCAAAAAGATCATCGGCTATCGTCAAGCATTGACTTTGCCGAAGTTGCCGGCTTCGATGGTGGTGATGGGCTCCGGTGCCATTGGCAGCGAGTTTGCACACTTCTACGCCTCGCTCGGAACGAAAGTCACCATTGTAGAGTTTTTGCCGAACTTAGTTCCGGTGGAAGATGAAGAAATTTCCAAACAATTGGAAAGAGCCTTCCGCAAAGCGGGCATTAAAGTGATGACTTCATCGGCGGTGATGAGTGTAGATACTTCCAAGGAATTGTGCGTGGTTACCGTAAAAGACAGCAAAGAAAAGATAATAGAAATCGAAGCGGAAGTGGTTCTGTCAGCAGTTGGCGTTATTACCAACCTCGAAGGAATCGGATTGGAAGAATACGGAATTGAAGTTGAAAGAACAAAGGTGGTGGTTGATGATTTTTATCGCACCAACAAAGAAGGCATCTACGCCATCGGTGACATTGTTCACGGACCGGCATTGGCGCACGTTGCCAGCCACGAAGCCACCATTTGCGTAGAACATATTGCCGGACTTAATCCGCAAAAAATTGACTACGGCAATATCCCCGGCTGCACCTATACTACACCCGAAATTGCCTCTGTGGGACTGACCGAGCAAAAAGCATTGGAACAAGGTTTAGAAATACTCATCGGCAAATTCCCGTTCACGGCATCGGGCAAAGCTACGGCATCGGGCAACAGAGACGGAATGGTAAAAGTAATTTTCGATAAAAACTCCCATGAATTAATCGGCTGTCACCTGATTGGCGAAAATGTTACGGAAATGATTGGAGGTGTGGTCGTTGCCCGCAATAAAAAGGTGACCGGACACGAAATCATCAACTCCGTTTATCCGCACCCTACTCTATCGGAAGCGATCATGGAAGCCGCTGCCAACGCATACGGCGAAGCGATACATTTATAAGATGAGCAAAGCGTATCATATCAAATGTCTGCTTTGGGAATTGGACCCTGACGGTTATCATTTGGTGATAAAAGGAAAAATTGAGAATCATCCTGTTTATTTACTGATAGATACCGGTGCCAATCATTCATGCTTCGACCAAACGTTCATTACGGAGATACAACAAGACGGAAAGATTATTGGAAAAGATGAGAAAAATATCGGCATTGGCGGTGACCGTTTTGAAACCGTTATTGTCGAGCTAAACGGCCTTAAAATTGGACGATTGAGCATCCCGAATTACACGGTAAGATTGTTGGATTTACAACAAGTGAGCGACATGTACGAGCAAGTCGGGTTTAAGCGCATACAGGGAATTATCGGCGGCGATTTTCTAAAAAGTCATCATGCCATCATTGACTACCACAATCTCATACTCACATTATCAATTAATGAATAATGAATAATGAAACTGAACAATTAATTTTGGGAGTAGATCCGGGAACGACGATTATGGGTTATGCGTTACTACGGGTTCATTTACGGCAATCGGAAATTGTGGAGCTGAATGTGGTAAAGATGACCCGTTTGCAGGGTCAGAATGCAAAATTGAAGAAGATTTTTGAGAGCACGACGGATATATTAACGCAATATAAGCCGGACATTTTAGCGATCGAGGCTCCATTTTTTGGCAAGAATCCGCAGTCGATGCTCAAGTTGGGGCGTGCGCAGGGCGTGGTGATTGCGGCCTGTCTGCATGCGGGTTTGCCCGTTTATGAATACTCCCCTCGCAAAATCAAGCAAGCCATCACCGGCAACGGGAGTGCTTCGAAAGAACAGGTAGCCGCCATGTTGCACGCCATGTACACTTTCAACAACGATTCCAACTACTTGGATGCCACCGATGCTTTAGCTGTTGCCGTCTGTCATCATTTACAAAACCGTATTTCAGTATGCGGCAATGACAACAAAGCCAACAATTGGCAAAGTTTCTTGGCACAAAATCAGGATAGAATCATCAAGAATTAAATCGTTATTTTAAACCATAAAATTTGATTTTTTCAGTAAAATAATCAAAAAAAAAGGATACCTAAAATCAAAAAAAAACGTAATTTTGCGGCTCGAAAAAACAAAATAAAAAATCGAAAGAATGAAAAGAATACTAATCATTGGAGCGTCCGGACAAATTGGTTCTGAATTAACTCCTGCTTTCCGAAAAATATACGGAAACGAGAATGTAATAGCTAGCGATTGCATATTTCCCTTGAAACCGGAATTATCGGAATGTGGTCCCACAGCTAAAATTGATGCCACAAAAAAAGAAGATATTGCCGCTGTAGTTAAACAATACAACATTGATACCATTTTCAATTTGGCAGCTATTTTGTCTGCAAAAGCGGAAGCCAATCCCATGTTGGGTTGGAATATTGGCATCGGGAGTTTGCTGAATTGTTTAGAAGTAGCCAGAGAATATAAAACTGCCATTTTCACGCCAAGTTCTATTGGTGCTTTCGGACCGGAAACGCCGCAAGACGGAACTCCGCAAGATACGATTCAACGTCCCAAGACCATTTACGGTGTTACCAAAGTGACCGGTGAATTGTTAAGTGATTATTACTTCAAACGTTTCGGAGTTGATGCACGTTCGGTACGTTTTCCGGGCATTATTTCCAATGTCACTCTCCCGGGCGGAGGAACTACAGATTATGCTGTTGAAATATACTATGCCGCAGTCAAAGAAGGTAAATTTACCTGTCCGCTCCGCGAAGGAACGCTGATGGACATGATGTATATGCCGGATGCCATCAAAGCCATCGTAGATTTAATGGAAGCCGATCCATCCAAATTAATTCATCGTAACTCTTTCAACGTGACGGCAATGAGCTTTGCTCCTGAAACCATTGCAGCCGAAATTAAAAAGCATATTCCAACATTTACCATGGATTACAACGTTGACCCGCTGAAACAAGGAATTGCCGATTCATGGCCTAACTATATGGACGACAGTGCCGCACGCCAAGAGTGGAATTGGAAGCCGTCATACGACTTAGAATCAATGACCGTGGATATGCTCAAAGTTTTAAAAGAACGTTATAATAAGTAGTTTTTCGGTAAGAAGATGACTGCTATCCGATATAAAAAAGACTGAACTTTCAAAGGTTCGGTCTTTTTTGTTTTTAAGGTGTTGCTTAAGCTCAACTTAACTGCCGGAAATTGCGCAGTTTTGGGAGAATAAATCAATTTGTATTGATACGTACGTATCACTTGACCACTATTTCCACTCCACAACTGATGGTTTGTCATCCATTCTTGTTGTCAATAGGGTTGACATGCAGAGACGTACACCATGTAAATCAGGATTATTTTCTACAAAAGAGCGCAGACTTTTGGCTTAAAGATTTTCTTCAGCTTTCACTTCAACAAGAATGATTCTCATATCATTTTGCCGCAAAAGATCAATTTTACCACGTGAATTTTCTGGCAAACAATAGTAGATACTTACGTTATTTTTGGTAATAAATTGTTGTAATACAAACTGTTCTGTTAGAGCACCTTTATTCTCTGTAAACAAGGTATGCACTCCGAGCAATGCTTGCAAGGGCAATTTGCTCATCGCTCCCATTCATCCCACATCAAGCATAAAAAGGTTGAAGGAAGAAAAATATTCTTACGCACTCAGCGGCATAAAACCTTTTTGGGTCCGATTGATTTTATATACTAAAGGGGCATCATTCAGCCACTCAATCGCAAGTACAAAACTTTTACCTCGCGCACTTTCAATTGTCTGGAGATAATTTTTTGTTTTCTTGTGAAAGTTGAGCTGGAACGGATTTCCAAACCATCCTCTCGGAACCTCTGCAATAGGAGCATGTTTAGAAAAATCGGCATCGTAAGTATCCAAGATATTCTGCTGTAATTTGCTTATTGTCGGCAGTAGAATTCGACCCCCGAAATAAAAATTTAATGATAGCTGTCGAGGAAATGGTGTACTTATCCCTAATTATGGAATTCACCGCAGTTCCATCCCTGCATGTTGCCATAGCGCATGAGCGTAGTCCATGTCAGGATGAAGATCAGACAAGCTGTGAATGTGAAGAGCTTACAGCGGCGTACAAAAGCACGAAACGTTTATGAAAAACGGATCTCCCGCGAACAAGTGTACAATCACCCGAGAAATCCGTTTTTCATACTTCTTTTGCCGTCGCTGTTAGGCTCTTCACAGAGCGGGCAGACCTTTCATCGCGACTTGATTTTTTGATTACTTTTTAATCAAGCAAAAAGTAAAGATAGCGATATTTCCTTGAAAATAAATGAATTACAATTATATACACAAAATAAATGTTTGACATCTTCATCATGTTGTAATGCGATGGCGTACGCCCCATAGAACATTGGGAAAAACCACCCCACCCTAACGGCACCCTTTCAAAGGAAGGGAATTTGACGTTAACAATAATTATTTTTCGTAAAATTCATCTACACAATTATTAGAAGTAATCCTTTCGATTTCTTATTTTATTGTTTGTAAATGTAAGCCTGACAAAATATGAGGCATCGTAATCAACTCAATGCTAATAGATTAATCAATAATTTCTATTATTTACCGGACACCAATATAATTTTATTTAAATTCCGAATTTTGACATGTTTGGGTTAGAAAAATTTTTATTCGTTAAATAAAAGATTATTTTTAATTTGCGGTCTATAAAATAAAAATTATGTTATCTTTGCATATTGAAAATACAATTTACAATATGCACAAATTAGTCCACAGAAATATAGAAAATTTTGTATTACAAAATGTAAAGTTGTTTCCCGCTGTTGCCATTTTAGGTTCGAGACAGTGCGGAAAATCCACTTTGGTAAAAATGTTGGCAAATCAATTTCCTGATTTCCTGCATCTTGATTTGCAAAATAGAGATGATTTGGCAAAACTCACCGAACCAAGTCTTTTTTTTAAGAACAATGCCGACAAAACCCTTTGTTTAGATGAGATACAGCTGCTACCGGATTTATTCTCAGTACTTCGCACCGAAATTGACCGTTTTCGTAAGCCGGGACGCTTCATTTTGTTAGGTTCAGCTTCACCAAACCTGCTTCATCACACTTCCGAAACTTTAGCCGGTCGCATCGGAATGGTCGATTTAACGCCTTTTTTGCTGACTGAAATTGACAATACACCCAACTTCTTGTTGAATAATTATTGGTTTCGCGGAGGCTATCCCGAGAGCTTTTTAACAGCAGATGACAAAACAAGTGCATTGTGGCGAGAAAATTTTATTCGTACTTATGTTGAACGTGACATTCCGCAACTCGGATTTCAGATTACTTCTTTGCAAATGATGCGGCTGCTTTCCATGTGTGCCCATATACATGGTCAATTGTTGAACACCTCTACGTTGGGAGAATCGTTAGGCTTAACCCACCCCACTATCCGCAAATATGTGGATATTTTGGAGCAGACTTACATTTTGCGTACTTTACAGCCTTACTTCGTCAATACTAAAAAGCGTTTGATAAAATCACCTAAACTATATTTTCGAGATTCCGGACTTTTGCATCAAGTTTTACAGATAAGAGATTTTAATGCTTTAATGGGAAATCCCGTTTTGGGTAGTTCGTGGGAAGGCTTAGTCATCGAAAATATTTGTGCGACTATACGCAACGCTCAATTCTCTTTTTATCGCAGTGCAACCGGTGATGAAATGGACCTCGTCATTCAGAAGCATAATAAGCTGATTTGTGTAGAATGTAAAGCCTCAACCGCTCCAACCCTGACCGCAGGTTTTTGGCGTTCCATTGACTTTTTGCATCCGGATACCACATACGTAGTGGCTCCTATTGATGATCAATACGAAATTCAAAAGGGAGTAATTGTATGCAGCTTGAAAAACATAATCACCAACCTCGATGCAATAATAGATAGTAATTAACCATTCTGTTTGAACCCGATATCAATACCAAAAGTACAAATTTTCACTTCAATCGTATATTTATACTTAAATAAAAGCAACGTAATTAAAATCCCAAAATCTTGATATGTTTTGGCAGGAAATAATTTTTATTCGCTGCCAAAACTGAGAAGCTATACGATAAAATTCTTTCAATAAGTATTATTTTGCTCGCATTTAATTCGGGTTAATATAAAAAATAAGAAAAATCTTCCCTCCCCTTCCAAAAAATCCGTACTTTTGCCGCCGCAAACATAAAAACAAGTAAAGATGAAAAAAACGCACCAATGGAAACGGGTTACATACTTCAAAAGATGGACCCGCAAAGGTTACGCGGCTTTTAATTCTTTTCATAAAGTCGTTGTAATCAGTACAATCAGTCTTGCTTGTTCGTTCTTGGCAAAGCCGACGCAAGGGCACGCGCAAATACAACCCGACACGCTGCTCCACACTTTGGAAGAAGTGCAAATTACGGCTGACGATCCGTTACACAACGAGATGCAGCCCCTGTTGCTGCAAAGTGTCATCATTAACACCGACATTGACCGATCGCCAATCCAATCGCTGAACGAACTGCTCGACTATTTCACCGGTTTGGACATTCGACAGCGAGGGTTGTTCGGCACCCAAGCGGACATTAGCTACCGCGGCGGTACTTTCGACCAAACAGTGCTGATGCTGAACGGTATCAATTTTACCGACCCGCAAACCGGTCATTATTCCCTCAACTTACCTGTCCCACCCGACATCATTCGCTCCATTGAACTGTACAAGAACACCACGGCCGCTTTATACGGCACGGCACCATTCTCCGGCACACTCAACATCCAAACCCTTTGCGACACAGTGCCGCGCATGATATTTCACCTCACCGGCGGTATGTACGGCTTACTGCAAACCGGCACCGCCTTTAATATGCAAACCGGTCGCTGGAACCATCTGCTCGCCTTCAGCTACGGAAAATCGGACGGTTATATCAAAAATACGGATTACACCAATGTCAGCGCATTTTATCAAAACAAAGGTCGCCTCCGTAGCGGCACATTGGATTTTCAAATCGGCTATAATGACAAAAAATATGGTGCCAACGGCTTCTATTCTCTGAAATACCCCGACCAATTTGAAAGCACCCAAACCCTGCTCACCTCCCTGAAATGGAATATGGGCAAAACCGTGAGAGTGACGCCTGCAATTTATTACCGTTTGAATAAAGACTGCTTCGAGTTGGTGAAGGGGCAGAATCCGGCAAAAAACAACTACCACATTACACAACTGCTGGGATTACAAATACTTACAAGCTTTCATTCCATCGCCGGCACTACTACTTTTAGCGCGGATATACGTTGGGAGGACATCCTGAGCACCTCCTTGGGCGACCCGCTCACCGAAACAGTTCCCATTCACGTCCATCAGCTTTCCTACAAATTCGGGAAAACACGCACACAAAC
Organism: Bacteroidales bacterium; assembly: GCA_023229985.1. Classification (GTDB taxonomy): domain Bacteria; phylum Bacteroidota; class Bacteroidia; order Bacteroidales; family WCHB1-69; genus UBA1756. Next base: position 926 of record JALNYF010000060.1, on the reverse strand, counting down.
GGGCATCTCAGCAGCACATATCATTTCCGTGAAGCAATTTACGGCTAACGTGGCTCTGCTGCTCCAATATTTCGGAGGCACACGCAAAATCTACCCGCTTCCGGCCTGTAACCTGCACTATCAATTCAAGCCTCTCGCCTCACCTCACAATGTCTTCACATCGAGCGTTGAGGTCTCTTTTGCCGGCTCCGCACGCCAACCCACCTTCACCGACCTATACTACAAAACCGGCGACGTGCTGGGCAACAACGCTTTACAACCGGAACAAGCCTATACCCTTGAAGGAAGCACGCACCTGATATTTTATAGAAAAAACAAAGATAATCCGTACCTCGCACTCAACATTACGGTCTTTAACCGCTGGGGCAGAGATATGATCGACTTTATTAAAAAAGAAGACGAAGAAAAATGGCATTCCGTCAATCATACCAACATCTTGTTTACCGGCGTGGAAGCCGAATTGCAATTGTTGCCCCCGCAAATTGCTCCTACCAATTACCCGCTGCAAAACCTCACCCTTCAATACAGTTACCTCCATTCCGATAAAGAAGCCGACGGCTATCAATCACGCTACGTGTTAGACCACCTCATTCACCGATTATCCGTACAAATTACGCATAGAATATATAAAGGAGTGAGCATCAGTGGAAGTTTCTCTTTTAACAGCCGCAAAGGAAGGTACAAATCGTTTGCAAATAATCCCATCGGACAAGTCAAATCCTATCCCAATTATGCGTTATTAGATGTGCGCCTGCAATACAGCTACCACGCCTTCTCCGTTTACGTGGAAGCCTCTAACCTCCTCAATGTCAAGTATTACGATATTGGCGATTTGGTGCAACCCGGCACGTGGGCAAGGATCGGCATTAAATTTGACCATCGCTTACAATCTGTTAGTTTGCAGTAGTTTATATTAAAAAACATTT
>JALNYF010000012.1 GCA_023229985.1 Bacteroidales bacterium | reverse complement strand
GTCCCACAGATCTTTAAATTTCATTATTTCGCGGCGGCAAGCTTGGTTATATTCTTCCACGGAGATAGATTTTCCGATATCTTCCTTGGTGATCCCCAAAGTTTTTTCAACACCCAATTCCACCGGCAGACCGTGTGTATCCCATCCGCCCTTACGGCCCACATATTTCCCTTTCAGGGTTTGATAACGACATACCAAGTCCTTGATTGTACGAGCCATTACGTGATGGATTCCGGGAGTTCCGTTCGCAGAAGGCGGACCTTCAAAAAACACAAAAGACTCCGCGCCTTCACGGTTTTTCAAACTTTTGGCAAAAACATCATTTTCTTCCCAATATTTTTGCATTTCTTTCCCAATCTCAGATAAGTTAAGTCCGCGATATTCAGTATATTTACTCATTTTTCTCTATTTAATAATTTCCGTGCAAAGATACAAGATTTTTCAAAAACGGCAATATGAAAAACGATGGAATCAGCAATTATAGATTCAACATGCAAAGTGTCAATATATAATATGGTATTGAATCGGTGGGAAAATGGTGAATCGGAAACCAGCAATTATTTTTGCTGTAGTTTGGCAGCTTCTTCTCTTGCGCGATACTCATTGAAACAGCGGCGGCAAAGGGGTTCATAGCTATCTTTTTCGCCTAACAGCACTTGTTTGTCATTGACGACCAATCTATGCGAAAATTGAGCCAAGTCCCCGCATTTAACACAAATGGCGTGTGTTTTAGTAACATATTCTGCGACAGCCATTAAACGCGGCATCGAGGCAAACGGATTCCCTAAATAATCCATATCCAAGCCGGCAACGATAACACGTATTCCGCTATCTGCTAATTTGTTACAAACTTCTACTATTCCTTCGTCAAAAAATTGCACCTCATCGATGCCCACCACTTCGACGGTTTCCAAATTCACGTAAATAAGTATTTCGGCAGAATTATGAACCGGCGTAGAAATCATGGAGGTGGAATCGTGCGAAACGACCTCTTCCTCGGCATAACGCACATCAATTGCCGGCTTAAAAAGCTCAATTTTCTGACTGGCAAAATTGGCACGACGAATCCGCCGCAATAATTCTTCTGTTTTGCCGGAAAACATTGAGCCACAAACGACTTCTATCCAGCCCCTGTTGATGCTTCTGTCTGCTTTACTTTCTAAGAACATTTTTTTTGTTGGTATTAAAAAAAATTGTATTTTTGAACGCTTTTTTAAAACGCAAATTTATAAAAACATTTTAATTTTAATGACATATTCCATGAATAGTTTTGAACAAAATACCACCAACCGTCAAAAATTAACTCAAATTATTGATAACTTGCGCTTTATCAACGAAAATGTTACCCAAATCAATGCGATTGAACGAGATATTATCCTTCAAAATTTGCGAGACGCATACGAGATAGTTTTGCATTATGAACTTACAGATAAGCCTAAAAGTGAAGAAATAATTGTTGAAACTGTAGAAAATCATTCCGATGAAAATAGTGAACCAATTTTAGAAGAAACTGAAACATTTTCTCCCGAAAATGAAACGGAAGTTACAGAAGAAGTGAATACGGAAGCCATGATTGCCGAAACTGCCAACACAGAAACTCCGATTGAAGAAGCGGAAATTGAAATGCCGGAAATTGATTTTGAGGATGAAACAACACTCATTCCCGCTGAACCGGAAAAAACCGAAGAAATGCAACCTGATGCACCTGAGCTGACAACCTTATCTGAAAAATCTGAAAATATTGAAATACAAGATATTAATATACCAGAAGCCACAGTGCCGACCCTTCCGACAGAACAAACAAAAGCAGTGGCCACCTCTATTTTAGACGATGAAAGTGACATTTTGGACTTCTTGTCCGCAAAGATTTCATCTAACGAAGATGCTGAAATAGAAGAGTTGGATATTCTTGAAGAATCTAAAATAGAAGATGTTAGGGAACCGGAAATAGCACAGGAAGAAGAAAATCCGACCATAGTACAAGGAGAAGAACCCATGCAAGCAGCCGCTCCCATTGTTGAAAAAACTTTCGAAATGCAAAAGCCGGAAGCACCACAGAGTGAGAAACCAAAGAAATCGGAAGCAAAAACGATTGAGAGTCTCTTATTTCCTGATGAACCGACAACTACTCCCAAACGCTCTCTCAACGACCTGCTCTCACAACAAAAAGAAGACCATTCACTTTCCAATAAATTCCAAAACGCAAAAGTTGAGGATTTGTCAAAAGCCATTTCGGTTAATGATAAATTCTTATATATCAGAGAATTATTCAGAAATAAGGGTGAAGAATACAGCATAGCCATTCAAAAATTGAATAAGTGCCAAACGATTGAGGAGGCTTTTGAGGAAATTGAGTTGTTGAAAAAATACTATTTTTGGGACACCACAACGGCCCCCTATTTGTCACTTTGCGACTTAGTCAGAAGAAAATATCAATAATGAAAAAAATACTTTTTATATTAGTGGTTTGCCTCGCCGTTGGTGCAGTTTCGGCACAAGAAGAGGAGGTTCCGTTGCCTAAGAGTCTGGCATATAAACAGTACAAAAAAAACGGAGAAAAGAGGAAATTCGATTTCATTGCAGGCGGCTATTTCGGATTACAAATTGGGAATCTTACTTCCATTGATGTTTCTCCACATTTTGGAATATGTCCCGTCGATTTTTTATGTATCGGGATTGGCGGCACGTATATGTTTGCCTATTACCACGATAGCTATTACCCGATAAACAGAAAAAGTCATGTTTTCGGAGGAAATGCTTTTATAGAAGGATATATCTGGGACAGACTTGTAATTCATGCTGAGTATGAGTTTTTGAGCTTTCCTCAGCAAGATAAAACGAGACTCAACTCGCACGCTCTTTTGGTCGGAGCGGGCTACCAACAGCAAATTACCGAAATGATTTACATATACGGACATATTCTCTTTCCCGCTTATTCCACCGAAAAAGTGTACCCCCTCGCTAATTATCGGTTAGGCATTAACGTCAAATTTTAGCCTTATGAACGCGGTAGAAAATCTACTATCCAAACGATTATTAAAAGCAAAAGACAATCAATATACGCGCCCAATCATCAGATTATCAGTGTTGGGAATATCTATTTGCTTAATAATCATTATTTTAGCGTTATCTATTTCTACCGGTTACAAAAATGCCATCGAAAAAAAAGTCATTGACATGGGTTCCCATATTCGTATTTCCAATTATGATATGAATTACTCATTCGACCCCAAGCCATTCGATAAGAATCAGCTTTTTTTAGAAGATTTAAAATCCAACCCCGATATTGCAAATTTTCAATATTTTGCGACGAAAGTGGGAATTATCAAGACGAAAGACCAAGTTGAGGGGATTATTGTCAAAGGAATTGATTCTACTTTTTCGTGGGAGCATTTTCGTAGTAATATGTTGGAAGGCAATACTTTACAAGTTAAGGATTCACAAATCTGCAACGGAGTTCTGATGTCGAAATCATTGGCACGAAAGCTCAAACTGCACATTGGCGACAAAGTCTATACTTATTTTGTACAAGACCCACCCATGCAACGCCGCTTCATTTTGGAAGGTACTTTTGAAACCGGCATGCCGGAATATGACGATAAATTTGTCATTGCCGATTTGCGGCATGTACAAAAATTAAACCGATGGGACAGCAATTATGTCGGTGGAATTGAAATACTTATTCGAGATTATGACCAATTGCAGGAAGTCGGCAATTTCGTCAATGACCAGATCGGCTACCAACTGAAAGCCGAAACCATTCAGCAAATTTATCCGGAAATTTTCCAATGGACGGAACTTTTTGACACCAACGTGATGGTGCTGATGACCATTACCATCTTTATTTGCATCGTGACGCTGATTTCCACATTTTTTATTATCATTTTGGAACAAACACCCAACATCGGAATTCTAAAAGCGATGGGATTAACCACACACCGTGTGCGTAAAGTGTTTATGCTGATTGGTTTACGAATTATCATAGAGGGAATGCTGATTGGTAATGCCATAGCTGTCGGACTATGCCTGATTCAGAAATACTTTCATCTCATCAAATTAGATGCAAGTTCATACTTTGTAGATTACGTTCCGATTGAGTTTAATATTCCCGTAATCGTGGCAATCAATGCGGGAATCCTTACCATTTGTTTATTAGTTCTGTTGATACCTGCTACGTTTGTCGCTAAGAAAAACGCTGCTATTCATGCAATTCAATTCGATTGAGGACAACAAGTCTCTCTTTTTCAGTTTGTTGAAAAGTGCTGATAAATTTCTTTAACATTTATTATGATTTCAAAAAAAATGTGTAACTTTGCTGACTTTTTTTTGACGTATGAAGAACTTATACATTTTAGCAGGCTGTAATGGTGCGGGGAAAACGACCGTGGCTTATCATATTTTGCCTGAAATACTAAAATGTAAGGAGTTTGTCAATGCGGATGAGATTGCGAAAGGAATTTCGCCGTTCCAGCCGGATAAAGTATCCTACGAAGCGGGGAAAATCATGTCGCGCCGAATCACTGATTTAATGAACCAAAACAAGAGTTTTGCGATTGAGACGACCCTTTCGGCACTCACTTACCGACAAAAAATCAAAGAAGCACAGAGCAAAGGCTACTGCGTAACGATGATTTTTTTCTGGCTTCAAAGTGTTGAACTTGCCAAAGAACGGATCCGTTTGCGCGTTATTGAAGGGGGACATTCCATTCCGGCTGACGTTATCGAACGCCGCTATAATAAAGGATTAATTAACTTTTTTCGATATTTTCTGCCCATTTGCGATAATGTCATGCTTTTCGACAATTCCAATCAATTCCCTAAATTAATCATGACCAAAACAAAAGGCAGACCAAACGAAATTTTTGATAACGAGATTTATAATCAAATACAAAATTGTTATGTCAGAAACTGAAATCCAAAAACTTCGAATTAGAATTATTAATGGACTTTCCATTTCTTCTCAAAAATTAATGAACGAAAAAAAGAGAGAACAGAGCCCGATCGCCGTTATAAAAAATAACCAAGTGGCGATTGTCCCGGCTGATGAACTTGCATATAATTTTAACAAAAAAATACCACTTTGAAGAGATTGACCTTTTCATCTCCTAAATTGCGCTACTTTCTTATCGCAATTATTGTAGCAGTTGTCTATAGCAATACACTTTCTCTTGATTATGCGTTAGATGATCGTATGATTATTTTTGAAAATAATTACACGCTGCAAGGTTTTAAAGGCACCCAAGATATTTTTAGTCAAGACGCTTTTACCGGCTATTTCGGCAAAGACAAAAATTTAGTCACGGGAGGCAGATACAGACCTTTGTCACAATTTACCTTTATGATTGAATATGAACTCTTTGGACAATCTATACACGACAAAGTAGGTTTGAATCGCGCCCCGCAAAATGAAGAACTATTTTCCGAAAGCCCTTTACCTATCATCAGCCACGCCGTTAATGTATTACTGTTCATTATTTTATGTCTCATTACATATCACGTCTTAAGAAAGATTTTTCCGAATTATGATCATAAAAAATGGTACTTGTCGCTTCCATTCATTGCGACACTTTTATTTGCACTTCATCCGCTTCATACTGAAGCTGTTGCCAATATCAAAGGACGCGATGAAATAATGTGCATGCTCGGTGCCATGTTTGCCGTCTTTTCTACTATAAAATATATGAATAAACGAAATATCTTGTGGCTGTTTGCGGCTTTTGCAGCCATGGTATTTGCTCTTTTTTCTAAAGAAAACGCCATTACTTTCTTGGCAATTATTCCGTTAGTAGTCTATTTTTTACCCAATACGAAAAAAAAATCGGATTATTTGATCACGTTAATCCCTATCGTCTTGGCAAGTGCCGCCTTCCTAATTGTGCGCAGTCAAGTGTTGGGCGGAATACTCAGTCAAAGCGAAACACCACATATTCTCAACAATCCGTTTGCTCAATCCACGAAAATCCAAGAAATAGCCACCGTTTTGATCACATGGGCTATCTATTTGAAATTGATGGTGTTCCCCTACCCGCTTACCCACGATTACTATCCCAATGAAATAGAAATTACCAATTTTTCCAATCCCGCAGTATGGCTTATTTTGATCGTACTCGGCTTCGTGGTCTATTACGCGATTCGGAATTTTAAAAAGAAAAATATCATTGCATTTGGAATCATCTTCTTTGCCGTTACTTTTTCGATTACTTCCAATCTAATATTTAACGTTGGAACTTTTATGAATGAACGATTCCTTTTCACTTCACTACTGGGATTTGCGATTATTGCGGCTTTTCTAATCCAAAAGCTGAACAAATGGCTCTCCGCAAAATGGATGTCCGCCATTTTTATCGTTATTTTTGCTATTTTTTCCATCCAAACTTTTGCCCGAAATTTTTCATGGAAAGATGATATTACCTTGTTTACGACAGATGTCAAGACTTCTTCGCAAAGTATCAAGTGCAATATTTCGGCGGGTGGCAGTTATTTGAAGTTGTACAATCAAAAAAATCAGGAAAAGTATCTGAAATTAGCAGAAAAACATCTGAAAAAAGCATTTGAGCTGGGTAATGTAAGTATGGAGGCCTATTCTTTGTTAGGAAATGTATATTTTCAAAAAAAAGAATACCCACAAGCCCTGCAATGTTACCAAACCGTCTTGCAAAACAATCCGAAAGATGCCTTAGCTGCTGCCAATGTTGAAGTTGTACAATTGGCAATGGGCAACGCGCAGATTCAAGAAGCCCATGACATTTTAAATCAGGGAGATGTGGCAGGAGCATTGAAAATGGGCGAAACACTGTTGGCACAAAAGCCTGATTCACCGGAAGTTCTCAACCTAATGGGAACCATTTACGGCAAAGGTCTGGAACAATTAGAACAATCCATTACGTATCTAAATAAAGCCGTGGAACTTTCTCCCAATTATGTGAGCGCATTGGAAAATCTGGGAATTGCATACGCCATGAAAAATCAGTTCGACTTGGCACTTCAATACCTGAACCGCGCTCACGAACTAGAACCTGATAATCAGAATGTTATCAATAATTTGCAAATGGTAAAAATGAATATGCAAAAGTAATCTCATCGCTTCATCATTGAATAATATCTATGCAAATCACAACTCAAGGTATCGTACTTCACAAAACCCGCTTTTCAGAATCAAGCATCATTGCTCAAATATTTACGAAAGATACAGGCGTTCAGAGCTTTATCATAAAAAATGCCTTTTCTAAAAAAAATAAAAACATCTTGGCACTTTTGGAAAATCTATCCATGGTAGAAGTTACTTTTGACGATAAAAAAAACAATATTCATTATTTAAATGATATCAATCTTTACTATCATTACACACTAATTCCTTTCGATATTGTAAGAAAAACAATATTTATTTTTTATAATGAATTGATATACAAACTTTTAAGAGAATATCGTACAGACGAAATCATCTATTGCTTTATTGAAGAAGCACTTCGGGAATTAGATAGTGAAGCGGCTTCATTGAGCGATATTCACCTACGATTTATGGTAAAATTGTCAAAAGTGATGGGATTTTACCCCAATGATAATTACATGGAACGACGACGCTATTTTTCAATCGAAGAATCGTCATTTACAGATCATTACTATGAAAGTCCGATGTACTTGTCCGCTAACGCCGCGAGCTACTTGTGGGACATCATGGAAGAAAAGCCTTATTCGCTACCGCCCAAGTCAGTGCGCCAAGAGTTGTTAGATGGTTTAATACGATTTTTTGAGATGCACAACGAACAAATTTACAAAATTGAATCTGTTCAGATTCTCTCGCAGATCTTAAATGATTGAAAACTATTTCGTTACCGCCTGAATGACGGTCTGAATGACGGTATCAACCTGTTCATCGGTTAAGTCGAAATAAACGGGAAGAGAAATTTCACGAGAATAGTTATCATAAGTAACAGGGTAATTATCAATACAATAGCCTGAATTTTTATAAAAACTCAACATCGGAAGCGGAATAAAGTGTACGTTTACGCAAACTTCTTGTTCAAAAATCCGTTTCATGATTTCATCTCGCTGCGCCTCAGAAATTCCTTTGATGCGGAGGGGATAAACGTGATAGGAAGAAGTTTTGATAATAGTCTCATAGACAGGAACTTGAAATTGACTATTCTGAGAAAAAGCGGCAGAATAAGCGTCAAATATCTGTTTTCTACGTGCCAGCATTTCGGAATCGTAGCGGGGCAGTTCCACCAAACCGATGGCTGCCAAGATATCGGTCATATTGCATTTAAAACCGGCTTCGGTCACGTCGTAACGCCAATTCCCAATTTGAGATTTCGCGAGTGCATCTTTGCTCTGTCCGTGTAATGATTTTGTTCTTAGCTGTTTATACAATTCCTGACAGTTGAAAGGTTCGGGCAGGTTTAAACAAACAGCCCCCCCCTCGGCGGTAGTCAGATTTTTGACCGCATGGAACGAGAAGACGGTAATGTCGGTTAAAGCACCGGTACGTTTGCCCTTGTATTTTGCGCCGATGGAGTGCGCCGCATCTGACAGCACGAGGATTCTTCCCAACGCTCTTTGCTCCTGCGTGTTAGGAGAAAACATCTTGCGAACAGCTTCTTCTTTTACCAAACTGTTGATTTCGTCATAGTCGCACGGGAAACCGGCAATATCCACCGGCATAATGACTTTGGTGCGCGAGGTAATGGCTTTACGGATATTTTCTACATTAATATTAAAGTCGTCATTGACATCCACCATAACTGGTTTTGCGCCGCAATGCACAATTACATTGGCAGTTGCGGTATAAGTATAAGCAGGCAGAATCACTTCATCACCGGCTTGTACGCCAAACCAGCGGAGCATCAATTCCATTCCCGCCGAGTTTGAGTTAAGGCATAAGACGTTGGAAATGTTGCAATAATCTGCCAACATTTTTTCAAATTTAGCCACTTTCGGACCGGTCGTTATCCAGCCGGAACGCAAAGCATCTACCACTTCGGCTATAACTAAATCATCAATTCGGGGAGGTGAAAAGGGTATCATTATGGTTATAATTAGTTTATTCTTTCAAGTTTTTTGTTCTTTTTTGATTGTGACATTTTAGATAAAGCGTCAATATTGACTGAAAAGTTGAAAAAGTTTGGGACGGCACCGGTGGCATAGTGCGCGCGCGAAAAACCGATGCGGATAGATTTTATATCAACTGTAAAGCCGTAAGAAAATCCGGCAAAAGTGCGTTTTTGCGGGATTTTCATTTCTTGATGACGATTATGATTATAGGCAAATTGAATGGACAGATATTTCACGGGAATAATTTCGATTCCCACCGTAACGTGTCGGAACATATTGTCAAAAAACTGGGCTACTTTGGAAGGATAGACCGGTTCATCGGTCATTACGTTGTATTCCAAAAGCGGGTCATTGGTGCCCACGTAAGCCATATTCCATTTATACAAAGAATGCAGGGAAATATGGTAGCGCACGGGGAGAAATTTGAATTTTTGTGAAAAAGCAAGCTGAATATCAAAGGGAATTTTTTCAAATTGTCCGGGTACATAATTGACGATGGGAGACCCTAAATTCTTGATCATCAATGATAAAGCAAGCCGTTTTTTTTGATTGACATAAGAAGCGGCAAGGTCGGCGGCAATCCCGAAAGATTGATACGATTCGTAGCCGGAATAAATCAATTTTAAATTGGCACCAATGGTAAAATTACTGTCCAACTGCCGTCCCCAGCCAACAGTGGCGGCATAGTCGCCGGCGTGAAAATAGCCCATTTCGGTGCCACTTTCGTCAGTCAGGGAAAATTTCCCGTAATTCACAAATTGCATACTAAATGCGAAGCTGCCGGCTTTTTTGAAAGTATGGGAATACAAGGCAGAACCGTAAGCCGCATTGGAAAAATAGTCGGTAGCGTTGAGTAGCAGCGATGTATGATGTCTTTTCCCAATAAGTGATGGATTTTCTATCAGCAAAGAAGGGTCTTCATCATAGACGGCAATTAAGGTACCGCCCAATCCGGCAATACGACTTGATTGATTGAAATTCAAGAAGTTATAGATGTAATTACCCCCCATTTGCGCGGTTGCACAAAGCGGCAATAGCGAGGCTACAAGGAAGGCAAAAAACAATCTGTTTCTCATTTTCAAAATTTGCGGCAAATTTACACTTATTTTTTGAGCGGAATAATAGGTGTCAAAAAATAGATGAAAGAATTATTCGCCAAAGAATAATTCAATACCTTCCTAAACGCCTAAACCGTAATCAATTTATGCTGTTTTAACCGGAATTAATCAGCGTATTTTGTTTGATATTAGAGTGAAACTGTAATGAAAAATTTTCATTATATCATACTTTATTTCTTCTTATTTTATAACATTACTAATTGAACTTATATGTCTGAATTTATTTTCAAGAACGCGCCCGATTAATTCAAAAAAGTGTACATTTGCAGCTCAAAATTTGAAAACTATTAGATTATGAAAGCTGTATTTATTTCCTTTTATCAAGCCTTCTATGATGAAGTGATTGAAGCGTTGGATAGCCTTGAAATTCGCGGGTTTACCTTTTGGTCAGAGGTGCAGGGCAGAGGTTCGGAAACCGGCGAGCCACACTATGGGACGCACGCTTGGCCTACACTCAATTCCGCCCTCATTACTTTTATTTCCGATGAAAAAGTGCCGCTGCTGTTGGATGCGATTCGCAAATTGGATGCCTCCGCGCCTCAACAAGGAATCCGCGCTTTTGTAATGCATGCTGACGAAATGAAATAATCTATGATACAAAACCCTCCCCATCGTTCAGTGCTGATTGTCGATAAAGCTGCTCCCTCGCTGGCTGAGCAACTCAACGCCCACGGTTTCCGCTGCGAAACCCGCACCGACATCTCCTACTCCGACTTTTATCATCTGCCCGATCAGATTGAGGGACTTGTCATTAGAAGCCGTTTTGCCGTTGATGCACCCCTGCTTGACACAAAAAAAAACTTAAAATTCATTGCCCGTTTAGGCTCCGGCATGGAAAATATTGATGTGGATTATGCTCAAAAGCAGGGCATTTCTTGCATCAGTACACCGGAAGGAAACGCCAATTCTGTTGCTGAACACGCTCTGGGACTGCTCATTGCAGCCTTGAAGAATATTCCAAAATCCCATAACGAAGTGCGTACCGGGCAGTGGCTTCGCGAAGCCAATAAGGGAACCGAATTAGCTTCCCAAACCGTCGGTATCATCGGCTACGGAAACACCGGTTCCGCCTTCGCACGCATTCTCCTCGCTTTCGGTTGCAAAATATTTGTGTATGACAAATTCAAAAAAAATCTTTCAGACCCATTTATTCATGTAACCGATTTGAAAACATTATTAAAAAATTGTAATGTTATTTCATTGCATATCAATTATTTACCTGAAAATAAATACTTTGTAAACGAATCTTTTTTCTCCCAAGCACAAAAAAATCTCATTTTGCTGAATACTTCGCGCGGAAATGTAGTGGACACTGCTGCCTTGGTGGATTCCATTAAAAATCAAAACGTGAAATATGCCTGCTTGGACGTTTTGGAATATGAAAATGTAAATCTTAAAAATGCTCCCGTTCAAGATTGGCAACCCGCCATGCAGGAGCTGGCAAAAATGGACAACGTGATTCTAACCCCTCATATTGCCGGACAGACGGTCGAAGCCGAACAACGCCACGCCGATATTGCACTATCTAAAATCCTTAAACTTTACGAATGAAAATATTCCTGCGCCTCATTCGATACGTGTTCCCTTACAAGAAAAATATTGTTTTTATTTTCCTTGCCAACTTATTGTATGCCGTCTTTTCCGTTTTTTCCTTGTCCATGATTGCCCCGTTTTTGTCGGTGCTTTTCGGACAAGCCGCCGGTGTGACCACACAACCCGTATTTGATGGATCGGTACAATCTATTTTAGATACTTTTTATTATTACATGGGTCAGATAATTACCTCTTATGGAATATTTTACGCGCTCCTTTTCATCGCCGTTTCCATGATTCTGTTGTCGCTACTCTCCAATTTTTTCCGTTATATGGGCTTGTATGCTATAGCTCCTATCCGCGCCGGACTGGTGAAAAGTCTTCGCAAAGATATTTATCATCGTTTGCTCATTTTACCATTATCTTTCTACAACAAACAAAAAAAAGGAGATATTCTAAATCGAATGGGCTCCGACGTGCAAGAAGTAGAATGGTCGATTGTATGCAGTTTGCAAATGGTTTTCCGCGACCCTTTATTGCTGATTGTCTTTTTGATAACCCTCTTTTCTTTAAACTATAAACTAACTCTGATAGCGTTAGTCATTCTTCCATTTGCCGGCGTTTTGATTGCAAAAATAGGGAAAAGCATCAAAAAAAATTCAGTGGAAGCACAGCAGATTTTAGGGAAAATGAGTTCCGCCTTTGATGAAGCAATCAGCGGATTACGCATTATCAAAGGTTATAATGCCATCGACCATACTCATGAGCGGTTCAAAACGATGAATCATCGTTTTTATATTCTCAATAAACGCATTTTCCGAAAAGCAGAGTTAGGCTCGCCATTGGTGGAATTGCTCTGTATCATTGCCTTAGTCTTGGTATTGCTGTTTGGCGCAACTTTTATTCTGAATAACAATGAGTTAAATCCGTCCTTGTTCATTATGTTTATCGTTATTTTTGCCAGAATCATTCCGCCGGCGCAATCATTGGTATCTTCATTTTATACCATTCAAAAAGGAATGGCATCGGCAGAGCGAATTTATAAAATAATTGATGCAGAAGAGATTATCGAAGAAGCCACTGATCCCATTTCATTTCATACTTTTTCGGAAAGTATTGATTATAAAAATGTCAGCTTCTCATATCAGCAATCTGATGCATTTGAGACCAATACCGAAGTAGTTTCAAATATTAGTTTTACCCTTCGTAAAGGCGAAAATATTGCGTTGGTGGGTGCCTCCGGAAGCGGGAAATCGACCTTAGTGGACTTGCTTCCGCGTTTCTATGATATTCAAAAAGGAGAAATACTAATCGATGGAATTAATTCTAAATTATTAAAGATTAGTGATTTACGAAAAATTTTCGGAATTGTAAACCAAGATGTGATTCTCTTTAATGACACTGTTTACAATAATATTGCTTTCGGAAAATCGGACGTAACGAAGGAGATGGTGGTAGCTGCTGCACAAACCGCCTTGGCGCACGAGTTCATTATGGAGATGGAAAACGGATATGATACCGTCATTGGCGACCGCGGAATGAAACTCTCCGGCGGACAGCGGCAGCGATTGAGTATTGCCCGCGCCGTGCTTCAAAATCCGCAAGTTTTGATTTTAGATGAAGCTACTTCCGCTCTAGACACTGAGTCTGAATTTTTGGTGCAACAATCCCTTCAAAAACTAATGGAAAACCGCACAACCATCGTCATTGCCCATCGTCTTTCAACCATTCGCAATGCTGACATGATTCTCTTTGTGCAAAACGGACAGATTGTCGAACGCGGCAATCATGAACAATTGATGGCTCAAAATGGGGGGTATTGTAAGTTTTGTACGTTACAAGATTTGAAATAACGGCTTCATTTTTTATAGTTGATGCTATGAAATCTGCTACTTTAGAAAATAATATGTATATCCGGCGATTTAAGCAGTTTTTGTTGCTGGAAAAATCATTATCGCCGAAAACGGTTGAAGCATATCTTCATGACGTTGATTACTTGAATCAATTTTTAGAAAAAAATGGCAAGACAACACCATTACAATCGGTAACGGTCGAAGACTTACGCGATTTATTGGTGTATATGCACGACCAAGCGAAGGAAGCAAGTTCACAAGCTCGTTTTATATCGGGCATTCGGGCTTTTTACCAATTTTTAATGATGGAAAAAATAGTTCCGGAGAATCCGGCGGCTTTGCTTGATTTACCCAAAAAAGGACTGCATTTGCCGGAAGTATTGTCAGTGCCGGAAATCGAAGCGATTATCCGGAGCATTGATTTAAGTAAGCCGGAAGGTCATCGAAATCAGGCAATTATAGAAGTTATGTACGGTTGCGGTTTGCGTGTCAGTGAGTTAGTAAATTTGCGATTGTCGTGGCTACGTCTTTCGGAAGGCTACGTCCGCGTAATTGGGAAAGGTAACAAAGAAAGAATTGTGCCGATCGGCGAAACTGCTTCAAAAGCGTTGCTGCAATACATCGAAGGAATCCGGCAGCAGCTGAGAATAAAAAAAGATTTTGAGAATTTTGTTTTTTTAAACCGAAGAGGTGAAAAGATGACGCGCGAGATGGTCTTTTTGATTACCAAGCAGTTGGCAAAATCCGCAGGCATAACCAAAACCATCAGTCCGCACACTTTCCGCCACTCTTTTGCTACGCATCTAATAGAAGGTGGTGCCAATTTACGTGCCGTTCAAGAAATGTTAGGTCACGAAAGCATCACCACCACCGAAATTTATACTCATTTAGACCGCGACTATATTCAAAGCACTATCGCCCAATTCCACCCGCGGTATTAAACTATTCCAACGTAAAGCTCGTTTCGCCCAATAGTTTTGTATCTGAAAATACCTGAACATTATACGTTCCTTTAATGGCTTTGTCATTCTCGCGAATGTCCCAAACTAACGTTACATTCTCTTTCTTATTCACGTATTGAACCTCTGCCTTGGCAGTATATTGCAATTTTTTACCTTCATTGATAAACGTATAAGCATCTGATTTACCAGGAGTTAACACTCTTCCATCGCCCGGAACGGAAACTCTGCAATAGATATTGTAAGTGCCGGGAGTGATCAACGAGTTCTCTCCTAAAATCAAAGTCGTCTTAATCTTTTTTGCTCGATTCGCTCTCTCAGTAATCACTTCCGCATTGTTGCGTGATTTGTGATAAACACAGCGACTATATATATTATATGCCGATAAAGTGGCTGCCGTATTGATTTTTTGGTTCAACTCATCTTTTTCTTGCGTGAGTCTTACTTTTTCACTTTGCTCCTTGGCAATCGTTTCCGTCAATTCCGTATTTTTACTCGTCAAAACACGGTTCTGTTCAATCAATTTATCCATTTCTGCAACATACTCTTGTGCAATATTCTGTAAACGAGCTAATTGTTTCTTAATCTTTTTGTAATCGCCTTGCGAATTAATCAATTTCTGAATCTCATCGGCATTGGCAAGGATAATACTATCTTTTTCTGTTAATTGCGCCGCCAATTCTCCATTCTCGACTTTAAGAGCATTGTGCTGCGCCAATAAATCCGCTAATTCTTTATTCAGATTCTGCTCCATTGTCTCTTTTTCAGACGTAATGTTCTGAACCTGATTGTTAAATGACGGCGAATAGAACTTGGCAAAATAGACCGTCGTTCCCATAAAAATAACCGTTAAAATACCCAATAAAATAACCCATTTAAATAGAGGATTATCTTTTTTCTCTTTTTTTTGATTCTCGAAATCCGTTGTTTGCATAATAATCGTATTTTTGTAACTCTAAATAAACTCAAATTTTACTATTAAATTGTCTGATGATGAAAAAATTTTTAAATCTCTTCCAAAATCTTCTATCCCTTTTTTATCCACGATTTTGTGTAGCTTGTGGCAACTCTCTTCAAGAAAATGAAACACATTTATGCCTAAATTGTTTACTTCATCTTCCGGAGACAAATTGTCACTTATTTGAGCATCATTCGCTGGACGACATTTTTCGCGGCAGAGTCAAAGTAGAGAATACTTTTGCCCTGCTTTATTACCGCAAAGGCGGACATGTTCAACAAATTTTGCACCATCTAAAATATAAAAGATGCAAAGAAGTCGGAAAAGAGTTAGGCGAATATTACGGGAAAAAGCTGCTTATTACGGGCAAATTATCGAATATTGCCTACATTATTCCTATCCCGCTTCACCCTAAAAAGCAGAAAATCAGAGGTTATAACCAGAGTGAATGGATTGCCATGGGTTTGAGCAACGCAACCGGAATCCCTTATAACACAAAGTTGCTCATTCGCAATACTTTTACGGAAACTCAAACCAAAAAAAATCGCTATAACCGTTGGGAAAATGTTAAAGATGTCTTTCAAATCAATGATAAAGAGAAACTTGCAAACAAGCATGTGATTATTTGTGACGATGTACTGACCACCGGCGCGACTACCGAGGCAGCTATTCAAAAAATATTGGAAGTGAAAAACACAAAAGTAACCGTCATTACCTTGGCAACAGCAAACGGTTGATAGTGAACATATTCTTAATCTAATAACGGCACAGTCAGCGATACTTTAAATGCAAAATTATTTATTTCATTCCGATAAGCATACGCGCCATAGCGATAGAAAACACCCAATCCCATTGCCAATATATTTTTGTAAGAGAGAAGGTTATGAATCATTATTCCGGACTCAAAATAGCCTTTCTGCATGGTTTTAAAATCAATTCTGTCATGTATTTCTGGGTGCCGCAACCACCCGAAACCGATGTTTTGGCATATTTCAATTCGCGGGGAAAAACGCTGATTATGGGTCATCTTGCCAAAATTATGTCTTAAAAAAAGAAAAAAATAGGCATCTGACAAGAACTCATTCGGACGCATGACGGCGAATTGCTCGATTCCATCGAAGCCGATTTGTTCGTAACCTGCCGGCGCCACATATTGCAAAGAGTATGGCAGGGGAACATCAATTATACCGGCATTCAAAACAAAGTAACTGTGTCCCAATTTCTTATATCGTGGATGATAATGAATCCTTGTATTGATTTTGTTGTAATTGAATTGGCTTAAAAATACTCCTTTTATGCCCCGCTCGTATTGTAACTGAATGACCGGATAGTTGGACGGTTGAAATAATGTCAGTTCGGACGTGCGGTATGTAAATTCCAGAAAAGAAAAGCGAATGCCGGCACGAATCGAAAAGTTGTTGTAAGAATAAAACGACGGCTCTGCAGAGGAAGAAGTGATAGGGATGTAATCATAATCAAACATTGTGCGATTATGAGAATAAACGCTGGTAATACTTGCCGTAAAACTCTTACTGATACGCATTTGCAATTTTGCAGAAGCAGTTGTACTTTCATCGAATTTATTGATAATCCAATGTCGGTAGAATTCTCCGTTTAACAATCCCATCTCATCGCGCGTAATAAGTTGATTTTGACCACTTTCCGTTATATCATGGAATACCTTAACGTTGAGAACAATGTCGCGTGGGCGATAGAGTTGCCAATCAACCTTGCCCCC
Organism: Bacteroidales bacterium; assembly: GCA_023229985.1. GTDB lineage: Bacteria > Bacteroidota > Bacteroidia > Bacteroidales > WCHB1-69 > UBA1756. The sequence continues at coordinate 23,608 of JALNYF010000012.1, read as the reverse complement.
CCATTTCCACATTTGGTCCTTCAAACCATACGCAAAATAGCCGCCAAAATGAACGGCTTTGGAAAGACGATTGTTGGTGTAAAGCCCTAACCCGAACCGCCACCCTTCCGGCGTGGTAAAATCTACAATATTGAATAAGTCCACATCAATCGGTCCCAAGGGAAGTTTTCCCGATAACAGCGAAGGCAACATGCTGATTCTTCTGTCTAATTTGAGTGATTTCCCAATGCTGTCAATCACTACATAAGTTCTTAATTCTTTTTGAGTTAATGAAGAATCTCGGTATGTGTTGAGAAATGAAATATTGGACTTCTCGGACGCAATGCTCTCTTCCAAATCGTTCAAACCAAATTCCTTGTTAGCAAGTGGCAGGTCGATGGTTACATCTTTAATGGAAATCGTGGAGTAACATTGCAAGTTCAGACTGTCGGTTTCAGGTGTAATTTTCGGAAAGGGCATCACTGCCGAAATCTGAGACGGGAACCAAGTCCCGTTGGACTGTTTTTGATACTCCTGAATGATGGAAATTTGCAGGTTTCGAATCTGATATGGTTCTGCTTCAATACGTTGTATGGCATAATTCTCCGAATGGATATAGAGTTTCCCTCTCAGGGATTTAAACACCGATTTCGGCTCAAAAGAAACGACAAAGATCGTGTCTTGAAATGAAAATAGTGTATCCAATAATTCAAAAGAGTATTGTTTAAGTGCCGTTTTTGACACAGGACTGACAAATTTTGTTTCTAACAAATCGAGGTAGTCGCTCTTATAGAAGTTACTAAACTGAAGTCGGCGAAAAATGATATTGAAAATCGGATTGTCAATGCCGGAAGTTTTCGAGGCAATCAATTTTTCGATTTCCTTGTTGGGCTTTTTGAATAGATTTTCTGTAACATTTTCTGTCAGAAAAAGATACTGCTCATCAAAACGTGAATTGGTATCAGAAATGTTTTGCGGGGTAATCCACAATTTTTGGTAGCTATAGTAGCGAAAACTTTCGCAAAAATAGGCGGCGTTCCGTTCGCGATTGGCGACAGATTGCCGGATAAGACGGTGCGCGGGATTCTCTTTTCCCAAAACAACGACCTGATTCAAGGCGATGGGGGTAGAATCTTGCTGTGCGTTGAGATTTTTCGGACAACAAATATAAAACAGTAGCAAAATCAAGATACTCAACTGCCTGAAGAAAATTTTAGTCTCAAAAAAAGGAGGAGTTATTGAAAAAGCCACCGATTAATTCTTGATAATCTGTTCAAACTGTCCCGTTTCATCAAAAAGAAATCTGTTTCCGTCAAAAAAAGTAATCTCTTTTTTACTTCCGATTTTGTCAATGCGCATTATCATGCTAAGAGAATTATATTTCGTTAAGATAAAACTCTTTGTATTTTCTTTCAGCAAGGTCGTCGGAAGTGTGGAAGATGCAGTTTCAATGCTCTGCCACTCACCGGAAATATCAAAAATAATGGTCACGTCGGGGGCAATTTCAACTAGATACGTTGAGTGTGGTGATGTATTTTCTACTGTTTCAACTATTTCTCTTTCAGGAAAATATATATTGATAAAATCGTTAGCGGTGGACGGTAATTGCCCTTTTTGTGCAAAAGAAATGGATGTGGCCAATATCAGCAGCAGCATGAATGTGAATCTTTTCATATCAAAAAGTGTTTCTGTTTACGATAATTTCGGTTTTATTTTAACCTTGCAAACCTACAATTTTTTTTAATAAGAAGACTGATTTTTCTTTCTCTCTTCAATATTCTTTTTTCAATATTCAATAAAATACAAATCGTTACAAATAAGTAACTTACATTTACCATAAGAAATAATTCATTTTTGAATATTATGCTGTGGCTGTTTTTAAAAAGTAAAAAATGAAATAATAATAGAAAAAACCATCATAGTGGGGTAAAATGAGCATAACGAAAGATGCTTTGGGGGCGACTAATAAAATATAATCAGGAAAAACAAGCAGGTGGGTAAAAAAGTGTATCTTTGCGCCTTCAATTTGAAAATCCCTTTATGATAAAAACACACCCCAAAATCGCCATCACTTTTAAAGATAAAGAGTACAGTTACAGCGAGTTATTTCAATATTCCTTATGCTACTCGCAGCAAATGTTTACAGATGATGCGCCCAAAAAATTAATGATTTTTGCAGATAATTCTCCGGAATGGATATTTGCTTTTTGCGCTGGCATTCGCCGGCACAATATCGTCATTCCCGTAGATGTGCAATCCACCCCCCGCGAATTGGCATATATCATTGACGATTGCCGACCCGATACAATTTTCATTTCGTCCAATAAACGTTCAACGATTGAGCAAACAAAGTTGTTATCTCAATTTCAAGATTTTAACTTGCTGGAAGCCAACGATATTGACACTGCGGGTGTCCGCGAACTTCCGGTTTCTGAAATTGCCGACCCTGACTTTGAGAAGACGATGCTCATCATCTATACGTCAGGAACTACGGGTACTCCAAAAGGCGTGATGCTGTCATATAAAAATGTGCTTTTTAATATCAATGCGGTCTCAAAAGAGGTGCCGATTTTTCGTCCCGACACCAACATAATGGTTTTATTGCCACTTCACCACGCTTTCCCGTTAATAGGTACGGTGATTGCGCCGCTCTATATTGGTGCTACCATCCATATTGCCGAAGAAATGAATGCCGAATCCATTTTAAAAACGTTGGCAAGAGGTAAAATCTCCATTATTGTGGGAGTTCCGCGCTTGTACGATATGTTGGCAAAGGGTATTCTCGAGAAAATAAATGCAAGTATCTTAACAAAAGGTATTTATAAAATAATGAAGACCTTGTCGTGGTCTGCACTTTCCAAAATTGTTTTCCGCTCCGTACACGAAAAATTCGGAGGGCATGTTCAGTATTTGGTCAGTGGCGGTGCCGCTTTATCCGATGAAACCGCCGCGCTATTTAAAGCATTGGGATTGTACGTGTTAGACGGCTACGGCATGACTGAAACAGCTCCGATGATTAGCTTCACCCGTCCGGGGAAGCGCAAAATCGGCTACGTGGGAGATCTCCTGCCCGGCATTCAAGCGAAGTTTGAGGAAAATGGCGAACTCTGCGTCAAAGGCGACAACGTCATGCAAGGCTATTATAACCGTCCCGAAGAAACTGCCGAAATTATCCGTGACGGCTGGCTGCATACCGGAGATGTCGGCTTTTTAGACAAACATGGACTTCGACTCACCGGCAGAATCAAGGAAATTATTGTCACCGGAAACGGAAAAAATATTAATCCACAGTTACTTGAAAATGAACTTCTGGCAATGTCCGCCTTTGTGAAAGAGGTGGGAGTTTATCTTCATAACGGCATTCTGAAAGCCATGTTGGTTCCTAATTTGAAGGAAATTCGTGACAAGTCGATCGAAAACATGGATGAAATTATAAAGAATGAAATTCTAAAATTTAATACGCAAGTAGCTCCTTATAAGCGAATTAAGCAATTCTTGATTACCTCTGAAGAGCTTCCGAAAACGCGATTGGGCAAAATTCAGCGTTTTCGTTTGGCAGAAATGGAATCCAAACTTTCTAATGGACAAAAAAAAGTTGATAATGAGCCACATAGCAAGATATATCTTAGATTAAAATCGTTTGTTGAGGCAGAAACCAACATGACCGCTTGCGCCAACGACCATTTTGAAATTGATTTGGCGATGGATTCTTTAAGTCGCGTTGCCCTCCTTACCTATATTGAAAATTGCTTTGAAATTCATCTCAACGAAGAGCAGTTAGAACAGTTGAGTACGTTGAAATTATTGTCGGAATACGTTGAAAAACAATCGAATACTATCAATGAGAAAAAGATTAATTGGGGAGATATTTTAAAATGCAAGATAAAAGAGATTAAGCTGCCGAAGCCCGGATTTACACAATTTATAAGTCAGTTGGCGTGTAAAATGTTGCTTTTCATATTATATCGTTTTAAAGGGAAAGGAGTTCGCAATATTCCGAAGGAATCATGCATCATTGTGGCAAATCATCGCAGCAGCATTGATGGCGCGGTCATCACTTCATGGATGCAACGCAAATTGGTAAAGAAGACCTTCTTTTTCGCCAAGGAAAAACATTGGCGGTCGCCGTTTGCCCGATTTATGGCGCGAAAAAACAACATTATAGTGATGGACATTAACAAGAATCTCCGTGAATCACTGCAACAGATGGCATCGGTATTGAAAAAAGGGAAAAATGTGATTATTTTTCCGGAAGGGACCCGTTCCAAAGACGGAACTATGAAAAAATTCAAGGAGACTTTTGCCATATTGAGTCAGGAATTACTTGTGCCGGTGGTGCCGGTTGCTATTACCGGTTCTGAAAGTGCTTTCTATAAACACATAAAACTCCCTCGCCTCAATTCACGTATTGAAGTCGATTTCCTTAAACCCATCTATCCGAATAAAAACAGTAGTGTTAGTAGCATTATCAGTGACGCAGCCAAAGTCATTCAAAACAAATTGTCCGAGCATAAAGCGAATCTGAATAAAAGGAATCGGAAGAATCGATAGGAAAAATTTGAAGATATTGCGCTGTTTTCCCCACCTTCCGGTTTATGATTCTACCGTTTCGCCGATGAGGGTTGCAGCAGTACAACTCAAAACTTTAACATCTACGTAATCTCCTTTTTTGTAATTGCCGCGCGGAAAAACGATCACCTTGTTTTGACTGTTCCGTCCAAACAGATCATTTTCAGAACGTTTCGAAACTCCTTCTACCAAGACTTCAAAAATTTTGCCGATGTCTCGTTGATTACTCTGCAGCGATAACTCTTGTTGAAGGGCAATAATCTCTTCCAATCGCCGCGATTTGATTTCATCGGACACATCATCTGCGTAATTTCGCGCCGCCGTCGTATTGTCTCTCACAGAATACTTAAACATATAAGCATATTCGTAACCCACTAATTTCATCAACGACAGCGTTTGTTGGTGGTCTTCTTCCGTTTCACCGCAAAAACCGGCAATCATATCGGTAGAAATGGCACAATCAGGCATCAGTTGTTGGATGGTATGAATCCTTTCCAAATAATACTCGCGGGTATAAACGCGGTTCATTCGTTTGAGGACAGCATTGCTGCCGGCTTGCACCGGTAAATGAATGTATTTGCAAACATTCGGATATTTTGCAATCACCTGAATCAATTCATCGGAAATATCCTTCGGGTGTGATGTGGCAAAACGAACACGCAGTGAAGGGGATAACAACGCAACTTCTTCTATTAAACGAGCAAAAGTGATGACCGTACCATCTTCTTCCCAACTATAGGAATTGACATTCTGCCCTAATAAGGTAACTTCTTTATATCCTTGATTGACAAGTAATTGTGCTTCTTTTAGAATCGTTTGCGGGTTTCTACTGCGTTCACGTCCGCGTGTATAGGGAACCACACAATAGGCACAGAAATTGTTGCAGCCGCGCATAATGGAAATGAAAGCAGATACGCCGTTAGTGGCATATCTTACCGGAACAATATTATCGTAAGTTTCTGTTTGTGAAAGCAATACGTTGTAAGCCGTTTCTCCGTTAGCACAATTTTTTATCAATTCGGGCAAAGAGCGGTAGGCATCAGGACCGGCAATAAAGTCCAGTGCCGCTTCTTCTTTCAATAGTTGGTCTTTCAATCGCTCTGCCATACAGCCCAATAGTCCGATTTGCAAACTTGGTTTTTTGCTTTTAAGGACAGCCAGTTCTTGTAGGCGGTGGCGGATGCGCTGTTCGGCATTATCGCGAATAGAGCAAGTGTTCAGTAATAATAAGTCGGCATCTTGCAGATTATCTGTTACCTGATAATCATTGGATAAAATGGAAACTACGACTTCACTATCTGCCACATTCATCTGACAGCCGTAAGTTTCAATCAAGAGTTTTTTCATGAAGTAAATAAATTATTAATGTAAATGAGGAATCACAATATCGTCACAGTATTCGCAACGATACGATCTTTTTTCGGCATCAACGAGATGGAAAACTTGGTCGAAATAGTTTTCGGTCGAGGTGATACATCTCGGGTTTTTGCATTTGATAATATTTGTAATCGTTTGTGGGACAGTTAGATTTACCTTTTCACTAATTTTACCATCTTTAATAATATTAACCGTAATATTGGGGTCTAACAATCCCAAGAAATTATAATCAATATCAATGACATTATTAATTTTGATAATATCTTTTTTACCTTGTTTGCAGCTGTCGGCATTGATAATCAGAGCCACGGTATATTCAGCTTTATCTAATTGCAAATAATTAAAAAGCTGGATTCCAGTTCCGGCTTGGATATGGTCAATAACGATACCTTTTTCGATACTTGTAATTTCTAACATATTAATAAATTCCTAAAAGTTTTAAAATCAGAGCCATACGAACAAACATGCCATTTTTGGCTTGGTTAAAATATTGTGCGCGGGGGTCATTATCTACCTCAATGCTGATTTCGTTTACGCGGGGAAGCGGGTGAAGAATGTAAGTACTCGGAGATGCAAATTTCATTTTGGCGGCATCTAAGATAAAACGGTCTTTCAGGCGCACGTAGTCTTCTTCGTTGAAAAAGCGTTCGCGTTGTACGCGAGTCATATACAGGAAATCGAGTTCGCCCATATAAGGTTCCATTTTTTCAACTTCTTCAAACGGAATATTGTTTTTGATGATAATTTCTTCGCGAATATAGTCTGGAATACGAAGTTCTTCCGGGGAAATAAGGTAAAATTTTACACCTTCATGGTTACTTAAAAACTTGATCAACGAATGTACGGTTCTACCGAATTTCAAGTCGCCGCAAAAACCGTATGTTTTATTCTCAACACTTCCTTTGAGGCGTTGAATGGTCAGGATGTCTGTCAGCGTTTGGGTAGGGTGTTGATGACCGCCATCTCCTGCATTAATCAATGGGATAGATACATAGCGGCTTGCCACGCGGGGAGCTCCCTCTTTGGGGTGACGCATCACAACAATATCGGCGTAACATTCGACTGTCCGAACGGTATCGGCAATGCTTTCGCCTTTGGCAGCAGAACTGGAACTCGGCTCGGAAAACCCGACTACCTTACCGCCTAAACGGAGCATGGCAGCTTCAAAGCTGAAACGCGTGCGGGTACTGGGTTCATAAAAAAGAGTTGCTAAGATTTTACCCTCACAACTCTTTCTGTACTTTTCAGGATTGGCAATTATTTGGTGCGCCAAATCAAAAATTTCGCAAAATTCTTGCCGCGAAAAGTCCGAAGGATCTATTAAACTTCTATTTTTAAGCATTAAAGTGGGTTTTTATTTGTTTTCAAATTTCCGGCAAAAATACATTTTTTTTTTAAAGCTCATTATTCTTGATTAAAATATTTTCACATTCTTCTATACTCTGCGCCTGCATCAACCCTATTTTTTTTTCTTTAAAATGAGAAACTCCCTTAAAATAGCCGCTATAGTGTCGGCGCATTTCCAAAACAGCCTTTTTTTCTCCCTTCACGGCGGCGGCAGATCGCAACTGTTTCAAACAGGTCTCCAATTTGTCTCGATAAAGATAAACATTGGGACATTTGCCTGCTAAAACTTGCCGGATTTCATCAAAAATGAAGGGATTTCCAATAGCAGCGCGTCCGACCATCAAAGCATCTACTCCATATTCATTTTTATATTGCAGGGCTTTCTCGCCGGAATCAATATCGCCATTTCCGACAATCGGAATAAAAATTCTAGGATTATTTTTCACTTTTCCGATTAATGTCCAATCAGCAGTTCCCTTATAGAATTGAGAACGGGTTCTACCGTGAATCGTAAGCATTTGTATTCCAACATCTTGCAATCGCTCTGCAATTTCAACGATGGGTTGGTTGGTTTCGTCCCAGCCCAAACGGGTTTTGACGGTAACGGGTAATTTCACGCTTTGAACGACTGCCTCAGTGAGTGAAACCATTTTGGGAATATCTTTTAAGATAGCTGAACCGGCACCTTTGGTAACAATTTTTTTAACTGGGCAGCCCCAATTAATATCAATAAAATCAGGGTGATAGGTTTCGGCAATTTCGGCGGCTTGGCACAATGAATCACGATTATTGCCAAAGATTTGAATTCCAAACGGACGTTCATCCTCATGAAATATAAGTTTTCGTTTACTTTTATCCACATCGCGGATAATGGCTTCGGAGGAGACAAATTCCGAGATAACGACATCGGCACCGAAAGATTTGCAAATGGCGCGAAAGGAAGAATCACTCACTTCCTCCATGGGTGCAAGGAAAAGGGGAAAATCAACGGTTAAAAAAGGAAATTGTGCCATATTATGTCAACATTTCAAATTGGTAACTGTCATCGCGTTGAAACCAAGTCATTTGTCGCTTGGCGTAACGTCTGGTATGCGTTTTGATGTCGGTAAGGGCTTGTTCCAACGACAATTTTCCCTCCATATAATCAAATAATTCTTTATAACCAACTGTATTTAAAGAATTTAATGAACGATACGGGAATAGTTGTTCAGCTTCTTGCAACCACCCTTGCGAGATCATCAGTTCTACGCGACGGTTAATTCTATCGAAGAGGATTTCGCGGGGGCGCGTGAGGCAGATTTTAATAATGTCAAAATCACGTTTTTTTTTCCTTTGGATCAGGAAGTTGGAGTAAGGCTGACCGGTTTGCATAGAGACTTCCACAGCGCGCATCATGCGTTTGGCGTCGGCGAGGTTGCAAGTATTATAGAAATCTTTATCCATTTTTTGAAGAAGCTTTCGCAGGCTCTCAATTCCATCATTTTGGAAAGTGCAGGTAACAAAATTTCTTATATCGGGGTCCGGATCGGGAATGTCGTCAATCCCATGGCAGACAGCATCAATATACATACCGGAGCCGCCGCACATGAGTACGAGCGGATGATGCACAAAAAGCGACGGGAGAAGTTTCAGCACGTCTTGTTCAAATCGAGAAGCACTGTAATAGTCGTGAATGGATAAATTTCCAACGAAAAAATGAGGAACTAACTCCAACTCTTGTTGGGTTGGGGCAGCCGTTCCAATTTTCATTTCTTTAAAAAACTGACGCGAATCGGCAGAAATAATGGCTGTTTGAAACTGTTGCGCCAAATCAATGGCGTACTGTGTTTTGCCAACAGCGGTAGGGCCTGCGATGACGAGTAAAGTAGGTCGGTTAATATTCTTTAAATTCATCAAAACCACTTAAATCGAGTTGGTCGTCATAACCATCGGGAAAGTCGTTATCCAAATCGTCTTCTAAATCTTGATTATCTAAATAATCATCCTCAGGATTGGGCAGATTCAGGCTCAAATTTTCTTTTGGAAAATCCTTCACTTTGTATGAACAACGGGGATAAGTTACTCCTTTTTCGGCAGGCAGCGATTTCAGCAATTCGATATAGAAAATTTTAGGGTTCAAAAAATCGTATTCAAAGATAATATGTTGATGCGGATCCGTAATAAAATCCTTCAACAAAGAATCTTTCATAACGAAAATGGGTAGTTTGGAGCGGAGTGCAAATTCATCTTCATCGTCATAATGCGGATCGATTTTTTCGCTTTCGTCCTGCATATCGATTAATGAAATTTCTTTTTGTTTATTCCATTTTGTGTCGCAGATATAAAAAGATGCTAATTCCTGCCCTGACAATTGAATGGCAGCGAGAAGGGCTTTGTGTAAAGATTCGAAATTATCGCTTGAAATAATTTCTATATCACGCACAAAGTCTTCTATTTCATCATAATAAACTCTAAATTTATAAAAATACATTGGGAAGATATTATTAAAGGTTATTCCATATTATGAAATACGTTGGTCACGTCTTCGTCGTCTTCAATTTTTTCGAGGATTTTTTCGACTTCTTCTTTTTGTTCGTCTGTAAGTTGTTTTAAATCGGTAGGGATTCTTTCGAATTTACAGTTTTTGATTTCAAAGCCGTTTTCTTCAAAATATTTTTGGAGGGGTCCAAAACTTGGGAAGTCTGCATAAATGGCGATTTCATTTTCGTCTTCAAAGATTTCTTCGCAGCCGTAGTCAATCAATTCTAATTCAAGGTCTTCCAGAATAACACCTTCTTTTTTGGCTAAGGTAAAGTTACATTTTCTATCAAAGAGGAAGTCGTGCATATTGGAGTTTCCGAGTGTTCCACCCAATTTATTGAAATAGCTACGCAAATTTGCGACGGTGCGTTGGTTGTTGTCGGTAGCGGTTTCGATGATGATGGCAATACCATGCGGCGCGGTTCCGGCGAAAACGATTTCCTTATAATCGGAGGTGTCTTTTTCAAATGCTCGTTTGATGGCTCTTTCAACATTATCTTTCGGCATGTTTTCGGAGCGTGCATTTTGGATTAACAAACGTAATTTTGCATTGGAATTTGGGTCACTACCGCCGGCTTTTGCAGCCATTGTAATTTCTTTTCCCAAGCGGGTAAATACGCGTGCCATATTGCCCCATCTCTTGAATTTTCTCGCTTTTCTATATTCAAATGCTCTTCCCATTGTGGTAATTTTTATAGTTATTTTTTAAGGCTGCAAATTTACATGTTTTTCTAATATCTCTACATCGCATAAAATAATTTTAGAAAAAAACAACCGGTTACAGAATTTGCTCTTTTTTACCTCAACAAAGTAACATTTCCTTTTTTAAAGAATTGTTGCTGTCCCATACATCTTACTTCCAAATAATAGTCATAAACGCCTTGTTGACAATCTTTTCCACGAAACGTTCCATTCCACCCTTCTTCAAGACTCATGGATTGAAAAACTTTTTCTCCCCATCGATCAAAAATTTCAAGTTTGATACTTTCAATTACTTCACCGCGCACAAACAGCACGTCGTTTTTTCCATCTTGATTGGGGGAAAAAGCATTGGGAATGAACACGTAAGGTTCATCACAAATAATCTCTTTGACAAAAATTCGGATCGTATCACTTTGCGTACAGCCATATTCATCGCTGACAATAATTATATAATTTGTTGTGGAAGAAGGAGTTACAATTGTCGTGGCAGCGTTTGGATTTTGCACTCCTTTTGTGGGAAACCACTGATAGGTAAAAGGAGGTTGCAACTCGGTAGAATGGAGCGTTGTGCTCTCGCCTGCGAAAAGTGTATCTTCATCGCTCCACGCCTGAATATCGATGGGAAAGAGCGATGAATCTGTCAGTACAACAGTAAGTTGCGATAAACACTGATGTCGGTCGCTGACCGTTACCGTATAAGTTCCGGCACACAAACCGTTAAGTTGCGGTGTAACTGCGCCCGTGTTCCATAAATAACGGTAAGGAATTGTTCCCCCTTGTACACTTACATCAATACTGCCGGCGCAAGCATCCGGACAAGGTGGAGAAAAATGTTGTTCGGTAATCAATATTAGATCAGCAGGTAAGATGGATACAGTGGTATCCAATCGACAGCCGTTCGTGTCTATGACAGAAATAGCATGTTGCCCGGGTGGTAAATTGTGTACCTCATTGTCACTGGGTATGTTGTCTACCAAAAATGTATATGGTTCAGTTCCACCGGAAACGGAAAAGAAAAGAGCACCATCTGTATCGCCATAACAGGGCGGCGACGAAGTGTAGAGATTATGAATTTCAAGTAACTGAGGCTCATCTATTTGTAAGAAAAGATCATAAGTACACCCATTATCTACTACCGCAAAAGCATGATAATCGCCGGCGCACAAACCGGCAATAGAATCTTGATATAGGCTATCATTCCAAGTAAACTGATAGTTGAATTGCCCGAAATCGGTTTGTACATTAATGGCTCCATTGCAATCGCCAAAACATGATATTGGGATTATTTCATAAAGCAACAAATTATCAGATGTATCTGCAATCGTAAAGACTGAAGATTGTGGGCAGTTGTGAGCGTCGGTAACGATCACGGTATAACTGCCCGCGCACAAGCTGTCCGCCACATTCCCAACGTCGCCATGAATCCATTGATAATTGTAGGGCGAATAGCCGCCGGTCGCCGCAACGGTCAATGAACCATTACAAATCTGATTACATAAGACATTTTGACTCTCTACCAAAAAGACCTCAACCTCGGTCGGCTGTATCAATCGGAAGCTATCCACTCCGCTACAACCGGTTGCATCAGTGATAGTTACAGAATAAATCCCTTCACCAAGATTCGATAATGAAGACGAACTGCCCCCATTCGACCAATCATAATAATAGGGTGTCGTGCCGCCGGTCACCGACAAGGCAATACTTCCATTCGTACTGCCGTAACAGGTTGGCATCACGAGTTCCGGATTTGCCTGATATTGCCGGATAATTACAGAGACGTCAGCTACTGCCATACACCCAAACTCATTGGTTACGGTAACCGAATAGACCGTATTTTGCAAGGTTAGAACAAGTGGATTTTGCGTGTTTTCACCGCTCAGAATTGTGGAAACAGGCTGCCATTGATAGGAATAATTTCCTTGAATAGTCGGTTCTACATATATTTGTATGCTATCCTGATAACACACAATAAAATCTTCCGTCGGGAGCAACTCCACATACGAAACGGTAACGGTAATACTGTCCATTGCTTCGCAGTATAAACCTTCAACTATTAAGTAATAAGTGGTTGTTAAAGAAGGTGTTATCAATAAATCAGGATCTGTAATATCTGAATTGATGCGGTTTTGCATTTGCGGATGATCGTACCAATAATAACGAACGGCATCGCCGGAAATGGTTGGATTTAAGTTGAATGAGTGACCTAAACAAATGGTTTGATTGTTACCGGCATCAATAAAAAGATTCTCTACATTAACAACTTGAGTAATTGTATCAATACAAATGCCGTCGGAAACGAAAAGCATATAGGTTGTGGTCGTGGTCGGTGCAGCGATGGGATTGGAAATAAACGGATTACTTAAATCGGTTTGGGGTTGCCATTCATAAGAGATATTTTCATTCCCGGAAGGTGGAATGCCGATTTGTATAAAATCACCGTTGCAGATGGCAATATCATCCATGGTAATGTTAGAATTGGAGAGTACCACTACTTCGCGAGTGATGGTATCGGCGAAGTTACAACTCCCCAAATCTTGTGCTATTAACGTAATAATATATGTGCCGGAAGTTGTAAAACGATGAATAGGATTTTCATCGGTAGAAGTTGTCCCGTCTCCGAAATCCCAAAAAAAGGTAGTTGAATCACTGATCCGTTGTGATGTATTATTAAAGCCAAGGTCTATGGGAGCACAGACGGTATTGGGGACGTTAAAATCGGCTACTACCGCGGGGAGATTAAAGTCAAATTTGATAACGCCAATATTGCAGTTGGAACTGTTATTTACCTGCGACCAGGCGCCTTGGGTTGTCGGGAAATCGTCATAGCCCATACAACCGGCGCATACTGCCTGATAAATACGCCCTTTGTTGTCGAAGCGACTTGTGCCGCCATCGACGTGTTCTCGGGCATTCGGACTGCCAAAATAGGTGGCATAGACTAACGCTGATGCGTCATCGCTGATGCAGATGAAATAATAGTCGTTGTTATCAGTTGTCAACTGGAAAGCGTCGCTCGTAACGGGCAAACCGGAAGTGCCGCCTTGTCCGCCATTAGTAATGGGACTTCCCCAGCCGGACATATAAATATTGTTACAAAGATCCACTAAAAGTGCAGTCGGAGAAATATCTAGTCCACCCCGCCCTGTACCAAATGTCGTGGACCATATCACACTATCTAAAGCGGGCGTTAGTTTAATCAAAAACTGTCCGCTATTGGGTACTGACCAAGCGGCATTGTAAACCCAGCTGTTCCCCGACGCATTGGTCTGTCCAAAAATATGGGGATTATCAAATCTGTCTTTTTTTACAAGATAAGATTGGTCGTAACCCTCTTTTCCCAAAAAAGTGGCTTCCAATATTTGCGTGCCGTTAGGGTGGATGTGCGCCACGAAGCCATCATTTGTGCCACCGCCAAAAGCGGGTTGTACTACACCCGATGTTACGGGAAAATTAGCGGAGTTTGTGCCACCACAAACATACACACTGTTGTCGTATCCCAAAACCACACTATAAGCGGCATCTTCGAGAGCACCTCCCAAAAAAGAGCTCCAAATCAGATTGGATAAATTATGGTTCAGTTTGATAATACAACCATCTTGAACGCCGCCGGCGTGCTGAGGTTGAAAAGCATTGGCAGAAACGGGGAAATCCGCTGATTGTGTACTGCTCACCACATACACATTGCTTTGCTCGTCAATAATAATCTCACCACGGGCTTCGTCGGCGTAATTCTTGCGCAGCGTGCTGACCGTATTCAAACCGTCATTGCCCGTTCCGCCCATAAAAGTTGCCCCTAATAATCTGTCCCCGTTTGTATTAAATTTAGCTATCACAATGTCGGAACCACTGGAAAAATGGACGGTTGAGGTCAAGGTATAGGCTGTGCCGCCATTGAAAGTGGTATCATAAGCATCTGCGGTCACGGGAAAATCAGCAGAACTTGTCGTGCCTAAAACATACAATTCATCATTATCATTCACAACCAAACTGTGTGGAACTTCGGTTCCGGACCCGCCCAAGTAGGTTGAATAATGCAAAAAAGAACCTCCGGCATCAAATTTTGAAATAGCTATATCGGTACTCCCGCCGGCAAAATCAACCTGAAAAGTGCCCAAAGTGGTAGGATAACCCACCCCAAAAACATTACCACCGGAATAGAGATTCCCGTTTTTGTCATAAGTGGCAGTATATCCCCAATTATCGGCGGTTGAACCGGAATAGGAAGAAAAAATCAAAACCGGATCTATAATTAGCGGGAGGGATTCATCATATTCTCCCATTTCAAAAGAAAGTTGTCGTTTGTTAATCTGATAATGGCAATCAACGAAAACCTTTTTTCCATTTTTATCTATTTGATAAACAACAGGTTTCAATTCAATGATTTGCATGATGGAAGTGCTTATCACTAAATTTTCCTTTGAAAGGAGCAAGTTTTGCACGCCTTCATATTCCATTTGAATAATATCGGGAGAGGTATGCGGTGCCACCACAAATTCGTATTTCAAGTGCATTTCGCCTTGTGAAAGTTTCAGGTCAATACCTTGATAAAGATTATGATAGATAACTGAACGATACTTGGGAACGTGGGTAGCCCAGTGTAGGGGGTCATTCCCAACATAATAATTATGGTAACCCTGAATCAGCTCATCGCCTGCGACCTCAACCGCCGGATTTGACTCCAAAAAATGAAGTTTATAAGCAACCGCATCAATCATTCCGTCAGAAGCCATCGAAGGGTCAAATTTCCCTTGGAAGAATTTTTGTAATTGTTGAGAATGGAGTAAGACAAACGTAAAACCGTCGTTTTCTGCAAAAAGTGCGCCCCCATGCAATGCGGCTTTGTACAAAACCTGTTTTTCCCATTGCGAGTTATTTTGCACAAACTCAACCGTTTTTACGGACAAAGAATCATGATGATGTGCAAAAACGGGCAAAAAGGAAGTTTCAAACCATAAAAGAAATAGGGTTGGTAAAAGGATCTTTTTTAAATGTGAGAAAACATTTTTTCTCATCATCATTGATTATTAATTATTTACAACAATTTTTTCGATAGTTTTTCCATTATCGGAGAGAATTTGCAAGAAATAGATACCATTGGCAAAACGGGAAAGGTCAATTTGTTCTTGAAACGAGCCACCGGCGTGGGAATAGGATTTATCGAACAATATTTTCCCGTTCACGTCCACCATTTGACAACGAATGGCATTGGCAGTTTCCGTTTCAAAAGAGATGTTCAAAGATTGATGAGCGGGATTTGGATAAACGCGCAAATCTTCCAAGTCTGTATAATCACGTATAGCGGTCACCGGCTGGCAAATGATTTCAAAGCCATTATTAACATCCCAATTATCAGCCACAAATTTGATATTTACTCTGCCAAAGTTGCATGTTACCAAATTGTCGGGCCAATTATTCAAATCAAAGCGTTTAAAAAATGTGGGTGGGTTGGTAGAGGCATCGTAAATATCCACAAAATCGCCCATTCCCAATTCGAATTGGGAGAAAGTCAGGTAACAATGGTGCATATCCGGAGTAACGATTTTCCACGTGCAAACCGAATTATTTCGGTACGGTGCGTCCCCACTTCCGTCTGTGATGGATGAAATATCGGAAGAACCGACATTCACGCTGTTGCTACAATAGGAAGCTTCAGTAGAACTGGTATAACGCAACAAAAATCCGCTTGATTCCACCGAAGCGTTAGAAGTAAATGTAATCAAAACGCTATCCGCATGAACGTTAACGGCTGATGGCAAAGTACTTCCCGAAAATTGTCCGGCAATACCCGCATCAATAGTTGAGCCATTGTAAATAGTTAGCATGTCGTTATCGGCTTCGGTATTGAAACGGTCGAAAGAAAAAGTGTAGGAAGAGGCTTCGGGAGCGGCAATCATCCACGAACAATTGGTATTGGGCGAATAGTTTCCGGTAGGAAGATTGCTGCTAATGGTACCAAAAGCGGCGGTATTGCGTTTTGCGCCGGCACATGGAGTCGGAGCATCGGTTCCGGGATATAGACTCCTTCCTATTTGTGCATCATAAATATAACCTAACATATAAGACGGATCGTTGTCGGAAATGGTGAAATAACCGTTTCCGCCGCCGCCCCAGCCCCAATTCACATGGAACTTGTCGTCCTCATCGTAGCCGTCCAGCACAAAAGCATGACCTACCGAACCATCATGAGCTGAATAGTAAATTGGGTGTTTTGCATTTAACTCCCCTTTCAGCACGTCTGTCCAATCAGAAATAGAATCAAACAAGCCGCGCGCACACAAAGAAGCATCGCTGCTGTATTTAAAATAGCGTTTCATACTCTCCACAGCGTTCAGACTGGACGCACCGGAGCCGCTGGGGGTATAATTCATTTGAATGGAAACACCGCAATGATAAATTAACTTGGCAGCTTCGTTGTTATAATCCGACAAATCGCCATACATCGCATCAAAATTATAGTTCTGTTCATAAAACATTACCGTGAGTCTGCCGTATGGTTCAGGAATATAAGAAGTTCCCAACATGCCGGTAACAGGGTGACGATAATAGTTCATTATCTGTGCCATGGCAATCGCCACGCAGCCGGCGGGGACACGGTAATCGTACCCGCTTCCCGCGCGCACATCCCACGGACAATAAGCATTATGATACTTGTCTTGATTCCAATTTGTTGATAATAAAGGATTTACAACAACGGCACGTCCCTTCATCTGCACATCATCGGCATTAGACAAATCTTGCCATCTTTCCCCAATACCCGATGCAAACGACACCTCATTTTTTTCACAATAAGAAATTAATTGAGCATAAATATTCATGGTAAAATCGACGGCGGGATTGGAAACGAAATCACCTTCAAAAGAATAAGCAACGATTGGGTCAAAGAAATCGGACGCCGAAACTACTACGAAACCGGTCGGAACTATTTGGAAAATATGATATACGGGTTGGTTTTCATAAAACTCTGTTTTAAGAAAGCTACATTCCTGATTCACATTTTTACGA
Source organism: Bacteroidales bacterium (assembly GCA_023229985.1). Lineage (GTDB taxonomy): Bacteria > Bacteroidota > Bacteroidia > Bacteroidales > WCHB1-69 > UBA1756. The sequence continues at coordinate 6,112 of JALNYF010000012.1, read as the reverse complement.
GAGAGAAAATTTTTACAAATTGTGGTTGCCTCGGGAGCGGAAACGTTGCCGGCAAAAGCAACAAAAAACATACTAAAGATGAGTAGAATAGATAAACTTGTTTTTTTCATTGTGGATAATTATATTATAAGATATTCATTTTAAAACATATAGCCAATTTTTACATACAGATTGGCGAAGCCGGGGGCATCTTGTTTATTAAACGGGACCGCCCAATCCACCGAAAGAACGAAATTGTCGTTCATGGCAGCTTTCAGACCGATTCCGGCAGAAAAGTGTGGTTGATAGACGCAAGATTTATCAAAATTGAAATAATCATCTAACGTATTGATATCGAAATTGGGGTCATTTTCGGCAATACTCTTTTTCAGGTTGTTTTCGTCAATATCGTAGGGTTGCAAAACCATACCGACATCAAACAAAGGATTCAGTCCGATATAGAAATTCTCTTTTTTAATTTTGAATTTCCATACTTTAAAGCGAAACTCTATATTGGCGAAAGCGAAGCCGTTTGCCAGAATGCGGTTACGGGTAATACCGCGCAAGGTGTTTCCCCCGCCCAAGCCTTCATACAATACGCGCTGAATATACAAGGTATTCCAATAGCTGTTTAAATAAAACGGACTATTGCCGGCTACGGTCATTTGAAGCGACAAACGGTAAGCAAATGAGATATAGTCTTTATAAATAGGCAAATAATGACGGAAATTAAAATTTAATTTAAGGTTATTAAATTCAGTTTGATCTCCGAAATAGGAGCTGTTGAAGGCGGCGGTATAAGTTAAGAAGGCGTCACTGTAGATCCCTTTGGACGGATTCATCTGTTTGTCGCGGCTGTCAAAAGAGCCACCGGCTCGCACATACGGGTGAACCCCACCTTTCTTCTCGTTTTCTTTTATCAGATTCCACTTCACATATTTGTCGTAAAGTCCCTCAATCTCCGGTAGTTTGTTTTCATCTTTTTTCCCACTGTTGATGAGCCCCAAATTCACGGGACCGGTCAGATAACCTAAGACTCCCACTCCGATATTCCAATTCCAATAGGAGTGAATTTTCCCCTCAATATCAGCGGAAAAGCGGAATAAATCCCTTTTATATTTGTAAAAAGCGCGACTTTTGTAGCCTTCTTCGGCGGAATATTTTTTTGAATTTCTCCAATTATCGTTAAAGATGGATTGATAGCCGTTAAAACCGGTAAAGTCGCACATGGCGTCGGGCAAATAGGACATATCTATCGTTAACCGATGCTTGGGAATCAGGTATTTGGAATCATAAAAAAGGCGAAAAACGCCATATCGTTTGGTGGTATAAGAAGCCTCTGCATAAAAAGAGTGGAGATATTCGGGATAAGTGGAGCCATCGCCAAAATAATAAATATTGGTTAAAGCACCGAATTGGAAGCCCAAATCTGCATCGTAAGAGACACTGGGCAACACCCCAAAAGTCCAGCCTGTCCGAATGCCATCTTCATTTTTCTTTTTTCTTTTGGTACTGTCGCGAGGCGTATTTTCCACCTCATCTGGGTTATTTTCTCCAGCCGCAAAAGCATATTGCACATCCGCCAATCCCATGAGCAAACACGCCATTAAAAGAACAATCGATTTTCTCATTATCATAGTTTTCGTTTATACAATGACGTGGCAAAAATACAATAATTATTGAAACCACAGACACACAAGTTTGACACTTTTTCCCATTCATTGCCATTTAAATTATCCTATTCCTCATTATCATCTTTAATATTTTGTAACTTATTATAAATCAATGAGAAAATATAGAATTTTTATAAAAAATATAATCTAAGACAACTTTTTATGTATTTCGGGAAATAAGCATATATTACTGATTGTTAAGAAATTAAATATTAGAAGGTGAACATAACATGCCGCGCTGATATGAAATGATAGTTTGTAAAATCATTTTCAACAATCAATGAAGAAAAATTAAAAAAAACGATGCTCAAAAAATCCATTGTTCGCTATTTATTTCTATTTTTGCATTCTTGACTTTTGTTCCGAGAGTTCAAAACAAGTAGTTGAGGAGTATAAGTGTGCAAGTTATCATAATATACTTATTATAAATAATTTGCAATCATTTCAAGTGAGTATTTTATGCAAATAATGATATAAAAGATGTTTCGCTTCAAAGATTTTTCATTGTTTCATGAGCGTTCGACGTTAAAAATTGGCACGGACAGTGTGTTGTTGTCTGCGGCAGTTCCGTTAAACAACGTTTCACAAGTCTTAGATGTGGGCTGTGGTTGTGGAGTCATTACTTTTTGTATTGCCAACAGATTACAGAAGTCGGCAAGCCAAGAGGTCACTCTTACCGGCATTGACATTGACGCAGATTCCGTGACGGAAGCAGTGCAAAACTCAAAGATTTTTCCCAAGACGCAGAAAGAAATTAAGTTTGATTTTCAACATATTTCCATTCAAGAATATGCGCAAATCGCTCAAAATAGATTTGATTTGGTGGTGAGCAACCCTCCGTTTTTTAGTCACTCATTAAAACCCGAAGAGGAAAACCGGTTAAAGAGCAAGCATCGCGATGAGGTGCTTCCGTTTGAGAGTTTAATTCAGGCAACGGAAAAAATATTGTCCCCGGACGGTCGATTCTATGTGATTCTCCCATTCTCTGAACTTGCTGATTTTGAAATAAATGCAAAATATTTTTTTCATATTTGCGAAAAAATGCTGATACAATCTGTACCCCACAAATTGCCCAATCGTGTTATCTTAGGAATGAGCAAGTTACCGGTAAACTACAAGGAATCATCGTTGACTATTCGAGATATAAACAACTCATTTACAGAGGAATATAAACAATTAACTCATAATTATTATTTGGATTTTTAAATAGGGAGATGAAAAAACTTTCAATGGACGAATTAAACCGTGTGGACGTGGAAACATACCGTCTGCAAGAGAAAATATCATTAGTCGTTATCATGGATAACATTCGGAGTATGAATAATGTAGGTTCTATTTTTCGCACGTGTGATGCCTTTTCGGTTGAGTCTATTTGGCTGTGTGGCATTACCGCATGTCCGCCGAACAAGGAAATAGCGAAAACTGCATTAGGGGCGACCGAATCGGTTGTTTGGAACTATGCAAAAGAGACGGCTGAGGCAGTCAAGCAGCTCAAAGCGCAAGGCTACCGCATTTATGCCGTGGAACAGGTTGACACATCCATTGCTCTTAATAAATTGAATATCAATAAAAAGGACAAAATCGCGATTATTTTGGGAAATGAGGTTTTTGGTGTTTCTGATGAGGTTTTGCCGCTTTGCGATGGAGCCATAGAAATACCACAAACCGGCACCAAACATTCATTGAATGTTACGATAGCCGGTGGTATTGTGATCTGGGAACTGTTTCAAAAACTATTTTAAACCGCTGCGTTTCAGTAAAGCATCAATATTCGGTTTTCTGCCGCGGAATTTGACGTATAAATCCATGGCTTTTTCCGAACCGCCTTTAGATAATATGTTTTCAACATAAGAATCGGCAACTTGTTTGTTATAAATACCCTTTTCTTGGAAAAGTGAAAAAGCATCGGCATCTAAAACCTCAGCCCATTTATAACCATAATATCCGGCTGCATAACCGCCGGCAAAAATATGCGAAAAGGCTGTGCTAGTGCAAGTTCCATCAACTACGGGTAGTAATTCTGTTTCTTTGATCGCTTCTCTTTCCATCTCAACAATGTTACCAATGGTTGTCGGATCGGTGGTGTGCCACATCATATCCAAAAGCCCGAAAGTCAGCTGACGACATGAAGCATAAGCAGCGTTGAAGTTGTCAAAATCTTTGATTTTTTGGATTAGGTTATCGGGAATTATTTTTTTTGTTTTATAATGGAAGGCGAATTTGCTCAAAAACTCTTTTTCTACGGCCCAATTCTCCATAATTTGTGAGGGCAATTCCACAAAATCGCGGGGAACGCTGGTACCGGCGATGCTGACATAATGTACTTCGGACATCATTCCGTGCAAAGAATGACCAAATTCGTGCATAAAAGTGCGTACTTCGTCAAAAGTCAAAAGAGAGGGAGTTTTTGCTGTTGAGGGGGAGAAATTCATGACTAAGGAAACTAATGGACGTACGTTATTTCCGTTCTTATCGTAGTGTTGTTCGCGGAAAGCGGTCATCCAAGCGCCGCCACGTTTGGAATCGCGCGGGTGGAAATCCAAGTACAAAATAGCTTTAAACTCTTTGCCGCGATAGACTTCATAAACCTTTACGTCAGGGTGATAGACTTGGATTTTATTGTTGGGAACAAATCTTAATCCGAAAAGGTCGGTTGCCAATCCGAAAACACCGTCAATCACGTTTTCCAACTTGAAATAGGGTTTCAACATCTCGTCATTGACATTAAACAAGGAAGTTTTGTATTTTTCTGAAAGATAGGAAAAGTCCCAACGTTCAATGGGCTCAGTAAAACCGATTGAATTGGCAAATTTTTCAAGATCCTTCATCTCTTTTTCAGCAGCAGGACGCGAATAGCGAAGTAACTCATTTTCTAAATCATAGACATTCTTGACATTTTCAGCCATTCTGTCTTCTAACACGTAAGCCGCGTAGTTTTCATAACCCAACAACTTGGCAGTAGCGTCTCTAAGAGACAAAATATCCTTGATAATCTGTTGATTATCAAACTCGTTATTGTAAGCGCGGGTGTTATAATTCATGAAAAGTTCTTTTCGGAGATCGCGATTGTCGGCATAAGTAAGAATAGCCGAATAACTTGGATAAGAGAGGTCGAATACCCAGCCTTCCAAGCCATTTGTTTTGGCTTTTTCGGCAGCAACAGCGATAGCGGTCTCCGGCAGTCCCGACAAATCAGCTTTATCTTTCACCAGTTTGCTATAAGCATTGGTTGAAGACAATACATTTTCGCTGAAAGTGAGACTTAAAGTGGATAATTTCATGCTGATTTCACGGAATTTCTTTTTATCGTCATCAGACAAATTGGCACCTTGGCGGACAAAAGCTTTGTAGGTTTTATCCAATAAAATTTGTTGTTCCGGTGTCAGATCTTTGCATTTTTCTTTAACATATTTAACGCGGTTAAAAAGGGCAGGGTCGAGATACAAGTCGTTGGAAAATTCCGTCAGCATCGGGCTGACTTCCTGAGCGATTTGTTGCATTTTTGGGGAGGTATTGGCTTCCAAAAGGTTGAAGAAAATACCGGAGATTCGGCTTAAAAGTTCGCCGGACGCGTCTAATGCCGCGATGGTATTGTCGAAAGTAGCCAGAGTTTTCACTGCTTTAATTCGATATAATTCATCTTTTGCCTGCATAATGGCATATTGGAATGCCGGCATATAGTGTTCCTCTTTAATTTGATCAAAAGGCGGGGTTTGATAGGGTGTATCCCACGTTTCCACTAACGGATTATTCAAGGGTTTATCTACTTTTTGAGCATTCATGGTCATGGTTGTTACAATGATTGTGGTTAATAAAAAGAATTTCTTCATCATAATTATTTTTGGTTTAATATTTTACAATAGTTTATACGCGGGTGCAAAAATACAAAAAAATTATGCTCAAAATTGGGATGCAACATCTTTTTGTTTTTGCCATTCTACTGCTGTTGGTAATATATTCTAGTATTAAACATTTCGAATGTACCTCTAATGAACCCGTAAGGTTCAAATGTTTAAAGCAAATGTGTATGGTGATGATCTGCGCCCCCCCGAAGGAAACGTATGTTGAGCTGCGTTGGCTATTTCCATATACATTAAAAAATTTCGGATTCTCATTCTTTGCTTGAAAAATCAGCGATAAAAAATAATTATTGTAATCTACTCATTACTAATAAATTAATCTACAATCTTTATTATTTACCATACATCCATAAAAAGTTATTAACAATTCTTGCATTCCGCTCATAAATGATGTATCTTTGCCTCGTTTTTACGTTCTTTGAATACATCGTTTTTCAAACACGGAAACTAAATCTACTAATTTACTAATTTAACTCTACGATTATGGGAAATTTTATCAATCCGTTTACCGATTTCGGTTTTAAAAAACTTTTTGGCACTGAAGAGAATAAAGAGTGCTTGCTTCACTTTATCAATCAACTCCTTGAACAAGAAGGAGAA
>JALNYF010000133.1 GCA_023229985.1 Bacteroidales bacterium | reverse complement strand
ATCTATAAAAAGCATCGAAACTCAATGGTTGCCACAACTCACCGTTTCAGGCAAAACGTCTTATCAGTCAGAAGTAACGGCTGTTTCACTACCTGATGATATCGATTTCGGGTTCGCGTTAGGTAAAGGTGAGAAGTTTCAATATACGGGACAAGCTGAATTAACTCAACTGATATTTAACGGTGGGCTAACCGGTATTTCCAAAGAAATTAGCAAATTAGGCTGTGATATCCAGTCGGGAAACATCGAAGCAGCAATGCTGCAAATAGAGAGTACTGTCAATTCCCTTTTTGAAAACATCTTAGTAACCAAAGAACAAATCAAAATGCTTGATTATAGTATAAACGATTTAATAGTTCGAAAAAAAAATGTTGAAACCGCCGTCAAAAACGGAATGATATTGTCTTCGGAATTGCAAGAATTAAAAGCCGAATTAATCAATTTGGAGCAAAACAAAACGGATGCTTCTGCTCTGCTTGCAACTTTTTATTCCCAAATGTCGTTTATCACACAAGTAAAAATCGACACTTTCCAAGTGCTTCAATGGCCTGTTGTAATATGGACAGAATGTAGCGACGATTATCGCAATAGACCCGATTTTCTTGTTTTCGGACAACAAATTAAATCCTGCGATTTACAATTGAAATCCTTGCAACGGAAAAAACTTCCGCAACTGAAGTTTTTTGCTGATGGGTATTACGGTCGTCCGGGACTAAATGCAATGGACTATAGCAATCATTTTTCCGGAATAATAGGGGTGAAATTACAATGGAATATTGTTGATTTTTATGTTAATTCGCACGAAAAGAAGAAGATTGTCATACAAAAGCAAATTATTCAAAGCCAGCAAAATCTGTTGGAAATTGAGTTGAATCAAAAATTAGATCAGTTAAAAATAGATGCCAACAAAAACAAAGAACTTATCACAAAGGACAACGACATTGTAAATGCTCGTTCGGCAGTAAGAGAAACAGCTGCCGTGCAATTCGAAAACGGAGCGATGACATTTGCCGATTATCTTGTGAAATTAAATGCCGAAAGTCGTGCAATTTCTAATCGACAGATTCATAAAATACGGTTAAAGATGTATTTGATAAAGAAAAAAACATTAACAAATGATTGGAAATAATAAAGAAACAACTGATATGGAACTTTCAGAACAGAAAAATGGTAAACACTCATCAAAAATTAAGCGATTCGTTATCATAGCTGTATTTGCTGTTGCAGCGGTTTGGATTATCATAGCCGTATATAATTTCATGTGTTACGAAAGCACGGATGATGCACAAATTGACGGTAATATTATTCCGTTGAAAACAACGGTGAGTGGATATATTTATGAAATAAAATTTACAGATAATCAGCAAGTTAACAAGGGAGATACGCTTATCGTTTTCGATACCATCGACTTATTGGCAAACGTAAAACAAGCAGAAGCTCAACTTCTTGCGGCACAAGCCGGATTATCATTGAGCAAACATCAAGTCGTGGCAGGAGAATTTAACCAAAACGCCGTCGATTTTACAGCCGGATCAGTGAAAGAAAACATAGAAGCCGCAAAAGCACGGAAAATGGAATCGGAAAACAATTACAACCGAATATTAAATATGTTCTCAAAAGGTGCAGCAACACAGCAATTGCTTGACAATGCAGAAATGCAATTTTCGGTTGCAAAAGCTCAATTATCCGCTTTGGAAAACGATTTCCAATCATCCAATGCAAGAAAAAGTTCAGCGAATACTCAGACAGATATTTACAAAGTGCAATCAAAAGCCGACGAAGCGCATATCAAACAAGCCGAAGCTCAATTTGTGTTAGCTCAAAACCAACTTTCGCATGCGTTTGTCATTGCTCCTTGCGATGGTGTTGTTTCTAAAAGAAACGTAGATGTAGGACAATATGCAACAGCTGGTTTGCCCTTGGCAACAGTTACCGATCTTAAAAATATTTGGATAACCGCCAACTTCAAAGAGACCCAACTGAAAAACATGGAACTCGGACAAACGGCAACTGTTGAAGTGGATGCCTATCCCAATTTAGAATTAAAAGGAAAAGTTGAAAGTTTTTGTAGTGCGACCGGAGCAAAATTTTCTATCCTTCCTGCGCAAAATGCAACTGGAAACTTCATCAAAATCACACAGCGTATTCCGGTGAGAATTTCATTTGAAAACAATTCTCAAAAACAATTGCGCCCCGGAATGAATGTGGAGGTAAACGTGAAAACGAAAGAATAAGAGTATGTCGCAAATAATTAAATATCCAACGGGCTTCAGCAGGGCGATTATCGTAATCACTTGTATTGCTGCCTCTTTACTGGAGCTGGTTGATACAACTATTGTCAACGTGTCGCTCAAACATATTGCGGGCAGTATTGGTGCATCAACTACCGATGTAGCTTGGGTAATTACGGCTTATGCTATATCCAATGTGATTATTATTCCGATGAGTAGTATGCTTACCGAACTTTTTGGGAGAAGAACCTATTTTACGTTTTCTATTGCTTTGTTTACTTTCGCTTCGTTTATGTGCGGTAATTCCAATACCTTGATTGAACTCGTGATTTGGCGATTTATACAAGGACTTGGCGGCGGAGCGTTGCTTTCACTTTCCCAATCGATTTTAATGCAATCGTTTCCTCCCGAAAAGGTGAATCT
>JALNYF010000132.1 GCA_023229985.1 Bacteroidales bacterium | reverse complement strand
GAAATAGCTGGATCTGGCGGGCCTTCTCATATACGCGGACACGAGGGTCAGGCTCTGGGTGCGGTCTGGATTCTGTATGGCGAACTCCTGGGCGATATGGCCCCCCATGGACCATCCGAGGATGTGGGCTCTGTAGACGGAAAGGTGATCCAGGAGCGCGGCGACATCATCGACCATATCCTGTCCCCTGAACGGGCCGTTGTACTCCGTGGCCCCTGCCCCCCTGTTGTCGAGCACGATCACCTTGTACTTCTTGGCCAGGATCGGGATGAGCGTGCGATAGAAGTTGATGTCTCCTCCGAATCCTCCGATGAGCACGACCGCCTCCCCGTCCCCCTGAGCGCTGTAACTAAGCTTAACACCATTAACTTCCGCAGTCGGCATCTTATCGCCGAGACTCAAATGATGCCGTTATAATAACCTTGCCGATTCCGGGCCCTGCGTCATCGGTCCTCTGCGAGGGAAAGGTAAGGGGTTTGAAGCGGGGCTCAGATACCGAGCCCCTGGCGCTTCTGCTCTATGTGGTCGAAGAGCACGGCGCAGCCCTTCTTGGTATCAGGCTCCACCCAGAACTTGGCGTTCATGATGTCCTCGATGCCGTCGACGAGCAGATTGGTGACGTACGGGCTCCCGCCCACTCTGGGCATGACGCCCAGCAGGGTGCTCACACCGCTTCCCACGAAGTACTCGGCGATGGATACGGCCTTGGGGGAGTACCATTCCGGAGCAGCTCCGGCAACAGGCAGCTGGTCCATGCGCACGCCGGCCATATTGGCCAGCTCCGCCACCAGATTGAGGATCCGGGTGTTGTCTATGCAGGAGCCCATGTGCAGCACCGGAGGTATGCCCAGGGACTCGCAGACCTCCCTGAGGCCCTTGCCCGCCATCTTGGCAGCCGAAGGCTGCAGAAGGCCGGCCTTGCCGGATGCGATGGATGCACAGCCCGTTTCCACGACGAGGATATCCCTCTTGATCAGGCCCTTGGCCAGGGATACGTGCCCCTGATCATGGCGCACGTGGGGGTTGTTGCATCCCACGATGCCGACTGCTCCGCGGATCTTGCCTGAGACTATCGCATCCAACAGAGGCTTCAGGCTCCCGCCCAGCGCCTTCTTTATCGCTTCCACGGAGAATCCGACCATAGCCTCAACCGGATCGTCGGGGATCATGACCTTGTCCTTGTTCCGGCCGGGGTAGTTGTCTATGGCCTCCAAGAGCATGCGCTTGGACTGCGCATAAGCATTCTCCGGCGTGACCTCCACATACACCGAACCGGCCATGGTGCCCTTCGGCGAGGTGGAGAACACCTTGGTGTGATAGCATGCCGCAGTGAACGGCAGGGACGGGAATATGCACTGATAATCAACGATCATAGCCTCCAGCGCTCCGGTTATTATTGCCAGTTCCTGGTCGAGATGGTTTCCGGCCTGGGGCACGCCCTTCCTCATCAGCAGCTCGTTGCCCGTGCAGCACAGCCCGACGAGATTCACTCCCTTGGCGCCGACCTTCTTGGCCGCTGCTTTGATCTCAGGGTCTGACGCCGCCTTGACGAGCATCTCCGACAGCACAGGGTTGTGGCCGTGAAGCGCCACGTTGACATGATCCGCCTTCATGACACCCAAGTTGACCTTGGATGTCTTTATGTCAGGTGTCCCGAAGAGGACATCCGACATCTCCATGGCCTGCATGGAACCCCCCCATCCGTCGGACATGGAGGTGCGGAAACCGTGCATCACAACGTCGTAGGGATCGTTGCCCACGCCCATGTGGACACGGTGCATGGCCTCGACCACCTCCCGGTCGATGCCGCGGGGCATTATTCCTATCTTCTTCCAAAGCTCCCGGCTCCCGGCAGGGGCGCGCTTGATCATCTCCAGCTCCCCTTTGACCGTGCCGAACTCATCCAGCATGGCCAGGGCAACCTTCTCCGCTGTTTTGTTCACGCCTCCCTTGGTGCTGATGCCGTATTCCTTGGCAAGTAGATCGAGCTTCTCCACATCGCTGACGGGATAATCGGGAGCCTCTCCGTTGGCGCCCTTGAGCACGGCTTCCACCACATCCCTTCCGTGGTCGGAATGCGCCGCCGCGCCCATGGCGACCCAGTCAAGGAGGTTCCTGGCGACGATCAGATTCGCATCGTTGCCGCAGACACCTCTTGTGCGGTCCCCTCCCATTATCCTGCAGGGGCCCATGGCGCATCGCTGACATGATATCCCGTCAAGGCAGAACTTGCAATGAGGCGTCTGTCTTTCGAGACGGTCCCATACAGTGTCAGCGCCGTCTTTCATGGCCTTCTTGAGTACCATTTGAGACGTACGGTCCAGGGTCCTCTCCTCGGCCTTCTGATCCATCTCCTCTTCAGTGAACTCTTGCTTGGAGGGCCTCCTGAGGCACTCTATTGACAGAATCTCGGGGTAATCTTCAGCCATGAGTTAATAGAGTTTCTGCTAAGCTATAATGTATTGGGTGGGTCTTTTATACAGGTTTCATAAGCCATCTATAATCATTTCCACTAGCCCGGTAACGGCTTCCTCCGCCGCCGGAGAGACGGTCGGTCTGCCGGCCAGGTCCCCCGAGATCAGACCGGCATCATAGCGTATTACGGCAGCTGTTCCTATGCCTCCCTCATCTAGTAATGAGCGAAGCTCTGCCTCCT
>JALNYF010000131.1 GCA_023229985.1 Bacteroidales bacterium | reverse complement strand
GATTATTCCGCCGATTTGCTGAATACCCATAATAAACGACCACTTTATATCCTTTTTATGCACTATTTAGATGAAACCGATATGGATGGTATTCAAAATAAAGAATTGAAACGAATTGTGGATTGGTGTGCCCAAAACGGTGCCGATTTTGTGGCAATTACGAATTCTTCCAAAAACGAAATTGCCTCTTTTAAAAAAGAACACAATATCCATTTCCCAATCTATCATAATGAATGTGATATAGTGAAAGGTCCATTCATCATTCGCGATGCGATTCATGCCAACCCGGGTTTGATTTATGTCCAAAATGGAATCGTTAAAGGCAAATGGGCATGGAGAGATTATGACGATGTTGAATTATCTAAATAATGATTTATGAGAAACGAAATCGCACTTACCCTTCAAAAAGCGCTTAGAGAATTATATAATATTGATTGGCAAATAGATACATCTATTATCCAACGAACCAAGAAAGAATTTGAAGGAGATTTCACGCTTGTCGTTTTCCCTTTTGTGAAGCAAGCACGCCAATCGCCCGATATGGTGGCGCAATCATTAGGCGACTATTTCCAACAGAATCTCCACTGCCGTTTCAATATCGTAAAAGGCTTCCTCAATCTCACTTTCCCTTGCCAAGTATGGATCAATTTTCTGAAAAATAATTATACAAATACTTCATTCGGCTACTTCGCAACGGGAAACAGCGATGTGACCCTGATTGAATTTTCGTCTCCCAATACCAACAAACCGCTGCACTTGGGGCATATTCGAAATAACTTGTTAGGCGATTCCGTTTCACGCATATTAGCCGCGTGCGGGAAAAAAGTGATTAAGGTTAACTTGGTCAATGACAGAGGAATACATATTTGTAAGTCGATGTTGGCGTGGCAAAAGTTTGGAAATGGCGAAACCCCGGAAAGCACTCAAATGAAGGGCGACCATTTGGTAGGGAAGTATTATGTGGAATTTGACAAACATTACAAAGCGGAGGTTGCCCAATTGGAAGCCGGCGGAATGGATAAAACGGTTGCCGAAAAACAGGCTCCTCTGATGCTCGAAGCCCAAGAAATGCTCCGAAAATGGGAAAATAATGACCCCGAAATTCGCCAACTTTGGAATCAAATGAATGAATGGGTCTATCAAGGATTTGCTCAAACATATCAACAGTTGGGAATCGCTTTCGATAAAGTCTATTATGAATCTCAAACTTACTTACTAGGCAAACAATTGGTTGAGGAGGGTTTGCAAAAAGGTGCTTTTTATCGAAGAGACGACCAATCGGTGTGGGCGGATTTGCGCGAAGAGGGTTTAGACGAAAAACTGCTGCTGCGCTCTGACGGTACTTCCGTTTATATGACACAAGACCTCGGAACTGCGCAACTTCGCTACGACGAATTTCACCCGAAAGAAATGATCTATGTGGTGGGAAATGAACAAAATTATCACTTTGATGTGCTTAAATTGGTGATTGGTAAAAAGTTAAAGAAAGAATATGGACCACGTATCCACCATCTCTCTTACGGAATGGTAGAGTTGCCGTTTGGAAAAATGAAGTCCCGCGAAGGTACTGTCGTGGATGCCGACGATTTGATGGAGGAAATGATCATAGAAGCCCAAAACAAAACTTCTGAGTTGGGGAAAACCGATTTTGAAGATGGAAAAGCCTCACAGCTTTTTGAAATGATTGGATTGGGCGCACTCAAATATTTCATTCTCAAAGTAGATCCTAAGAAAAATATGCTCTTCGATCCGGAGGAATCCATTGATTTTAACGGAAATACAGCTCCATTTATACAATATACTCACGCTCGAATCAAATCATTGCTCCGAAAAGCTGCCGATCATCAAATTAATTATAACCATCAATCATTCAACGAAATTGATTTGCAAAAAGCTGAGCTTGATTTAGTGAAGATGTTGTACGAATTTCCCCAGATAGTTAAAACTGCCGGCGAAATGAAAAGTCCGGCGTTGATAGCCAATTATGCCTTCGACTTAGCCAAAGAATTTAATCGCTTTTATCAAGAAACGCCCATTTTTAAAGAAACAAATGAGCAACTTCGCGATTTAAGACTTCACATTTCGCAATTTACAGCTCTCGTTATAAAAAATGCCATGACGTTGTTGGGTATTCATGTTCCTGAAAAAATGTAATTTTTAATGTTGAAAGAAAACGGAATCGTTATGAAATCAACGGGCAGCTGGTATGATGTCCGTAAAGAAGATGGAACCTTTATCCGTTGCCGTTTGCGTGGACAATTCAGGATTAAAGGTATCAAAACTACTAATCCTGTTGTAGTGGGCGACCACGTGTCTTTTATCTTGGAAGCCGACCAAAACGGCTACATCACCGACCTCACTCCTCGAAAGAATTATATAGACAGAAAATCGACCAATTTATCGAAAATCAGCCATATTATTGCCGCCAACATTGATACTGCTTTCTTGGTTGTAACGCTCAAAGAACCACGCACTTCCTTAGGCTTTATCGACCGTTTCCTCTTGGCTGCCGAGGGCTTTCGTATTCCGGTCTGCTTGGTATTCAACAAAATGGACATTTATAACGAGGAAGAGAGAACAGCCATTCGTCATCTGCAAAATATTTACGAAAAAATAGGCTGCGAAACTCTTTGCACCTCCGTAAAAACAGGCGAAGGAATTGAAGCATTGAAATCCAAAATCAATCATCGTGTATCGATGTG
>JALNYF010000130.1 GCA_023229985.1 Bacteroidales bacterium | reverse complement strand
CCATAATAAAATTTCCTCTAACTTCCCTTGGGGGGGAAATTAAGCCCCTTAAATCTCCCGAAAATAACTTAATGAGCAGGTCTTGTTATAATTTATTTAATTCGCTATAAAGTTGCACTCCTTTACTCCCCTTTGGGAAGGGGTTGGGGGAGGCTCCTATACTATCGTAATTTTTTCGTCCAAATAAACCGATTGAACGGCTTCGATAATCTCAACACCTTCGTTGAACGGTTTTTGGAATGCTTTTCGTCCCAGAATCAAACCGCTTCCGCCGGCACGTTTGTTGACAACGGCTGTGCGAACTGCATCGGCAATGTCGTTGTTACCCGAAGCACCGCCCGAGTTGATTAACGGAATACGTCCTGCATATTGATTTATCAACTGATAACGGGTTAAATCAATCGGATTTTCAGAACTCAATTCGGTATAAATCCGTTCGTCATATTTTCCGAATTTATTGCCGTTGGCATTCAGTGCTTTGTAACCGCCGTTGGTTTCAGGCAATTTTTGTTTGATAATATCGGCTTCGATGGTTACGCCAAGGTGGTTTGCCTGACCCGTTAAGTCGGCTGCTGCGTGATAATCCTGGTCTTTTTTGAAATCGCTGTTTCTCAAATAGCACCACAAAATGGTGAACAACCCTTTTTTGTGTGCATATTCGAAAGCCTTGCTGATTTCGATAATTTGCCTGTCCGATTCGGGCGAACCGAAATAAATGGTGGCTCCAATGCCCGCTGCTCCCATTTCGTAAGCCTGGTCAACCGAGCCGAACAAAATCTGGTCGAAGGTATTCGGCGATGTCAGTAATTCGTTGTGGTTGATTTTTACAATGAATGGAATTTTGTGAGCATACTTGCGCGAAACAATCCCGAGTACTCCAAGTGTTGATGCCACGCCGTTGCAACCAGCTTCAACAGCCAGTTTGACAATGTTTTCGGCATCGAAATACATCGGATTTTTGGCGAACGAAGCGCCAGCCGAATGCTCAATTCCCTGGTCAACAGGCAGAATTGACACATATCCCGTACCGGACAAATTTCCCGAATTGTACAAACGGGCTAAGTTTCCCAATACACGATTATTCCTGTCAGAAGGAATAAAAATTTCATCAACGATTTCTTTGCCGCTAAGCGACAACATTTCTTTACTTATTTTGGGTGATGAAAACTCAAGCAGATTAGCTTCTGCTCCTAACAACTCCTGAATTTGATTTGTTTGTAACATCTTATTAAATTTTAATTATTAAACATTGTTGATTGTCAATTTGCTGACGATTAATGATTCACCAACCGTCTAACATAAATTATATTTGCAACATCTTCGTGAAGAAGAATTTTACTTTTATCAATCGTTATTTCGGTCATCTTCCCTGAAAGGTATTGTTTTTCTATGTTGATTTCTGCGCCAATTGTTATGCCGTTGGATCTACAGAAATCCAGAAAATCTTTTTCCGAACCTGACAAACGGGAAACTTCATACGTTACTCCCGCCTCGGCTTCCGACAATAATAGTTGTGAACTGTCAACGTGAATTTGTCCGTTAAACGAAGGAATGGGGGCTCCCTGCGGTGTTGTTTCGGGATTTCCCAAATATTCTTCAATCTTGCCGGCGAGAAAATCGGATGTAAAATGCTCCAGATTCTCGGCTTCCTGATGGATTTCATACAATGACAATCCGAGTGTCTGAAACAGGAATGTCTCCCATAATCGATGTTTGCGCAACACATTTAACGCCAGCTTTTCACCTTCATTTGTTAAAGTTAAGGGTTTGTATTTGGTGTAGTTAACCAGCCCTTTTTGAGCCAATTTTCTGGCCATATCGGTAGTTGCGGCATTCGAAACATTCAGTAATCCCGATATGGTGCTGAGCTTGGTGTCTGCCTTGGCAAGGACACTTTGCTTATAAATTGTTTTTACGAAATCATCAACTGAAACTGTCATGTTTAAGTTTGTTTACCTGCAAATTTAAGTAAACTTAAATTTGTGTGCAAGTAAATGTTATATTATTTCAATTGAATTATAAATTTTTCAACAATTACTGGTATATGTTTTGGAATTTATCCCGAATTCGGTATAAAAAGCTTTGGAGAAATGGCTCAGATTGAAATATCCGATTTGATAACCGACTTCCGAAACCGAATATCTTTTACGGTCAAGCATTTGCCGGGCCAGTTTCATTTTTTCCGACAGGGCATACGATTGTTGTTTGTGGCTTTTTCTTTAATTCGAAGGATTGTTTTTCAATTTCAATTTTAAATATGGCACTTGGGTCTTTCAAATATGTTTCTTTCTGATTTTTCAAATAGTTTAATAGGGAATAAGCAATAGAACATTCATTAGCTATCGGATGTAATTTGTTTATATGCAATTCAGAAAGAATATCATCAATCGTATTTGCTCTGTCAATGGCAACGTCTTTTCTTTCATAACGTTGGGCGATAACGCTTTTTTGTTCTTTTATAATTGCCTGAACAAATTCAATATTTGTGATTTGTAAGCATTCGGTGTAATCCGTATTGCCTGTCTTTGTATATTCTTCTTTTTGCCTTTTGCGATACAGCCCAAGAGAAACACTTAAAGTGCTGGTATAATTTAGTTGAGACTATTCACTAAGATAAAAATCTTATAAACAATAGTCATTTTTTATTTTTCACATAAACATGCTTTATCCGCTTGTTTTCCACATCTCGTTCCTCTATTTGGAA
>JALNYF010000128.1 GCA_023229985.1 Bacteroidales bacterium | reverse complement strand
AAACAGAAAAAAAGTAATTTCCCAGAGTAACGTCCACAGTGGATTTTTCAACGGAAGTTACCTTGGGAAATTTGGAGAAGTGGAACTTAGTATGGGAAAATTCTCTTAGGAGGATTTACTAATGAATACAAATAACACAAAAAAACACTTACACCTTACGCTTGATGATCGCATCGAAATTCAAGAATGTTTGTCACACGGCATGACTTTTAAGAATATTGGGCGGCGAACAGGCAAAGACCCGACTACAGTGTCAAAGGAAGTCAAAAAACACATTTCCATTTCGCCTACTAAGGTTAAACGTACAGACAAAGACGGCAACGCCGTTGTCGCCGTTTGCCCAAAGCTGCTAAAGCCGCCATTTGTCTGCAACGCCTGCCCAAAAGTTCATTCTGCTTGCGGCTTTGACCGTCACATTTACCGTGCTAAATCCGCTCATGGCGAATATGAGAAGTTGATCTCGGAAGCTCGTGACGGTGTCATGTTCAACAAACAAGAGTTTTTCGACATTGACGCCGTCATTTCCGAAGGTATCAAAAACGGACAACACCTTTACCATATTTTACAGACAAACAATTTGGATGTTTCAAAAACCACCGTTTACCGTCATTTGAAAAAAGGCTATCTTTCCGTTGCCGCAATAGATTTTCCCCGTGTCGTTAAATTCAAACCTCGAACGGCGAAAAAGGTTGAATATGTGCCTAAGGGGTTGAAAATTGACAGAAGCTACATCGATTTCTTGCTCCGCAAGGAAACGGACAAGCTATCATCTTGGGTTGAAACGGACACGGTTATCGGCAGAATCGGAGGAAAGACTATCCTCACTTTTTGCTTTGTTCCCTACAATTTTATGTTCGGCTTGCTTTTGGATTTAAATTCATCGCCGGAAGTATCAAAGCAAATTTGTTTGCTTAAAGCCCGCCTTTTGAGAGAAAACCGCAGTTTTGTGGAGTTCTTTCCTGTTCTACTTACCGACAACGGCGGCGAGTTTTCCGACGTTTTTACAATTGAAAACGCCTTTGACGGCAAAAAGGAAGTTTCTCTTTACTTTTGCGACCCCTTGCAGTCAAACCAAAAGGCGCATATCGAGAAAAATCACACCTTGCTAAGAGATATTGCTCCCAAAGGCATATCTTTTGACAACTTTACACAAGAGCATTTGAATGTGATATTCTCGCACATCAATGCCGTAAAGCGTCAGTCTTTCGGAGGAAAGTCCGCCTACGATATGTTTTCTTTTGTCTACGGAGCAGACGCCCCCGCGCTTTTTGACATCGTACATATCCCACCTGAAGCCGTAATTCAAACGCCTAAATTATTGCGGTTACTTGGGGTTAAAACAGAGAAAAAAGAGCTCTAAATTTCCCACACTAACTTCCACCTGAGTGGAACTTACCTTGGGAAACCCTTTCCTCGGGTTTTTTTGCTATGCCGTTTTTTATTTAAAAAGCTTTATTATTAGCACAATTGTGGCTTTTACCCCGAAAAATTTCCCACACTAATTTCCATTTCCCATACTAACTTCCACACTGGGTATCACTGTGGACGTTACTCTGGGAAATTACGCTTTTTTATTGTAGGTTTGTCAATGATGTTGGACAAAATGGATAAGAGATATTTGGGGGCAATCGCTCCAATGCCCCCAAACCCCCGTTCCTCATATTTTCCCCCTTAAGCCGTTTAGATATTGTATGGGGCTGAGATAACCGAGCGGGCGCATTGGCATTTGATTGCTTCGTACCAAATGTGCTTTCAGTTGTTTGTTAAAGTCCTCGAAGCTGTAAAAGCTTCTTTTCTCATAGAACCGTTTTTGATCCTCTCTGTGGCTTCTTTCGACCTTACCGTTATGCCTGGGTGTGAATGGGCGTATGAGCTTATGCTTTATGCCGATATGTCTTACTACTTGCTCAAACAGAGATTCCCGATTGCCTTTTGAGAAGCGGTTTGTGAATTCAAAACCGTTGTCCGTCTGCACACATTCTACCGTAAAACCGTATTTCTTCTCAAAAAACGCCTTTGCGTGAACGATGAACTGAGCAGATGAGTAGGTCGAATGTTCCTTGAAACCTTCCAGATAGCGGAGTCTGGTAAACTCATCTATCGCCGTGTATTGATACCATTTCTCACCGTCCCGGCTGCTGATACATTTCTTTGGCACAACCTTAACATCAATTTGTATCTT
Organism: Bacteroidales bacterium; assembly: GCA_023229985.1. GTDB lineage: Bacteria > Bacteroidota > Bacteroidia > Bacteroidales > WCHB1-69 > UBA1756. Next base: position 575 of record JALNYF010000128.1, on the reverse strand, counting down.
TTCACCCGGACGGGTCATCGGCTCCATTATGCCCGCTTTCGGCTTCTTTTTCTTTGTTTTCTTATCGAAATATCCCAAACGGACCATCGCCCGATACATTCCCGGAATGGTGCGTTTGTATCCTTTACCCCGCAATCGAAGCCAAAACTCTACCAAGCCTTCGTCCGGACATCGCCGTCGGAAATCACATATTTGTTTGATTTCCTCTTGTGTATGCTGATTCGGATGATATTTCGGACGGTGAGATCGCAGGCGAAGCGACTCAATCGTACCGTCGTATCGACATTTCCAAAAGCTGACGAATTGCTTCGTCTTTTGATACTTAATTGCTGCTTTAATTACTCCGTACTTTAAAGCAAATGTAACAACTTTGTACCGAAATTCAAGGTCTTGTGTTATACTTGTGGACATAGTAGGTATTCCTCCGTGCTTGTTGTGAGTGGTATTTCAACTTTAGCACATTGTAGGTTTACCTACTACTTTTTTTATTCACTTTTGTCCAACATGTATTGTAATCCTATACTTTTTAGCGATATTGCTCACTTCGTTCACAACGATATTACCTCGTTGCACTT
>JALNYF010000127.1 GCA_023229985.1 Bacteroidales bacterium | reverse complement strand
AGGAAGCTATCTCACAAATGCAAGCGGCGGAGACCTTGAATGATGCATATAATGCTTGGAATATTTTTTCAAAAAAATTTGGAAATGATGAAACTTTTCTAAAAGCAAAAGAAGAAAAGAAAAAACAATTAACAAAAAAATAATGAAAAATAAAGAATCATTCATACTTTACCTACAAAGCAGCGATGTGTTTAATTTCTTAACAAATGATGAAGCTGGTGCCTTGATCAAAGCGATATTTTTATACGAAAGCACCGGAGAAATAACCAGCCTTGATAGGACGGTTGAATGTGCTTTCTTGCAAATAAAGAGTTATCTCGATAAAAATTCACAAAAATACGCTGCTATCTGTGAAAAGCGGCGCGAATATGGGAAAATGGGAGGTGTTAAGAAGTGCGAGGCTGATTCACCACAAATAAAAGAAAAAAAATTAACAAATAAAGAATGTAATTTTGATTTTTCTTTCTTAAAAGGCGAAAAAAGCGCAGAAATGAAGGAGGCATTGGAGAAATGGGCAGTAAATGTCCGTCTTCTCAAAGGTGATAAAATGTTAAAAACACAAATGCAAATGCAGCAGTTATTTTCAAATTTACAACGCGAATTTAACGGCGACTATTCAGCAATTATTGATGCAATTAACATTTCAATCGGTAATGGTTGGATGAATATTATTAACAAATCTGATGGATTTAATAATGTTAACAAATCTGTTAAAATGGAGGTTGGGAAAAGGGTTTGGAATGATAGTTTTTATGATGAAAAAGAAAAGCGCGGTGAAAAGTGCTGTGATGATGCGGGTTACCTTATAATTAGGGATCCCCAAAAGGGTTATTGGATTAGCTCTTTCGGCTTTGAAAATGTTAACGGAAAGTGGGTAAAAAAATGAAAGCAATTAACATTTTATTTAATGATAGTGTATTTGAAATCCGCGCAATTAGCGGCAAGACGATCCATTCAGCGTACTTTGTTGATGCTGAAAAAGCAGAAAAAGAACTACAGAAATGGAGCTTTGATGGGAATATATATGTTACGCTTAACCCTGTCAAGCGCGAGTGCTTTTCGCGCGACCAACGGGAATTATTTGTTAAAAATCCCAAAATAACAACAACGGATAAAGATATAGAGTGCCGGCGATGGTTGTTGGTCGACATCGACACGGTGCGAAGTTCTGGCATAAGTTCAACAGATGCCGAATTAGAAGAGGCGCATGTATTAGCCCGAGCCATTTTCAGTGCTTTGAAAGTTAAAGGGTGGGCAGACCCGATAGTTGCGATGTCAGGTAATGGTTACCATTTATTGTATCGGATTGACTTGCCAAACACTGATAAAATTACCGAACTTGTTAAAAAAATCTTAAAAGTATTAGACATGCTTTTTTCCACTCCATCGTGCAAGGTAGATACATCCGTATACAATGCCGCGCGAATAACCAAGCTTTATGGGACACTTGCCAAGAAGGGAGTTAGCACTCTTGAACGTCCTCACAGAATGAGTTTGTTAAAATATATTCCTTCTGAAATTAACATAATTCGTGAAGAACAATTGCAAATGTTAGCAGATGAATTAATTGAACCGCAAGTAACTACTACTTACGCTGCTAAACCAGGGATTTTTAACATTGATGAATTTATTTTTAAAAATGGAATAAAAGTTTCCAATATTGAGGATTACCAAGGCGGAAAGCGTTATATATTAGACCATTGTTGCTTTGACCCCACCCACAAAGGCAAAGATGCCGCAATATTTGTCGCCGCCAATGGTGCTCTCGGTTACAAGTGCTTTCATGACAGTTGCGCTGACAAGGGATGGCAGCAGTTGCGAGAATTGTTTGAGCCTCAGGCGTTTAGGGGAAAAAATACAGCGTTGCCCTTGCCATTGGAAAAAAAATCTCCTGTAGAAATAGAACCGAAAAAAGAAAATTCACGTCCTATGTGGCTGAAACTAAGCGACATAAAACCTATTGAAATTAACGACTCGAATATTGTTAAAAGCGGAATTGACCGTCTTGATGAAGAAATAGTAGGATTCGCGCTTGGCGAGGTTACGGTGTGGAGTGGCATCAATGGCAGCGGAAAGAGTATATTGTTAAATCAACTGTCAATCAATGCGATAGATTATGGGTGGCGTGTTGCAATGTGGAGTGGCGAGATGACGGATTCTCGAATGTTAAATTGGTTAGTAACGCAGGCGGCTGGGAAAAAATACACCCGCGCGACAAAGTGGAAAAATTGGTTCACCGTACAAGAAGGTGTTGCACAGAGAGTTAGCGAATGGACAAGCGATAAATTATTTATTTATAATAATGAATACGGTGATAATGCGGAAAAATTATTTATTGAAATTCAAAACAAAGTGTTAAAAAATAACATTAATGTTGTTGTTCTCGATAATTTAATGATACTTGATATTTTAACAATTGAAGGAAATGACATTTACTCAAAGCAGGCTTCAATAATGAAGATGTTAAGTAAAATGGCAAAAAAGTTAAATATTCACATTCACATAGTTTGTCATCCGCGAAAATCATCCGGATTAATCCGGAAAGCAGATATCAGCGGAACCCAAAATTTAACAGATTTAGCAGACAATTGTATATTAATTCACCGCGTATCGCGAGACTTCGACAAGGGTGCCCGTGAATTCTTCGGAAGCGTGGTTGCATCCGAACTTTCTGTTTATGGCAATGTGTTGGAAGTGGTTAAAAATAGATTTTTCGGCTCAATTGACTTACTAATAGGACTTTACTATGAGTGTGAAAGC
>JALNYF010000126.1 GCA_023229985.1 Bacteroidales bacterium | reverse complement strand
CGGTAAGGGTACCGACTGCATAACCACCGGCACCCCCATTGGCACTATAATTTCCCCCTGCTGCTCCCCACACTTCCAGCGTCAATTCACTTATGCCAGCAGGAACACTAAAGGTTTGTACACCACCAGTATAGCTAAAATTCACCGTACCTTCCATCGGAGGGTTATAAGCCTGAACATAGAATGTGGTATTCTCGGTAACTGCCGGTGTGGTCAGCGTAGCACCCTGACCAAGAAGTTGCGTACCCTCTGCATCGGCAAACCAGCGATAATAAGCTCCCGGGACACCGGAAGCCGTTAACGTGGTAGTTCCGCCACAAACTGTACTTCTATTTCCCGCAACGCTTGGTTGGTTCATAGCCGAATTCACCGTCAAAGTAAAACTACCCGTAGAGGTTGTCCATGTACCCTGACAATCATCTCTAAATTGACGGGTATAGGTATAAGATGTGGTACCCAAGCCATTGATTTCATTTGCGGAAATAACATATTCTGCCATATCTGAATTTGCCAAGAGTGAACCGTTTCTATACCAACGATATTGGACATTGCCGCCGCCGGCACCTTCCGTAACATCTGTAATGGTAATCGGCAAGGTATGAGAAGCACAAACGGTTTCACTGTTATTACCGATATCTCCTGCAGAGAATGAAGGAATGGTAACAGTAACGGAACCCGTTGCACTACATCCTGCAGCCGTGGAACCGGTAACTGTATAAGTAGTTGCATAAGAAGGATATACGGTACGAGTGGCACCGGTTTGTCCGTTGTCCCAGCTATAGGTATCGGCACCTTCGGCTGTTAAAGTAGAAGCACTGCCCGCACAGATGGCAGGCGGAGTTGCCGTAATGCTCACCGTGGGAATGACTGTGACATTCTGACTAAGCACGGCATCACATTCGTACTCCGGTGAAGAAACGGTGACGGTATATGTTGCGTCATCGGTTGGATTGACCGTAATTTGTTGGGTTGTCGCTCCCGTACTCCAAGCATAAGTGCAAGGAGGAGTCGGACGGAAAGTATACTTCGTCCCGGAAGTCAGATTGTTGATTTGGGAATAAGTAATAGCATCATTAGGGGAAACCGATGACGTAGTAGCTGTTCCACTACCTGTGGGGGTTACACTGATATAAGACTGAGTCCCATTGTTGTAACTATTAATACCAATTGAAGCACCTCCGGTAGATGTTACATTTGTCAATCCGTTTCCATAATGTATTTCAATTACATTCGTAGTTTCATATAATTTAATTTGGTAATAAAAATAATTACTTCCATCGCCCAAATAATATCCATAATGTTGCAAAGTAAAAACTCGATTAGGGGCTACACCTGAAGTATTATAATATAAAGTACTGGCAGACAAATCATCCCAAAAAGCAGCGATGACATTATAATAAGTAGTTGAAGCCATACTATTAGCTCTATAAGTAGTTTGTCCTCCTCCTAAACGTAATAAACCATTGGTGGAAGCAGATACTTGCGTATAGTCTGTTCCACAATAATTGAATGTAAAACCAATATTGGCTGTTTGGGTCTCTGCGTCATCACCTGTAGTCAAAGCAGTTCCGGAGATAGTAGTAAATGGTTCATTGCTAACACTAAAGTTATAATCCGAGGCATTGTTTACACTGCCACCGCCGCCAATATGTTCCACCGAGAGTGCTAACGCATCACCGGCATTTACACAAAGGGCACTGCTCGGATTGGAAGCAATTTGCACTTCAGGAGCATCAACGGTAATAGTAGTCGATGCGGCAGCCGTACAGCCGTTAGCATTCGTAACGGTCAGTGTATAAGTAGTGGTATGACCCGGAATAGCCGTATAGTTTCCTACTGTTCCGCTCACGCCTTCGCTCCATTGGTAATTGACAACATCACCGGATGCGGAAACATAAAGTTCCACGGTTTCAGAATTACAAGCGGTATATTGTGAAGCAGCTACACTGACGGTAGGACTGCTTTGAACGATAATAGGAACGGTTTGAATGGGAGAAACACAAGATAGACTTCCGATGAATGAGATACGGGCATAGCCGTTGCCGGTATTACCGGTCATGGTGCCACCATTCGGGTTGGGCATAGAAGAATTGCCGGCAATAATAGAGGTATTAGTCAAGAAATGATTACCTGAATGTATATAACCGGACGGATGATAAGAAGAAACAGTATTCACGTATCCACTACCGCCGCCACCGCCGGCATCTGTACTGGAACCAACGCCTGAGGCACCGCCATACCAGCCGCCGCCGCCACCACCGCCGTTATTTGAATTGGATGTACTTGCAGATCCAAACAAACCTGCCGTATTATTACTTCCGGGGGACGACTGACCACCGCCATAACCTCCGGTTGCAGTACCATTTCCACCCTGACCTCCGGAAGTACCACCGCCATAGCCGCCGATGGTTGTAGAGAAGCCTGCTCCCCCGCCACCACCGGCAACGATTAAACGAGAATTGTAATGGGTCGTACTTTGCCATGAGGAAGAATAATCAGTAGAAATGTCTGTAGCACCACCACCGGAACCACCATAACTATTTGAATTTCCACCACCATTATATCCACCGGAAGAACCACTTCCGGATCCTTGTCCACCAACATAAACATACAATGTTGATATACCGGATAAATCGGTAAGGGTACCGACTGCATAACCACCGGCACCCCCATTGGCACTATAATTTCCCCCTGCTGCTCCCCACACTTCCAGCGTCAATTCACTTATGCCAGCAGGAACACTAAAGGTTTGTACACCACC
>JALNYF010000125.1 GCA_023229985.1 Bacteroidales bacterium | reverse complement strand
GATTTAGCCATAGAGATAGGGTATGTATTTAAGTTAGGAGATAATCATTTTTTACACAAATAAGTAAAGACCTCGGAAACATCTCTAATTCAATACCATCTACTTTTCCTGCGGCATCGCCATCAATATGAAGATAGGTTTTTTGTCCGTTTGAAGGAATAATGGTTGCTTTTTCGCATTGAAGATATTGAACGAGAGAAGAGCGATTGAAATGATTGGTAAGCAGATGCGGTAAATCCACATTAACGAATTTTAGGAAGTTAGGGCGTTGGCAAATGCAAACATCCAATTTTCCGTCGCAAATAGAGGCTCGCGGCGCAATTTTTACATTATAACCCCATTGCGAAGAATTGGCAAAAGTGATAAAAAAAGCGTCCGTTTCAAGTTCTTGTCCGTCATATTTTATTAAATATTGGGCAGATTGATACTCTAAATAGTTTATTAAAATATGTTTTAAATAATTCTGGAATCCGCGTTGTCCTTCGTTGTTGAAGTCGAAAGCCACTTTTGCATCAAAGCCGATACCGGCAATGCTAAAGAAATAGTGCCCATTAATTTTACAAGTATCAATGGTCGTAAAATTCTGTTCATTAATTATTTTTAATGCTTTTTTGATATGAACGGGGATTTGCATGTGGTAAGCCAATCCGTTTCCGGAGCCTTTGGGAATGACTGCCAAAACCGATGAGGTATTGACTATTTGCGAAGCAACTTCATTGACGGTCCCATCGCCACCCACGGCAGCAATGATATTAACCCCTTGTTTAACGGCTTCCGCCGCAATTTCGCTTCCGTGATTCTTATATTTCGTATATCGAAAAAAGATGTCAAACTTATCATTGTCTAAGGTATCGTAAACAATTTTTTCAAAATTATCGACCATACGAGTTCCGGAAATAGGATTGACAATAAATAAGACGCTCTTTTTCATGGTTAGTAAGCTCTTGCAAAAAGCACACGTTGATTGGAAGGTTTGCCCGTGCAGATACATTTTCCGTCTTCTAACGGATTATTGTATGGGATACAACGGATGGTAGCTTTTGCCAATTCCTTAATCTTTTCTTCTGTTTCGGTTGTCCCGTCCCAATGGGCTAAAACGAAGCCTCCTTCATTATCCAAAATCGACATAAACTCATCCCACGTATCGGCTTTGCGAATGTTGGCATTTCTGAATTCGAGGGAACGTTGGAAAAGATTGTTTTGAATTTCATCTAAAAGATTGACAATATGTTCATCTAACGTATCAAACGACAAGGTTTGTTTTTCCAGTGTATCGCGGCGAACGACCTCAGCTTCATTGTTTTCCAAGTCGCGCGGACCGATAGCGACTCTGACAGGAACGCCTTTAACTTCATATTCGTTGAATTTCCAGCCGGAGCGTTTGGAGTCATCATCGTCATATTTGACGGAAATTCCTCTATTTTTCAGTTTTTGAACCAAGATATTTACTTTGACGGAAATTTCGTTCAATTGTTCTTCATTTCTATAGACAGGTACAATAACTACCTGAATAGGAGCTATTTGTGGAGGAAGTACAAGTCCGTTGTCATCGGAATGTGTCATAATGAGTGCGCCAATCAAGCGGGTAGAAACGCCCCAAGAGGAAGCCCATACATATTCTAATTGGTTTTCTTTATTCAAGAATTTCACGTCGAATGCTTTGGCAAAATTTTGCCCCAAGAAGTGTGAAGTTCCGGCTTGGAGGGCTTTTCCGTCCTGCATCAACGCTTCAATACATAAAGTATCCACTGCGCCGGCGAATCTTTCATTGGGAGATTTGACGCCTTTGATGACCGGCATAGCCATGAATTTTTCAGCAAAATCGGCATAAACATTCAGCATTTTTTCTGCTTCTTGTTGTGCCTCTATTTCAGTAGCATGGGCCGTGTGACCTTCCTGCCACAAAAACTCTGCCGTTCTCAAAAAGAGTCGCGTACGCATTTCCCATCTAACGACATTTGCCCACTGATTACATAAAATCGGCAAATCGCGATATGACTGAATCCAATTTTTGTATGTATTCCAAATAATCGTTTCGGAAGTGGGACGAACAATCAGTTCTTCTTCCAATTTTGCATCGGGATCGACAATTACGCCGGAGCCGTCAGCTGCATTTTTTAATCTGTAATGGGTAATAACGGCACACTCCTTGGCAAAACCTTCCACGTGTGCTGCTTCCCGACTTAAAAAAGACTTCGGAATAAATAAAGGAAAATATGCGTTTACGTGTCCCGTATCTTTAAACATTTTATCCAATGCACCTTGCATTTTTTCCCAAATTGCATATCCGTATGGCTTAATGACCATACAACCTCTAACTGCTGAATTTTCAGCCAAATCTGCCTTCTTGACAATGTCATTATACCACTGTGAGTAATTTTCGGCGCGTGTCGTAAAATTTTTTGCCATTATTTATCGTTTTAGTTTAACTTTTTTGTATCTTTGCTGTCTATTATTTTGAGGTTGCAAAAGTACTAAAAATTGTCCACTTTATAAAATATAGGAGATATTAATATGAAAACAAAAGTTTTAATTCCGATGATTGCCGTTTCACTGTTGGTAACATCTTGCAAATTAAGTGAATTGTCATATTATGACGATGTCTATACATCTTCTTCAGATGCACAATACCATCGCCAAACCGTTGTGGAAAACAGTGAATACATTGAAGAACCGCAAGTAGAAACTTCATCCGCCGAAAATAGTTATAATTATGAAGAATATAATTATTCTGAAAACAATGGCGAGAATTTAGGCTATTCCTCTTCAGAGAC
>JALNYF010000059.1 GCA_023229985.1 Bacteroidales bacterium | reverse complement strand
CATTTACAACCGCCCAACCAATACTGTTCGTTCCTAAATCTAATCCTAAAATTTTTTTCATTATATTATTGTTTTTTATATTCTAAAAAATAACTATAATATACTTTAAAACAGCACATTAAGTATTATTCGTCGCTTTTAAAAAATCAATCCAAAAATACAATATTTTTTTTTAAAAAAAAGATTGTTTATAACAAAAAAAAATCTATTTTTGCTGCACAAAATTTGAAGCGATTCACAATAAGGATTATTCCGTTGTGAAAACATTTAAGACGGGACGTAAGTCTCGTCTTCTTTATTACATACGTCATACAAACTTAACTCTTCATCAATTCTCATTAGCCATATATATCATAACAAAAAAGCATTATATGAAGAAATAATGGTGTAAATTGTCAAATAGAAATTGCAAATTGGTTGATCTATTTAAAAAAAATTGCACCATTATGAACTTAAAAAATGCCAAATAGAGTTACAAAACCGCGGAAATAATTTTTTATTAAATATGCAATGGATGACGGAATAATCTAATTAATTTTTATATTTTTGCGCCCGTAAAAAAAGGAGTAAAAGTGACTGGTTTTATTATTTTAGATGCAGTAATTATTCTTGCCGTTATTGGCTTATTATCTGCTGTAATTTTATTTTTTATTGCTAAAAAATTTCACGTTGAAGAGGATCCCAGAATAGACATTGTGGTATCGTTATTACCGGGTGCAAACTGTGGTGGATGCGGGTTTGCGGGTTGTCGTGGGTTAGCGGAAACGATTGTTAAAAGCGGTTCATTGGAGAAACAATGTCCCGCCGGCGGGGCACCTGTTACCGAAGCCATTGCCCAAGCCTTGGGGCTTGAAGCCACTGCTGCCGAACCCAAAGTTGCGGTAGTATGCTGTCAGGGAACTTGCGAAAATGCACCCTCCAAAGTTTCTTACGACTCAGCCGGCAGCTGCGCTTTTGCCAATATGCTGTTTGCCGGTGAAAGCTGCTGCCCCAACGCTTGCTTGGGATGTGGCGATTGCGTGAAAGCTTGTCACTTCAACGCCATCCGTATTGATGAGGCAACGCACCTGCCCGTAGTAGATGAAACGATTTGTGGCGGTTGCGGCAGTTGCAGTCGCGCTTGTCCAAGAGGGGTGATAGAAATTCGCAAAAAAGGTCCCAAAGGTCGCAAAGTCTTCGTCTCCTGCGTGAACAAAGAAAAAGGTGCCCTCGCGATGAAAAATTGCACAGCTGCTTGCATCGGATGCGGAAAATGTGCGAAAGTATGCGCCTTCGACGCCATTACCATTGAAAATAATTTGGCTCATATTGATGAAAACAAGTGCAAAATGTGCAGGAAATGTGTCGCCGAGTGCCCGAGAGGCGCAATTATTGCGCTCAATTTCCCACCACAAAAAACAGTTGAAGTATCAGCAGAACCTACTACATTATCGGTTTAAAGAACAAAATATGAAAACTTTCAAAATAGGGGGTATTCACCCTGAAGATAATAAACTTGCAAAAAACTCTAGTGTCGAATCTTTCCCGATTCCGTCCCAAGTAACGGTTTTCCTTACCCAACACCTCGGAGCACCCGCAACACCTATCGTGGCAAAAGGCGATAAAGTTAAAGTAGGACAACTCATCGGTAAAGCCGAAGCATTCATTTCTGCCAATATTCATAGTCCCGTGTCCGGTACGGTTAATAAAATCGATATGGTTGCTGACATCAGCGGCTATAAAAAACAGGCCGTCGTCATTGATGTTGAAGGAGATGAATGGTGCGAAAATATCGACACAACACCGGAACTGAAAACCGAAATAACCTTAGATAAACAAGCCATCATCAATAGAATGAAGGATTGTGGCATCGTAGGTTTGGGCGGTGCGTGCTTCCCAACACACGTCAAATATATGCTGCGCCCCGAACAAAAAGTGGACTTCTTGCTCATCAATGCCGCGGAATGTGAACCCTATATCACTACCGACTACCGCCTTTTACTTGAAAAAGCGGACGAATGCTTAGTCGGAATTCAGGCTTTGCTCATCGCATCCGACGCACCAATCGCATGTATCGGTATCGAAAACAACAAAAAAGATGCCATCGCAATCCTTACCGACAAAGCCAAAAAATATCCCCAGATTAAAGTGGTTGAATTAAAAACAAAATATCCACAAGGTGCTGAAAAACAATTAATTAAAGCTATTACTAAACGAGAAGTACCCAACGGGAAACTCCCGATTGATGTGGGCTGCATTGTGAATAACTTTACGACTACTTATGCCGTCTATGAAGCCGTTCAAAAAAACAAACCGATCGTTGAAATTTTCACCACTGTTTCAGGCAAGATGTTGGAAAACCGCAAAAATTTTAGAGTAAGAATCGGGACGCCCATCGATAGTATCATGAAATCGGTGGGAATACCTGAAAATACTGGAAAATTTATCAGCGGCGGTCCGATGATGGGAAAAGCCATCACCAATCTGAACTCCTTCGCCGTGAAAGGAATGTCAAGTATCTTGTTTATGGACATGAGCGAAGCCAAACGTCATACCTCATCTGACTGCATTCGCTGCGGCAAGTGCGTGGCTGCCTGCCCAATGGGTTTACAACCATACAAATTACAAATTCTCTCCGAATTGGAACGCTATGAAGATTGTGAACAATTCGGCATCATGAATTGTATGGAATGCGGTTGCTGTCAATTCGGCTGCCCCGCTTTCCGTCCTATCTTGGATTACGTAAGAGTCGGAAAGAATAAAACAGGTTTGATGATTCGAAACAGACAAAAATAATATTACTTAAATATCCTTATTATGAGAACTTTAACTTATATCGCGGCGGTTGTTTGCCTCTCTTTGGGCTTGATTTCTTGCGACACTTCATCGCAAAAAGTCCCCAATCCAACAGCCGATAATTCTGAAAAAATCGAAAACAACAATCATATTGCTGCACCTGCCGAAGACCTCCATGCAACAGAATCTCAGACGACAACCCTTATCGAAACCGTACAATATATTAAAACCGAGGAATTTATCAAATTAGTTTCGGACTTGGATAACCCCAAAGGTTTCCAATATAAAGGAAAAATGCCGGCGTTAGTGGACCTTTACGCCGATTGGTGCGGACCTTGCCGCCAGATTAGTCCTTATTTGATAGATTTTGCAAAAAAATACGCAGGAAAGATTGTCATTTACAAAGTAAATATTGATAAATCTCCGGAAGTTGCTCAGGCATTGGGAGTTAACAGTATCCCTACTCTTCTCTTCTTCTACCCGAATAAACAACCCATCAAATATGTTGGCGCACCCACCAAAGATGATTTGGGAAAAATGATTCAGGATAATTTATTAAAAGAGTAATGAATCATCAATGGGGAATGCACTGTCTTGGCATCGCGCTTGCGCTGATGTTCTTGCACGTTGCTGTGATTGCCCAAAATAACATCGATTGCGAGAAAGCAGCAAACCTGCTCCCTGACATTCAAAAAAAAATCAACAAAATTAGTACCACAAATCCGGAATTGATTTCGCTTCATTATCTCCTCATCCAAGATATAGCAGATGATATTAAAAAATTCCAAACCAATTACTTGCCTCAACTGCATAATTGCCCCGAAATTGATTTTTATCAACAAAAACATTACTGCGACACCCTATTGCACAAAGCTACGTTACTGAAAGACACGTTAGAAGTGCAACGAAAACGCGTGGATACTATTTTCTATTTATTTGCAGTTGATGAACTTTGCCTCTTTGATACAAATACTGCTAATTACTATTTAGACCGCGCCATTCAATATAACCCACTCCTCACAGACGCACTGATTCTGAAATTGAAACTGCTTTTTATTGATAATGAATACGATAAATGTATTGAACTCATTCATGTATTATACAATGATGCGCCCTTGAAACGCGAACACGAGAATCAATTATCTGATTTTACGGATCATTTTTATGATGAACTGTTTCAATTAGGGGATTCTTTAATTCATATTGGTCACGCTGCCGATGCACTTCCGGTTTTTGAAACCTTGGAAAATTTTTGCCACGATATGCCCTCCGCTTATTGTAATGACGATTACTATCGTGGTATTATCCGCTCAAAAACAGGTGTTTATGAATCTTACCTCACCATTGCAAAAGTCGCTTATGAAAAGAAAAATTATGAAATAGCATACAAATTTTTAGATTACGCAGATAGTTATCTTACTGAAAATAAAGATAATATAATTGAATCGGAGGAATATCTCCGTTTTAAGGAGATGTTGTTGGAGTGCCGCGAAAAAATGAATCAAATTGATAATTATGTTCCGGATGAGGAACCCCAAAAAACAGCGATTTCACCAACCATTCCCAAAGATGATGTGACGACAGATTCTGCTGCTTTCCCAACAGATGCAATTCCCGAGACGTCTACTTCGAATACTGCTAAAGAATTGGAATACAATCGTTTATTTATTGATGCACTCTATTATTCATTGAATGAAGAGTATGATAAGGCATTCGAGATTCTGCAAAAAGCCACTGAGTTGGAAAAATGCAACTGTTTCTATCCGGACCCGCGCGTGAGACTATTGTATGACGAATATTTAAAGAATAAACAACGATGAATCAATCATGGCTAAATAATAATATGGTAAAATCTCCTTTGTGCGTATTATTGTTTCGATTCATCGCAGTGCTCTTTCTATTTTCTTTGTCCCGTATCGTTTTTTATGCCTTCAATTTCGATTCTTTTCCCCAAGCTAACTTTATCACTTTTTGCTCTGGAATGCGCTTCGACATTTCTATCATTCTCTATATCAACTCGTTGTATTTTATTTTGATGTTACTCCCATTCAGATTCATTACTCAAAAATGGTTCAAAAAAACGGGCGACATTTATTTTGTAACCGTCAATTCTTTTGCCATTTTGTTAAATCTCATTGACACATGCTACTATCCGTTTTCCTTACGAAGAATGACATTTGACATCTTTCGATTTGTGGGTGAAACCAACAATTTTTCGGAATTACTGCCGATTTTTTTGAAGGAGTATTTTTACATGTTTTTTATTTGGGCTGCTTTTATTTTGCTATTCATCTTCACCGTAATATTGACAAATAAAATTGATTATCAATATTTTGCAAAAAGATCTTGTCATTTGGCAAAAGCGATAGGGATTCGGCTAATATTTGCTTTTCTAATATTGACGGGAATGCGCGGCGGCTGGCAGTATCGTCCCATCAACATTAGCGCTGCCGGCGGAATGGGAGGAATTGAAAACGCTGCCTTAGTTCTAAACTCCCCTTTTTCGTTGCTAACCACCATCCAATCGGAACAATTAGAGCGCAAGTTCTATTTTAAAAATGAGATAATCTGTGACCAATATTTCACACCTGAGCATAAAACATTTGAAAATCAATATATTAAAACACCACCCACTCAAAATATAGTACTCATCATATTGGAGGGAATCTCGAGCGAATATTCCGCTTTTCTTTCCCATAACGGTAATATTTCAGGATATACACCTTTTTTAGACAGTATTGCGCAAAAAAGCATCGTATTCCGCGGTTATGCCAACGGACAACAATCCATTGAGACACTCCCGTCGATTTTAGGTGGAATCCCGTCGTTAATGAACCGACCATTTTCACAAAGCCAATACGCCAATGCGCAAGTTCAATATGCGATTCCGCTCATCAATAAAAAGGGCTACTGCACGGCTTTTTTCCATGGCGGCAAAAATGGCACAATGGGTTTCGACAGCTACTGTAGTCTGATGGGCATTAGTCATTATTACGGATGCAATGAATACCCCCAATTAAAGCGTGATTTTGACGGTACATGGGGAATCCCTGATTATCCTTATTTACAATATGTTAGTTCTACTCTTAACACTTTTTCGCAACCATTTTTTGCCACTATCTACACCCTTTCCTCGCACCACCCTTTTACAGTACCAGAGCCATTCAACAAGACTTTACCGAAAGGAGATTTTGATATGCAACATGCTGTAGCATATACAGATAGAGCCTTACAAGATTTTTTTAAACAAGCCCAAAAAAGCGATTGGTATGAACACACACTTTTTGTTATTACAGCCGACCACACCAATTTTGCCGAAGTCAAAAATATTGATTATCAAGCAAAAAGATACAGTATCCCGATGATCTTTTTCCACCCGCAAGCCGATACCGCGTTCGTATCTGACCGAATCATGCAACAAATAGACATTATGCCTTCTATCTTTGCTTATTGTCATTGGAATGAACCCTTTTTCTCATTTGGAAACAACGTTTTTGATACGAAATTGTCCACTTTTGCCATTAATTACAATACATCGATTTATCATTTTTTCGTAGATAATTATATGATTGAGTTTAACGGGAAAGATATCACATCTATTTGGGACTTAACGGAAAGCGCACCGCGACACCCTCTCCCACTGAGCGCAGACAGTCGTTTTTTAGAATACGAAAAGAAATTGAAGTCTGTTATTCAGCAATTTAACAACAGATTCTTAGATAATCATTTACGTAATCAATAGCTAATTTCACCAACGAGGGGAAAAAGCATCTTTAAAATGTTCTAATTCAGTATTTTGTGAAGTTTGCAAAATCGAAATAATGTCGAAGCGTACCTCATTTGTCATCCCTTTTCTGGAAACATAACTATCGGCAGCGCGGATAATGTTTCGTTGTTTCATGAAGGTAACCGCCTCTTCAGGTTTGCCAAAAGTATTGGATTTTCTTGTTTTAACTTCGCAAAAAACAATTACATCGCCTTCGCGGGCAATAATATCCACTTCCAAGTGACCATATCGCCAATTGGTTTCTAAAATTTGATAATTGTTGGTTAAAAGATAGTTACGGGCGATATCTTCGCCCGTAACTCCTAATTCTTGATTTTCTGTCATCATAGTAATTGAGTTTAATGAGTAAAAATAGTAATTGAGTAAAAATGATTTGCTACATTAGCACGTTCTTCCGGGATATACTTTCAAAGCAGCTTCCAAACATTTCATGGCAGCTTTTAAGTCATCAACTTTTAAGCAATAGCTAATTCTGACTTCATTGGTTCCCTTGCCGGCGGTGGAATAGAATCCGGTTGCGGGTGCCAACATTACAGTTTCGCCATTCAGGTTAAAATCCTCCAACAACCAGCGGCAGAATTTGTCGGAATCGTCAATAGGTAAGCGAGCTACGGCATAAAAAGCCCCTTTCGGTTTCGGGCATAAACAACCCGGCATGGCGTTGATGGCATCTACGACCGTATTTCTGCGTGCAACATAATCGGTAATCACATTATCGAAATAAGATTGCGGAGTATCCACGGCTGCCTCGGTCAAAATTTGTCCGTAAGTTGGAGGGCTCAAACGGGCTTGTGCAAATTTCATTGCCGTTGCATATACCTCTTTATTGTGGGTTATCAACGCACCTATACGCACGCCGCAAGCACTGTAACGTTTTGATACAGAATCCAATAAAACAACATTTTGCGCTATTTCGGGAATTTCCATTACTGAAAAATGTTTGACACCATCGTAACAAAATTCACGATATACCTCATCAACGAATAGGAACAAATCATGTTTTTTTACAATTTCTGCCAACTGCAACAATTCTTCTTTGGAATACAAATAACCGGTTGGATTATTTGGGTTACAAATCATGATAGCTTTCGTTCTGGGGGTAATAATTTTTTCAAACTCTTCAATGGAAGGAAGTGCAAAACCATTGTCAATGGTAGAGATGATGGGTTTAACTTTTACGCCGCAAGTCATGGAAAAACCATTGTAATTGGCATAGAAAGGTTCGGGGATAATTACCTCATCATCAACATCCAGGCAACTGTTAAAAGCAAAAAGGATGGCTTCCGAACCACCGGTTGTAATCATGATTTCTTCGGGTGTCAGGTCAATATTGACACTTTTGTAGTATTGCACCAATTTTTCGCGACAGCTCAAGATTCCGGCGGAATGGCTATAGGCAATCACCTTTAAATCATTATTTTTAACTGCATTACGAGCACATTCCGGAGTTTCTATGTCCGGCTGTCCAATGTTTAAGTGATAAACATGTACTCCTCTTTTTTTAGCTTCATCAGAAAACGGTACTAATTTTCTAATTGGAGATGAAGGCATTGCTTGCCCTTTTTTTGAAATTGTTGGCATAGTTTATTTTTTATAAATTTATGATAGGTTTTCTTTTATTTCCAATAGTTTGGCTTTGATCCGCAATAAAGAAGCCACCGCTTGAGATTGCGAATAATGGCGCTGATAATCTTGTTTTAGAGCATCTTTAGCACCTTGCAAAGTATAACCTTTGATTTTAGTTAAATTATAGATAATCTGCAAATTACGAATATCGTCTTGGGTAAAATAACGGTCCCCTTTTTTATTTTTGTATGGTTTTAGAACATCAAATTCTTTTTCCCAATATCGCAGTAGCGAAGTGTTTACCTTAAACATTTCGGCAGTTTCGCTGATACTGTAATATTTTTTCTCTAATTCCATTTTATCATTTTTTATTGACCATCGTTTCCTTTCCGTCAAAATTAATCCAATAAGTTCCTTTTTTCAAGTCGGATACGTTTACTTTTTGGGCAGTTCCGCGTTTGAGAAAAAAGCCGTTTTCATCGAATAATTCATAATGCGTCACGGCAGTAAATTCAATAAAATCCTTCACTTTATCACTCAGCAACATCACTTTCAAGTTGGGGCTTTTCACTTTAACCAACGGTGAAGTCAACGCATTATTATCCAGATCAGTTTGCTTGATTCTAAAGAAATTCATTCCTGACAGCAACGTCGGCAAATAAGTGTTCGCAATCATCTCTGACGGTTTCCCTAAATCTTTAATAGCAATCCATTTACCGTAAAGCAGTTGTTCTAAGTCGTAATGGCAGGTGTTTTCCAACTCATCAATTTTCCACTCAAGCAATTTCTTTTTTTTAGAATAAATGAAAGACGGAAACGAAAATTCTGATTCTTTAACAAGGATTTCGGAATTGATAATGAGTGGTTTAGATTCTTTTGTATGATAAATTTGGATAAAAACAAAGTCATTAGGTTGGAACTCCCTCAAGGATATTTCAAAAGCATTAGATTGAGCCGTGAAAGGATAATCTGTCCCATTGACCATTACATTTTTTACACAAAAAATACCATTTTGAGATGGATTCTTTACATAAATGTTCCCATTTGTGTATTTCCCGTCAATCAGAATTTCGGCAAATTCATTATTTTCAGGATCATTTTGTCCCCAAAGTGTGGGTATATAACAGAGCACAAGAGCAATAACAATAAAAATTCTATTCGACATGTTAGCTTAGCATTCTTAGGTTTAAAATTTTCATAAAATCAATTAAGTCAGGGTTTTGATGCTTCAATTCTTCATATTTATCTTTATCATCCAGGATAAATTTTTTCGTTTCCATATTGGTATCTATGGTCAGAATAACATCTTGTATTTGATCACTGCAATGGGCGCGCAAATACTCCAAAACTTGATGCTTTTTCCCTCTAAAATCGTCTTCTTGTCGCTCATTTTTAAGGGTAATGTGAATTACATTATGATCAATTGTCGGGGAATAGTTCAAAAGGGAGGCGTACAAGGTCGGAGTTTGAACGAACACAGTTTCCACCATCGGAATCCAATGTTCGTTGAGCATTTCCTGACTGACTTCCATTGTTTCAGAAATTGTTGAGGCAGAGTCGGGAACAGCGACCGGAGTGGCTGGCTGCGGTACTTCTTTCTCAACAACAGAATCGGGGATAGAAGCAACAGGGGAAATAGGATTTGATTCCGAGGCATGCGTTTCAGGACTTTCGGACTGAGCGGACTGCGGAGTATCGAGCTGAACAGGTTGATTATCAACTTGCTGCTCAGTATTTGGAATAATCGTTGGAATGGTTTCTGAGGCAGCGGCTGGAGGAATTGTTTCCTTGGCAGCAACGGGCATCGGATCTTTTGCCAACTCTTTGATAGAAGGACTTTTAACAACGGAATCGGGTGGCACAAACGCTTGTTTTGAAGAAACCGGTGCTTGCAGACCCAACTGTTGTAAAGCAGTTGCTGATTGATTGTTATCCCTCCCGTGATTGCCTGACGGGGGCTGTATTTCGATTCTTAATAAAGACGTAATTGGCATTAATTTGCATCAAGCAAATTTCGACAGAAAGGCGTTTATTGTTGGAGGCTTTGTAATTAAAATCGCAGGTATTCGTTAGTTCTAACGCACGCAGTAACAGTGTTTTATCGCCTTTGAGGGCTTGTTCTTTATATCTTTGTTTAATAGAATCGGAGACTTCCATCAGTGCCACGGTATCTTGGTATTGAGCTAAAAGTAAATTGCGGAAATGGGCGGCTAATCCTGCTATAAAGTTCTGAGCATCAAAGCCTTTCGCAAGAATCTCATCAAACAGAAGAAGTGCTTTGGTACTATCATCGTCGAACAGGTAATCGACCATTTTAAAATAATTATCGACATCTAAGACATTTAAGTTGCTGATAGTAGCTTGGTAAGTAATATTTTTCCCTGTAAAACTGACTAATTGGTCAAAGATGGAGAGGGCATCGCGGAGTGCACCATCGGCTTTAGCAGCGACGATTCGCAGTGCTTCTTCTTCCGCCAAAATATTTTCGCTTTGAGCAACATATTGCAGGTGTTTAACGATGTCAATGTCTTTAATTCGCTTAAAATCATATACTTGACATCGAGATAAGATGGTAGGGATAATTTTATGTTTTTCGGTGGTGGCTAAGATAAATTTAGCATAAGCGGGGGGTTCTTCCAATGTTTTCAAGAAAGCGTTGAAGGCTTGTGTAGAGAGCATGTGAACCTCATCGATGATATAGACTTTGTATTTTGCGCCGAGGGGACTAATACGCACTTGGTCCACCAACGCACGGATGTCGTCCACCGAATTATTAGATGCAGCATCCAATTCATAGACGTTAAAGGAGGCGGATTCATTGAAAGCACGGCAGGATTCGCATTCGTTGCAAGGTTCAAAGTTTTCCGTCAGATGCTCGCAATTCAGTGCCTTGGCAAAGATTCTGGCACACGTGGTTTTCCCCACACCACGGGGACCACAAAAAAGAAATGCCTGCGCAACTTGTTGTGTTTTAATAGCATTTTTTAAAGTAGCCGTAATGTGTTCTTGCCCGACCACCGAATTAAAAGTAGAGGGACGATATTTACGAGCTGAGACGATAAAATTATCCATAAACAAATAATATTCGATTTTAAACGATAGATTTACAATAGTTTATATTAGAAATAAATTTGCGACAAATGTACATGATTTTTTGGAATTAGCAATAGATTAAAAAACAGTTTTCGTCACTTATTACATAATACTTCATCCCCAAAAGCTATACCCACGCCACGTGCCGTCCGCACCAAATCGCTGGTTGCCGGTTTCACGAGATTGGCGACTTCCAATACTTTTTCCAATGGGACGTAGGAAATATCGGGATGATTATAGACCACCATATTTCCAAACTTCCCCTCTTTCACCAACTCAAAGGCTTTCACACCAAATTCGGTAGCCAAGATGCGGTCGTAAGCGATGGGAGTGCCGCCGCGTTGCAGATGTCCTAACACGGTAACGCGTATATCATGCTCTATCCCAAGAGCTTGCAGCTCAAGTTTCAACTTATCGCCCACCCCGCCCAATTTGATATGGCAGTCACCAATTGCAGTTGGGTCGGTACCGGTTACTTTTCCATCCAATGCCTTGGCACCTTCGGCAATAACAATATTACAGAAACCATACTCTTTTTGATAACGAGAAGCAATTTTTTGAGCAATCAAGCGCGGATCATAAGGAATTTCAGGAATAATACAGACCTCCGCACCACCCGCAATGGCCGTATTCAGGGCTATCCAACCGGCATCGCGTCCCATTACTTCCATAATAAAAATCCGGCTGTGACTGGAGGCGGTTGTAACCAATTTATCCAAACATTCAGTAGCGATTTCTACAGCCGTTTGAAATCCGAAAGTATAATCGGTAGCGGACAAATCGTTATCAATTGTTTTGGGAACACCCACCACATTAATTCCTAACTTAGTCAATTCCAATGAAATACGCTGTGAACCGTCGCCTCCGATATTAATAACGGAATGAAAGCCCATATTTTCCAATCTTTTTTTCATCAAAGCGGAACGGTCTTCTATCTTCCAGCTTCCGTCATCTTGTTTAACAGGAAAGTGAAATGGACCGCCACGATTGGTAGTTTTGATGATGGTACCCCCTTTCACGTGGATTCCGGCAACGTTTTCATCGGTCAGCAAGCGAATATCCACATCATCTTTTAGAATCCCGTTAAAGGATTCTTTACAGCCATACACTTCCCAATCTTGCTCCTGGGAGGCTCTTTTAACAATAGCGCGAATGACGGCATTTAAGCCCGGGCAGTCGCCCCCTCCGGTCGCAACTAATATTTTTTTTGTCATAAATTATTGTTTGATATGAACTTGCAATTGATCGAATGGTATTTCGACATTGTTTTCGCTCAATTTTTCATAAATACCCTGATTCATGGCAGTAAAAATTACGCCATAATCGGCGGTTTTTACCCAAACGTGAAGTTGCAGACTGATGGCACTGGGTCCTAAGTTAGTAACCACCACTTCCGGTGCATCTTCGCCCTGCAAAATCTCCGGACGCGAATGGGCTAATTCCAACATAATATCACGTGCCTTTTCAATGGATTCGCCATACGCGATTCCCACCGATATATCAACGCGGCGTTTATCACTTTGAGTATAATTGATGAGAGAACCTGTTGCCAA
>JALNYF010000058.1 GCA_023229985.1 Bacteroidales bacterium | reverse complement strand
TCGGATTCCTTCTCGCGGCTTCCACCAAACCCGCTCCAAATCCCGAACGAGTATCTTTAAATTCACTACATACAAAAGGGTTCATATTTTCGTTTTTGAATTTGCAAAAGTAACATGATTTTTTTAATTACTTCTCCATCAGGTTATCAATTTTTCATCTTTTCATTATGCTCCCCCATTGGGTCGTTGAACTGACCTCATTTATTTAAAATTATTAAACCATTTCCTCATCAGTAAAACAGTTTTGGGATCGTTGTTTAGGGAGACGTGCAGTGTTAATGATTCAAAATGTTAAAGATGCTTAAAACAGACTATAAGTCGCTATTCATAGCACAAAGCAACAATAAATAAAAAAAAATGTCGTTAAAACGTCACAAAACCGCACAACATGGATAATATTCACTCAATTTGGCATAAAACAAGACACATCTTCATTTTAAGTGTTTTGTTGCTATCGCTGACTGCTCAAGCGCAGCGCTTTGAGTTGAGATTCGACAAAGAATTTTCGAATAATGCAATCGTCAATAAATCGTTGGGTGGAGGTGCATCGTTGATCATCGACAGTTGGAACGAACATTTGGATTTTCAGTTTAATTTTGATTACGACACCTACAAGACCGGTGACGACAATGTGGGAACATCCACTCAATTTAATAAATTAAAAGGCGGAATATCAGCACTTTATGTTCTACCAATAGGAAAACGCTTTTTCTTTCGCGTGGGAGGGGACGTTTCTTACAATAATCTTAAAAAGGTGGACCAATGGCAAGATACCACGCAGACCAATCTGGACAATGGCAAAAGCACGATTTTATGTACCCATCGCGGGCACTACCTCGGACTTGCCGGCGTAGCGCAATTCCAAGTTAAAGTAGGAAATTTTTTGCGCATCGGAGCCGGAATAACCCCCACCTATCTAATTCCTTTGGCAAATAAAACCAGCCTGCCCAATGTGGAAAGCGACTATAAAAAAGGTATGTTCGTCCTACAACTGCAAGTCGGCATTGAAATCAAATTATCAAATAACTAATAATATGGCACTTATCAAATCTATTTCAGGCATTCGGGGAACTATTGGCGGAAAAGTCGGCGAAAACTTAACTCCACCGGATGTCGTTCAATTTATTTCTGCTTTTTTTACTTTTCTCAAAAAAAACGATACTCCTCTGACGATTGTGGTTGGTCGCGATGCCCGTGTTTCGGGAGAGATTATTAATAAGCTAATATGCAGCACTTTACAAAGTTTGGGAGCTCATGTTATCGACTTGGGGCTATCTACTACACCCACGGTTGAAATGACTGTCATCGGGAAACAAGCGGACGGAGGAGTGATTCTTACTGCCAGCCATAATCCCATGCACTGGAATGCCCTGAAACTCCTCAACAGTGATGGCGAATTTATTTCTGCCGATGATGGAGAGAAAGTTTTGAAAATTGCAGAGGAACAAAGATTCGATTTTGCGGATATTCAGCACTTAGGCACCTATACTTTATATGAAGATGCCATCAATGACCATATTGATAAAATTATGGCATTGGATTTGGTGGACGTACCTGCCATTAAGAAAGCTCATTTTTCCATTGCCATTGATTGTGTCAATTCAACCGGTGGAATTGCGTTGCCGCTGTTGCTCAAAAAATTGGGCGTAACGAAAGTGAAAGTCCTGAATGGTGAAGTAAACGGCGTTTTTGCACATAATCCCGAACCGCTGCCGGAACACTTGCACCAAATTGCAGAACTTATCAAGAAAGGGAATTTTCACGTTGGTTTCGTCGTTGATCCCGATGTGGACCGCTTGGCAATTATTACGGAAGATGGAAATATGTTCGGCGAAGAATACACATTGGTAGCCGTGGCAGATTATATTTTACAACATAAAAAAGGAAATACGGTTTCCAATTTATCTTCTACACGTGCGCTGCGAGACATCAGCCAAAAATATGACGTGCAGTACGCAGCGTCGGCCGTAGGCGAGGTAAATGTAGTGGCAAAGATGAAAGAAACCGGTGCTGTCATTGGCGGCGAAGGAAACGGCGGGGTTATCTATCCGGAACTTCACTACGGCAGAGATGCCCTGGTAGGCATTGCCCTGTTCCTCTCTTATATGGCAAAAACAGGGGATTATTGCTCCGTAATCCGCCGCAAATATCCGAATTATTACATTTCCAAAAACAAAATAGAACTGCGCCCCGGAATGGATATTCAAGCTATTCTGGCTGCTATCGCCACAAAATATGCTGATAATGAAGTAAATACGATTGATGGTGTAAAAATTGACTTCCGAACCGGATGGGTACACTTGCGTCCCTCCAACACCGAACCCATAATCCGTGTGTATGCCGAAGCTGAAACAGATGGTATCGCACAAAATATGGCGAATAAAATCATTAGCGATATGCGCGAATTTTTACACTCCTAATTTCAAATATAATTCGTATTTTTGCAGCCGCTTTTAAAAAAATAAAATGCTCGCAAAAGACTTTAGTATTTGGGAAATTTCAATGCTGCTCTGCTTCGCATGCAGCTGGCCTATTTCTATCATTAAATCCCTCAAAACCAAAATTGTTATCGGAAAAAGTCCGATATTTATGTTATTGCTTATGCTCGGTTATGTAATGGGAATTATTCATAAAGTATTGAATAACTACGATATCGTTACTTTTCTGTATGCTTTTAATCTTCTTTTAATCAGCTTTGACTTGGCAATTTATTTCTACTACATCAAAAAAAATAAAAGAGATTTGCTCGCAAAAAATCGAAATAATTAAACCCGCGTATCTTGGAAATATTCATTATTTTACTTCTTATTTTAGTCAATGCTTTTTTTTCTTTGAGCGAAATTGCGTTGGTTTCTTCTAAAAAAATCAGGTTAGAGCATCTGCGCGAAGAACATAAACAGGGCACAAAACGCGCCTTTCAACTGTTAAATGATTCCGAGAACTTCCTCTCCTCCATTCAGATATGCATTACATTAATCAGCATTATCAACGGTTTCTATGGTGGAGACAATCTGGCAATTTATCTCCAGCCTCTTTTTGAATGGATGAACTTATTGCCCGATACTGCCCACATATTGGCCAATATCTTGGGAATCGTGTTAATTACTTTCTTCTCCATCGTTTGGGGCGAATTAGTTCCTAAAACCATAGCCCTCTCCAATCCCGAAAAAGCTGCCGTTAAAGTCGCCCCCATCATCTATATTTTTAGCAAATTATTCTTCCCCATCGTGAAACTCTTGGCTTTCGCTACCCGCCTGACAAACAAGATACTCGGCATCAAGGAAAGTGAAGTTCATGTGACCGAAGAGGAACTCCGTTCCCTGATTAAAGCAGCCTCTAAAGAAGGAGTGATCGAGGAAGAACAAAACGTTTTTCACGAAAATCTATTCTATTTTTCAGATAAAAAAGCCAAGCATATTATGACGCATCGCTCCGAAATTGCTTGGATTGACATTAACTTGGACCCCGATACTTTTACCCGCACACTTCTACAATTCAAAAATAGCAGAATCCTTGTCTGCGACAAAAATTTGGAAAATTACTTGGGCGTTTTATCCGTTAAGGAGTTCTTGATAAAAAAAATGTCCGGTGATCCTTTTGACGTACGTGATTTATTGGACGAGCCCATGGTATTTCCTGAAAGCGTTGATGCCCAAGATGTTTTGTCGGAACTTCGTAAAAATCAATTCTATTTTTGCATCATTGTTGATGAATTTGGCACGCTGGAAGGGATTATTACGCTCCACGATTTGCTGGAAAATATTGTGGGCGAAATTCCGGAAGAAGAGGAAATTGTGGAACCTGATATTTGCGTTCGTGAAGACCAATCGGTGTTGGTGAATGGCGACGCTCCCATTGAAACTCTGGTCAATGTCATTGACGGTTTGGAGTTGGATTTTGAAGAGATGGACTACGCAACAGTTGCCGGCTTCGTTTTAGAACACATGGAGGGGCTGCCCCAAGTTGGTGCTAATTTTCAATACTTGGGCTATAAAATAGAAATTGTGGACATTGACCATAATCGAATCGATAAAATACTGATTTCCAAGATAGATACAGAACAATAATGGAACTGTCGGCTGTGACTTTTTATCAACATCTGAAAAAAATTGTCCCGGAACCTGAACAAGTTGTTTTTCTTTTGGCAGTAAGCGGCGGCAAAGATTCTTCCGCCATGGTGCACCTTTTTTCCCAATGTGGTCTGAAAATTGCAATGGCACATTGCAATTTTCATCTGCGCGGAGAAGCCTCCAACCGTGATATGGAATGGGTAAAAAAAATGTCTGAGACTTATCATTGTAAATTGTATATTCAGGAGTTCGATACTATTTCAGAACAAGCCGATTCCGGAAAATCCATAGAGATGGTGGCGCGCGACCTGCGCTATCATTGGTTTCGGGAAATCGGGAAACCCTATCATTATATTGTAACGGCTCATCACGCCAACGACAACGTGGAAACGCTATTGCTGAACCTGTCGCGCGGAACCGGACTCAAAGGGCTTACCGGAATTCCAACACTCAGTGGTCAGTTTCTGCGTCCTTTATTACCCTTCACATCTGACCAAATTGAAAAGTATATTGCTGATAATCAAATTGATTACTGCACCGACGCTACCAATTTCTCCGAACAGTATCAACGCAATAAAGTCCGACTTTCCGTTATTCCCAAGTTGCGTGAAATAAATCCGGAATTAATTGATACTTTTACCCAAAATATTGCCCGTTTTAGCCAACAATATAACTTCTATTCGCGCCAAATTCTTCATTTTCAAAATGAAATCACCTTTTGCGAAAATGATATTTGTTATATTTCCATCGAAAAACTGCTCCCAAACAAAGATAAAGAATTGCTGCTGTACGAGTTCCTCAAACCATACAATTTCCGAGCTGCAGTCGTGCAAGATATTATCCGCCATCTTTCCGATGAACCGGGAAAAGTTTTCTATTCCGCATCTCATGAATTATTAAAAGATAGAAAGTATTTGATTGTTAAAGAAATAAAAGAAATTAATTTCTTTTCAATCACCATTGAAAGCAGCGAAGAATTAGAAAAATATGGATTTTCCATTACACGTCATGAGAAGAATATGCCACTCCATTTTGAAGATGACCCGCGAATATTATATGTAGATGCCGAACATTTTCATTTTCCGGTGGTTATTCGCCATTGGGAAAAAGGAGATTATTTCTATCCATTAGGCTTGCGCGGGAAAAAGAAAATTAGTGATTTTTTTGTCGATAAAAAAACAGACTTATTTGCCAAAAAGAAAATTAAGCTGTTATGTATTGACAATCAAATAGTTTGGGTAATCGGACAACGTGCCGATGACCGTTTTAAAATCAAAGAAAAAACATTTAGTTATTATAAAATTGTTTACCATGGAAGAATTTGAAGTTCAAGAAGAAAACCCGAAACGCTCAACCTTTTTATTGGTTCTTTGTATCTTAACCTTCATCGGGTCAGGTTATTATGCCCTTTATTATTTACTGTTACCGATGGCGAAACCAATGTTGCCCCAAATGTTGGAAAGTTACCAAAATTTATTGCCCCAACAACAGGAACTCAATGCCCAGATGAAAGACCTTTTTATTTTTTTAGGAGAAGTTGCCAATATAAAATATATTTGTCTTTCCATTACGTACATCATTGCCATTGTAGGGGCTGCCCTCATGCTCAAGATGAAAAAAATAGGCTTCCATTTATATATTATAGCTCAAATTCTCACTTTTTGCTGCCTGAATTTTTTGATTGGCGGTCTCTTAAAAATGAGCATTAGCAGTATTTTGTGGTCGCTAATATTCATCCTTTTGTACGGCGGACAGCTTCGGAAAATTCTTTTTGTAAAAAAAGAATTGTAAATTAATAAAGAGATTTTAGTTATGGATCGCGCAGCCATGATTATTTGTATTTTTGCGCATTAAAACAGCCCCGACAATATGGTAAATGAGAATTGGAGTGAGGCAACATTTTATCAAAATCATTGTCAGGTTTAAAAGCGTTGACTTCTAATGATTAGTGAAAGTGAATTAGTACGCAAATGCAAGGAGGGAGAACCGCGGTATCAGGAAATGTTATATCAAAAATTTTCTGCTGTTTTGATGGGTATTTGTGTGCGTTATGCGAAAAATAAGGAAGATGCGGAAGATATTATGCACGATTCTTTCGTGAAGATTTTCACTAACATCGGGTCATACGAAGGAATTGGTTCTTTGGAGGCTTGGGTTAAGCGAATAACCGTGAATACGGCAATTAATGCATATCATCTGAAAGTAAAAACGGGATTTGCCGTTGATGTTGATGAAATGCAGGGAGTGATTACGGACGTGAGAATTAAAGAAAACGATTTTTTGTCAGAGTCCGTTTTATTACAATTCATCAATGAGTTGCCGGACGGTTATCGTACAATTTTTAATCTTTATGAAATTGACGGCTATTCCCATCTTGAAATTGCTGAAATGACCGGCGGAACTTACAGTACGGTGCGTTCCCAACTCTTTAAGGCAAAACGGGCGTTGAAAAAAAAAATTGAAAATTATTTTGGAACAGAATTAAAATATTATACAGATAGAAATAAATCGGAAAAATGAAAGAAAGAGAGATAGGAGAAATATATAGGGAGAAATTTGCCAATTATCAGCAAACTCCCCCTGCCCATTTATGGGAGAGTATCCAAAAGGATTCTTCTCTTCTAAAATTTAATCGCAAACATCAAATACGCCGATTCTCCATCTATGCCGGCATCACCCTGTCAGTTTTAACGGTCGTTATTTTGACGGCTATTCACTTTTTTGCCCCATCAAATGCCGATAATAAATCGGATATTCAACAAGTTATTACAAAAACCACTCCTTCACAACCGACTGCTGCCCCCGCAAGTAAGCAGGCAGAAATCGCGGACGCAGAATCAAATCATGCCTCTCCTGCTGTTCCTTCAGAGATGAATAACACCCAAAGTCCGGTAAACCATAACGATCCTTCGACGCTTTCTTCGATAGTTTCTCTTCATCCGGAGAAAAATAATATTTCCGCATCCGAACCACTTGACAATAAAAGCCTGTCTATTAATGAGAAACCGGCAATAATTCCCAACGAAGAGAGTCAGCCCTCATTGCCCATCTCCAAGGACAACCAAGCATCGGATGACCAGGTTTCCCATGTTGTTCCTACCGACATCAGCCATTCTGAATCACTTATATCTTCTGATAAATCACTATCTGACAATGGATTCCCTACTTCTCCCGATTCAATTGTGAGGACAAAAGTGGGAATATTACATTATAGCAAAGATACATCGGTATGCAGAAATTCGGAAGTGGTGCTGTATGTTGAAAATGCAGGTAAAGTGCGATGGAGTACGGGGATTGTGTCACCCTACATAACGGTTTATCCCGAAGATTTTACCATCTTTTATGCAGACATCACCACGCTGGAAGGAAAAGATACCATGATTTATATCAGAGTGGATGTTTTTGATTGTAAACTTTTTGTGCCAACGGCATTTACGCCCAATGGTGATGGATTAAATGATGAGTTCATGGTGCATGCGCCGATGGGAATTACGAATTATGAGTGTATCATTTTTGATCCTGCCAGCCGAATCCTGTTTAAAACCAATTCCGTTATGGAGGGGTGGGACGGAACCACAGATGGAAAAAAATTACCACACGGAGCCTATTTTTACGTCATCACTTATCGCGATCCACTCGGAGAAAAACATGTTGACAAGGGACAAATTGTCTTGATTCGATAGCTGTTTTTTGCGAAAAAATATACTTTTTTTTCAAAATCATGAATGAAAGAGCTACAAAGAGTAAGCCATTTTTAAATTATTGCCAAAAAAAATCTTATCGTTTTTAATGTAATATATTGTAAATCAATCAATAAACAAATCTGTAAAAAAAAATATCAAAAATAGAATCACATAAGAAAAAAAATGTATTTTTGTGACCTCAAATAGCGATGACCAATGGTGTAACGGTAGCACTACAGTTTTTGGTACTGTCTGTCTAGGTTCGAATCCTGGTTGGTCAACAAAAAACTCTCACTCTAACAAGTGGGAGTTTTTTATAAGATGGAATTGAAGGGGGACGCAGTCCCTTTTTTTATAATAAGGACATAAAACAATAATTAAATATTCAAAACAATGGAAGAACGTTTAAACTTAATAGAAACATTTGCGGAATTTAAAGATTTCAAAAATATTGAGAGAGAGACTTTAATGCGTATTTTGGAAGATATCTTTCGCTCGGTACTGACGAAAAAATACGGACCTGATGCCAATTTTGATGTTATTGTCAATGTGGATAGAGGCGATTTGGAAATTCAAAGATATAGAGAGATTGTGGAAGACGGCGAAGTGGAAAACGAATTCACTCAAATTGCTCTTTCAGATGCAATTAAAATTGAGCCGGACTTTGAAGTGGGCGAAGAAGTAATGGAAAATATTCGTTTGTCGGACTTTGCCCGTCGCGAAATTCTTTCGTTACGACAAAATCTGATTTCCAAAATCATGGAATATGAAAAAGATTTGATTTATAAAAAATACGAACACCGTGTTGGTGAACTCGTTGCCGGCGAAGTAAGTCAGGTATGGAGAAAAGAAATATTGGTCTTAGATGAAGAAGGAGTTGAATTGGTATTGCCCAAATCTGAGCAAATTCCCGCCGATCATTACAAAAAAGGAGATTCTATCTCTGCTGTTGTGGAAAAAGTTGAAATTCGCTCCTCAGCCCCTTTGATCATTATCTCCCGAACCTCCCCGAAATTCTTGGAGAAATTGATGGAAACCGAAATTCCCGAAGTATATGACGGTCTTATCAGCATCAAGAATGTGGTACGCTCCCCCGGCGAAAGAGCCAAAGTTTTGGTGGAATCTTACGACGACAGAATTGACCCCGTGGGCGCGTGCGTAGGTCTCAAAGGTAGCCGCATCCATAGCATCATCCGCGAACTTAGAAACGAAAATATTGATATTATCAATTATACATCTAATCCGAAATTATTGATCGCACGCTCTTTAAATCCTGCTAAAATTACCGAAATCGAAATCGACGAAGAAAACAAAACCGCCAATGTTTATATGAAACCTGACCAAGTTTCATTGGCAATCGGTAAAGGCGGCTATAATATCAAATTAGCCGGAAAATTATCCGGTTACGAAATTGATGTGTTCAGAGATGATATTATCGAAGAAGAAGATGTTGATTTAAAAGAATTTAACGACATTTTCGACCAATGGGTAATTGATGAATTTAAGAAAATCGGCTGCGATACCGCTAAAAGTATTCTAAAACTAAGCCGCGAAGAATTAATCCAACGTACCGACTTGGAAGAGGAAACCGTTGATGAAGTAATTGCCGCAGTCAAAGAAGAACTGGAAGTAGAATAGATCTTACAATAACTCATACTGCTACATTAACGTAAACAATTGAAAAACAAAAAGAAATAATATATGGGCGAACAAAGGAAAATACCACGATTAGGAAAAGCAGCCAGCGAGTTTAACGTCGGAATGAGCAGCATTGTAACACTTCTCAAAAAGAATAAATTAGAAATAGAAGAAAGTCCCAATGCTAAACTAACTCCCGAAATGTATGACGTGTTGGTGAGAGAATTTAGTGGCGAAAAATTAGTAAAAGAAGAATCCAAAAAAATTGATTTGGACCATTCATATACGAAAGCAACGACAGATAAAGAGGAACAACCAACCCAACCTGCTAATACAGAGGAAGAAATCGTTGAAGAAGTTTTAATCAAGGGAAATACCATCGAAATGGCTAATACTCATACCATCAAAGTCGAGCTTCCCAAACCTAAAATTATTGATATTATTGATATTGACGCCCTTACTTCCAAGAAAAAATCGAAAAAAATTAAAGAAGAAGAGGCTGCAGAAATACCTACAGAAATTGCAGAAATACCGGTTCAAGAAGAACCCGTAAACCCAATCGAACCAGAACGAGATCCCGAATTACCCAAAGAAATCAAAGAAGAATTTCAATTCGTTCAGACTGAAAATGTTCTGCCCAAGGATAATAAAGAACTAAAAGAACCGGAAACAAAAGAAGAACCGGCACAACCGGAAGAAATTTTGGAAACACCGACAGATACCCAAGAAATAACGCCCCCAGCCACTGCCCCCACACCGGAAACCCCAACCAAACCGGAACCCGAACATATTAATATTGTAATTGATAAAATTAATAGCGTTAAGATTATCGACAAAATCGATTTGTCACAATTTGAAAAGAAACCGAAACAAAAAGAAAATAAGATCGAAATCAAAAAAGCCGAAACTACAAAAAACGATCAAGAAACTAAACCCACCGCTACCTCTCCGACAGAACCTACTCACGAAAAATTACAACTGGTAGTGGAAAAATTAAAATCTCCCAAAATTATGGGAAAAATTGATTTATCCACTATGAAAGAAAGCTCTAAAAAAGACAACAGTGCCCAAGCTAACGATGCCAAGAAAAAGAAAAGAAAAAGAATAAAACCATCTGCCATTAAATCCGGAGGAAAATCAGATGATGGACAGAAACTAAAAAAACCAGAGGTTAAAATAGAAATTTCCGAAGAAGACATCCAACGACAAATCAAAGAAACCATGATGCGTTTGGAACCCCTTGGCAAAACCAAGTCTGCCAAACGAAGAAGAGAAAAAAGACAACATAATCAGGAAGAACACCGTGAGCTGGAAAAACAAGAATTGCAACAGCAGAAAATATTGAAAGTTACGGAATTCATTACCGCTAACGAGTTGGCAACCCTAATGAATGTATCGGTAACGCAGATTATTTCCACTTGTATGACAGTAGGCTTGTTCGTCTCCATTAACCAACGATTGGGAGCAGAAACCATCTCTTTGTTGGCAGAAGAATTTGGTTATGAAGTAGAATTTGTAGGTGTGGATATTGAAAGCGAAGCATCGCAAAATCAAGAAGCCGACAAGGAAGAAGATTTGCGACCGCGCCACCCCATCATTACCGTAATGGGACACGTAGACCATGGCAAAACATCATTGTTGGACTATATCCGAAAAGCAAACGTCATCGCAGGAGAAGCAGGTGGTATAACACAACATATTGGTGCTTATGAAGTTACGTTGCCTGATGGTAGAAAAATAACCTTTTTGGATACACCGGGGCACGAGGCATTTACCGCGATGCGCGCCCGTGGTGCCAAAATCACCGACCTTTGTATCATCGTCATTGCTGCCGATGATTCCATCATGCCGCAAACCATCGAAGCCATCAATCACTCCCAAGCCGCCGGCGTACCGATGGTGTTTGCCATTACCAAAATTGATAAACCTCACGCCAATCCCGAAAAAATAAAAGAAGGATTAGCCAATATGAATATTTTGGTTGAAGAGTGGGGCGGAACTTACCAATGTCAGGAAATTGATGCCAAACACGGAACCAATGTCAATGAACTGTTGGAAAAAGTATTGTTAGAAGCCGAAATGTTAGAGTTAAAAGCCAACCCCAACCGCCCGGGTTCGGGAACGGTCATTGAATCTTTGTTAGATAAAGGGAAAGGCTATGTAGCCAAAGTTCTGGTGCAGAACGGTACGCTAAAAATGGGAGATACCGTGTTGGCAGGTAGCTGTTTCGGGAAAGTAAAAGCACTTTATAATGAACGTAATCAACATGTTAATTCGATAGGACCAGCTTCCCCTGTAGCATTATTGGGCTTGGATGGCGCACCACAAGCCGGCGATCTTTTTAAAGTATGTGAATCTGACCACGAAGCCCGTACCATCGCCACAAAACGCGCCCGCTTGGTTCGCGAAATGGGACTCCGCACCCAAAAACATATCACCTTGGACGAAATCGGTCGAAGAATCGCTATCGGCGACTTCAAAGAACTGAATGTTATCGTAAAAGGAGATGTCGATGGCTCCGTAGAAGCCCTCTCCGATTCATTAATGAAATTATCAACAGACCAAGTTCAAGTCAATGTAATTCATAAGTCGGTCGGTCAAGTGACCGAAAGCGATGTGCTATTGGCATCTGCCTCTAATGCAATTATTGTGGCATTCCAAGTACGTCCTTCCTCCGGCGCACGCAAATTAGCCGAAAAAGAACAAATCGACGTCCGCACCTACTCCATTATCTATGCCGCCATTGATGAGGTAAAAGCCTCAATGGAAGGTATGTTGGCTCCAAAAATCCGCGAAAAAATTCTATGTAATATCGAAATTAAAGAAGTTTTCAAAATTACGAAAGTGGGTAATATCGCCGGCTGTATGGTCTTAGACGGAAAAATTCAAAGAAATACAAAAATTCGTCTGATACGAGACGGTATCGTTATCTATACCGGAAAATTAGGCTCCTTAAGAAGATTTAAAGATGATGTAAAGGAAGTAATGGTTGGACAAGATTGCGGACTGAATATTGAGAATTTTAATGATATTAAAATTGGCGACATTGTGGAAGGTTACGAAGAATATGAAGAAAAACCAACGCTATAAAAGTATAAACATCAAAATATTTGGACACATTCAACGTTATTGTTAATTAAAAGTTTACCTATGTTTTTTAATTTTTTTAGCAGACAAGAGCCCAAACGCTTCACATACCGCCCACGCTATTATAATCCCGATAGAGAACCGGAAGATTCACAAAGAAAACTTTCTAATCAGGAACAATTTGCCAATCAGATACATAACAGCTGGGACAGAAAGCGTACTTATCGAACCAAAAAAAAATTTGGCTCATCGACTTTAATATGGCTGATTGTCATTTTAGCCCTCTTACTGATTTTTATACACAAATAATGTTCTC
>JALNYF010000057.1 GCA_023229985.1 Bacteroidales bacterium | reverse complement strand
CCCGTTTTTGTGGCAATTACCTTTTTATATTTATATTCGTTAAAAAACGGAATTAAGCCCTTTAATTGGGTCACTTTTTCTATTTTTGTTTTTTTTCAATTACACTATTTTCAACGCTCTTTTGTTTTCCCACCTTTGATGCGCGGGAGTAGCAAAATGCCGATTTCGATTATTGCCATGGGGTTTTTCTTTAATACGATGAATGCTTATATGCAAGGTGGTTGGCTGTTCTATGTTTGCCCCGAAATTCAATATGAAATCAGTTGGTTCTGGTCTGTTCCTTTTATTATCGGGACGATTCTGTTCTTCCTCGGAATGGTAATTAACATGCATGCCGACCGGATTATTCGGGCTTTGCGCAAAGATAAAAACGACAATAATTATTACATTCCTCACGGTTTTTTATTTAATAAAATCAGTTCTGCCAACTATTTTGGTGAGATCTTGGAGTGGGTCGGCTTTGCCATTTTATCGTGGTCGCCGTCCGGCTTGGTCTTTGTTCTATGGAGTTTTGCGAATATCGTTCCTCGTTCTAAAGCTGTGTATGAGAGATATATACAGTTCTTTGGTGATGATTTTAAAAAACTAAAACGAAATAAAATTTTCCCTTATATCTACTAACTCTTGTCCATTATGAAAATTTATAAAATCGTCTTATTCATTTTTCTTGCTATTGCACTCTTGGGAGTTATTTGCTGTTATTTTCCGGAAAATGGTATCCAATTGGGAAGTATTCAGTTACGTTTCCCTCAAATAGAAAAGATTTTGACGCGCCACTCCGCTCAAGCTCAAGTTCCTGAAATCAATAATGTGGAACAAATGGAGAATCTTGCTAAGAAAAACGAACTTCATAATCAAAAAGATAGCTTAGATTTTTACAAAAAAATCATGTCCACTCACATTTCGCGGTTTTATTTTCCTCACGATGATATGAATTATTTTGAGAGTTTTTTTCAAAAAGCGTCACAGGCAAAATCGAATGGAAAAATTGTCAGGATATTGCATTATGGGGATTCTCAAATAGAATTGGACAGAATCAGTAAAGAGTTGCGCGGCTTTTTTCAGAAACGTATGGGTGGGGGCGGCCCGGGCTTGTTGCCGATTGTACAAGCTGTGCCGACTTCAACGGTTTATCAATCATCATCTGACAATTTTACCTTGTTCATGTCTTATGGAAACGGCAGCCGCGATTCAAAACGAATGTACGGACTAATGGGCAAATACTATCGGGTTCATGGTAGCGGAAGTTGCTCTGTTTCAAGGACTCAAGCTCGCAAAATCAGATTAATACTCAACGATCATTCCGGAAATTTTAACGTAAGTTTGCGTTATA
Organism: Bacteroidales bacterium; assembly: GCA_023229985.1. Taxonomy (GTDB): domain Bacteria; phylum Bacteroidota; class Bacteroidia; order Bacteroidales; family WCHB1-69; genus UBA1756. Next base: position 11,617 of record JALNYF010000057.1, on the reverse strand, counting down.
AAGACGTGGTTTTGGAAGAAAATTGTGATAGCACAACGGGACTTAAAATCGTGGAATGGAATTTGGAAACCCCCATTTCGGCTTTCTCACTTCATTTTAGCGGTACAGCGGATTTGCACGGATTAATGGTTGACAACGGCTTCGGTGTGGCAGTTGATAATATCCCGATGCGCGGTTGTTCAGGGACCATGTTTACACAAATCAATTCGGATTTGCTTCGACAAACTTATCAGCAAACAGATGTAGGAATGATTATTTTGCAATATGGTGGCAATACCATTCCGGGAATTAAAAGCAAGGCAGGGGTTGAGCATTATAAAAAACAGATCGGGAATCAAATTGCATATCTCAAAAAATTATATCCCGATACGCCCATTTTGTTCGTCGGACCCTCCGATATGTCCACAAAAATTAATGGAGAGTTGCAAAGTTATCCCTATTTAGATGATGTGGTAGAAGCCTTGAAAGCTGCGGCGATAGAAAATGGAGCTGCTTTCTGGAATATGTACGAAGTGATGGGCGGCAATAATTCAATGATTGCGTGGGTTAATAATGGGCTCGCCGGTAATGACTATGTGCATTTTTCGCCCTCCGGCGCAGATAAAATTGCAAACTATTTGTTAGATGCTTTTTCCATTATTTATGATTTTCATCGCGCCAATGGCTCTATTAAATAAATGATAATGAACTCTGAGATGAAAAAATTCTGTTGTGCAAAACTTCTTTTGCCATTTGTTCTGATTATTTTTTCGGTAAATATTTCCGCGCAAGAGTTGTATCCTGTCGCTGTTGATTCATTTCCCAATGCAGATTTTCAAAAAGATACCCTTTCGTTTAGTTTAGATACCTCCAATTTGGTTCCCTTTTTTCATAAATTTAGTAAAATAGTGAATGATAATAGCGGGAATATCAATATATTGCATCTGGGAGCTTCACATGTACAAGCCGGCACAATGTCGCACCGTATTCGCCGAAATTTACTTTTCCAATTCCCCGATTTGATAGCACGAAGAGGAATGATTTTCCCCTATTCTGCTGCTCCCAAGTGCAACAATCCCAATGACTATTTAGTTAAAAAAAATACGACCTTTGGGTTGGTCCGCAACGTTTACAAAAATGTTGAAAAACCATTGGGCGTTACCGGAATAGCCGTTTATACCTCCGATACTTTAGCTGAACTGACGATTTTTTTGAAGGATTCCGATTTGACGTTTGTCACCGACAGAATTATCCTGTTGGGGTTTCCCGATAGTACGTGGGTAACCCCCACCATTGTCATTGACGAAATTGAGTATTTCCCCGTTTCGGTGGATACTGCCGACCGCCGCTATATCTATGATGTCCCTTTTATTAAGGATTCTTTTGATATTCGGTTTAATTGCCCGCCCAATGGTAGTTTTACCCTCACCGGTATTTTTTTGGATAGTGACGCACCGGGTATTTCATTTCATTCCATTGGGGTCAATGGGGCTAACTCAAATGATTATCTGAAGTGCGATTATTTTGAAAAAGATTTGCAACTCATTAATCCTGACCTTGTTATCTTTGGAATTGGGATCAATGATGCTGCCGGAAGCAGTTTTGATACGGTGGCTTTTGAACGAAATTATCTTATGCTTATCAATAAAATTAAAAATGTTAATCCCGATTGTGCTTTCATTTTTATTACCAATAACGATAGTTATAAAAGAGTATCGCGAAGGAAATATGCTGTTAATCAGAACGGTCCGATAATCAGACGCGCTTTTTATCGATTGGCAGAACAAACGGGTGGGGCAGTGTGGGACCAATTTGACATAATGGGAGGCTTGCGCTCCATGGAGAAGTGGAGAGTGGCTAAATTGGCACAATACGACCGTGTTCATTTTACATATAGTGGTTATAATATTATGGGTGACCTTTTCTTTAACGCTTTTCTCGATGCTTGGGAAAAAGTGAAGAATCTTCCTCCTTCCAATTGAGTTGTTAATCTTATTTTGATCATAAATCTTTCTTTTGCCTTTTGAACAGATTGGAATTTAAACAAAACTTTCTTGCAGCTCTTTCTCCTTTATATGATGAGTTAGAGTGCGGTGCTATTTTTCGTCTTTATGTAAAGGATAAATTAAAAATTCCATACTATCAATTTTGTCTTGAGATGATGCAGTCACTTCCCGAGCCTATTCATTATGATGATGATTTGAAGCGATTAAGCCACGGGGAACCGATCCAATATGTGTTGGGAAGAACGGTTTTTTGTGATTTGATTTTTAAAACGGATGCTCGCGCACTGATTCCGCGCCCGGAAACCGAAGAATTGGTTGGCTGGGTACTTCAGAATAATGATGTGATGGGTCGGTTGTTGGATATTGGTACGGGAAGTGGAGCCATCGCTGTCAGCCTGGCTCACCGTTGGCGCAATACAGATGTTTTTGCCATCGACATCTCTTCCGATGCCTTAGAACTCGCTCGCGAAAATGCTGAATTAAACGGTGTTACCATAGATTTTGCGCAAATGGATATTCTCCAAGACAACATCAATCTTCCCTCTTTTGATCTCATTATCAGCAATCCGCCTTATGTTCCGGAAAGAGATAAAAAGGATTTATGTACTAATGTTATTGATTATGAGCCATATACAGCACTCTTTGTTCCCGATTCAAATCCTTTGCTGTTTTATGATGCGATTGCCAAGTTTGCGTCTAAACATTTGAATAATAACGGAAAACTATATTTTGAGACCTACCAATCGTTTCATTCGGAATTAGTGCAGATGTTGAGCGATTACGGTTTTTGTCAAATAAAAAGCAGAAATGATTTTGCGGGGAAGCCGCGTTTCATTTCTGCTTTATGGGAATCTTAATATGGTTTAAAAAACGTTCAAGATATTAGTAATCACTAATTTTTCATTTCCATCGGTAACGATGTCAATACGGTAAGTGTAAGTGGCATTGGTTTTGATTTTACCCTTGATCGAGCCGTCCCAGCTAAAATGAGGATCTGTGGAAGTAAAGACGAGTTTGCCAAAGCGGTCATAAATATAAATGACAAAATCTTTAATGCCCTTGGTGGTAGGCAGACAGAATACGTCGTTGATACCGTCAGGGTTGGTTGGGGTAATGGCGTTGGGCAGGTACAGATTATAGGGGCAAATGTTGAAGATGGTAATGTCGGATTCGTTTTCGCAGCCGTCTTTTACGGCAGTAACGGCATACTCACCACCTTCCGTAACAGACAGATTTTGAGTGGTTTGTCCGTTATTCCACAGATAAGAATCGCAATCATTTTCAGGAACGCGCAGTGCTGTAGCTCCCATATCTTCAAAGCAATGGTTGTAATCTTTGCCGAGGTTTACATTGGGAAGTGGTTTAATGGTCAGGGTCAGGGTGACGGTACTATCGCACCCATATTGATTTGGTAGGACAATGTGCGGGGTAATGGTGCCGGCGGTTAATTGTGAGGGTAATGAGAACCCGTTTTCGCGGTAGCTTTCGCCTTGGCATATTTCATCGGTAATGGTAGAATCGGAAGTGGGGCGGATAATAATTTCCTGAGAAATAGTAACTAAGCATCCATCAGCGGCGTAGGAAAGGAGCGAATAGGTCGTTGTCGTATCCGGTTCAATGAACAGAGTAGAAGAGGTGCCTATCGTATCTGTTCCAAGCACCCACGTATATGTGTTGCCGCCGGAGGCCGACAGTGTGGTAAATTCTCCTTCGCATAAATCAAAATCTCCACTAATAACCGGCATATTAGACAATAAATCAATAGTATAAGAAATCGTATCCAGACATTCGCCGTTGCTTAAGCCGGCAATCATGGTAACGACATAGGTGCCGGGACCCGGAAAATCGTGGGTTGGGCTGTATTGGTCTGAGGTTGTTCCATCGCCAAAATCCCAATGGGCAGTTTCACACGGTTCGTTAAAACCATTGGGAGTTAGCCCATCAAAAGAAACGGCACTTGTATTGGTAAAGTTATAAGACCAAGTGCAGCTATCGCGTTCCATTTCAAAATTAGCAAGTGGGTATCTTGCTGTCAATGAAGTTGTTAATTGGAATCCACAACTTGCATCTCCCACAAAAGAAACCCAGCAGCAGAGTACATCATGACCTCCACCTACAGAGATGGTGATGGATTGGTCGGTAGAAAGAGTGCTATTGGGTGCACTTTCATAGTACCAGCGATAGTTGAAACCGGCGGGGGCAGTATAGGTATTGCTCAGCATTTCGCCACACGTTTCTGCAACAATGGTTCTTTTTTTACAACCGAGGGTAAAATAGGCATATCCGTAGTGCCCGCCTTGGTCGCAATCGTAAGTTGTCAGACGTACACGAACAGTTTGTCCGTGGTAAGCCGATAAGTCGGCACCGACATTGGTCCAATCTTTCCAAAGAACGCTGTTGGCAGCGGTGTTCCAACCCAAACTTGTGCTGGCAACAAAGTCTGCCGCACCGCAAACGGGGTCGATTTGTTGATTGTTTTGATTTAAGAGCTCAAAAGTAAAGCGTGGTTGTTCAGAGGGATCATGTCCGGGTTCTTCCAGGACGGCTGCATATTTTAACAGCAAAATGTCGGCAACGGTGGTATCCACTAAAAAGTCGTATGAAATACTTTCGGCTTCGTAGTTGGTATTCCAGTTTCCCAAGCGTACAGAATATAATTCGCAAGGAGGAATGGTATGCAGAAGGTTACCCGTTCGGGGGTCTAATTCGTCAATATAATGGACGGTATGCCGGCTTGACATCTGCGAGTAGCCGTTATCCACTACGCCAATGGTAGCGTATGGATTGTCAAATGTTCCATACGTGCAGATAATATTCGGATTTGCCCAATCTGAAAAATCAATACATACATTGTCATCCGGCACGCAAAAAGAGGTTACGTAAGGGGTTTCTGTGGTAACGACGCCGTCATTTCCGCAGTCATAGTATATATAAATGTCGTATGTGGCAAAAGTGGTTAAGCCCATTAGTGTGCAAGAAGTCCCGTTGACCACCATGGTGGTTCCTGTTCCCGGGGTAAACCCTGAAAGTCCGTATTCAACGATATAGTTGGTAACCGTTGGGTCTAATGAGGCCACCCACGATACATCAACGCCGAGGAGTCCATTGGTAATTTGGACGCCATAAGGAGATCCTCCGCACGTGCAACCGCCTCTACATGAGACTTGTAATATAAATCCGTCGTAGGTTACAGACCCGTCGGTGGTGAATTGCACCGTCAAAGGACCTGTTGTAGAAGTTACATCAATATTGCCACTTCCTGAAACACGGCAAAGTTGGGTGCCGCCCGTGCCTGCTCCATCATAAATAGTCACGTAATCGAAGCTGCTTTCTGTGTAATATGTCCCTTCCAAATGGACAACGCAGCCCGCCGTACCAGGGTTGATAGTCATATAACCGGAACAACTGTTCGAATAAGTGCCGGTTCCACCCGGATCATATATAGTCCCGGAACAAATCGTTTGGGTTGAACTTCCACTCGCCGGCACATTGTACGCTTGGACAGTGTGGATAACCCCCATTAGAGTAAATAAAATTAGAGCAATTTGTTTGGAAATTAAATGACAAGCCTTCATTTGTAATATTATTAATCGATTTTTAGACATAAATGTGTAAAAAATGTTGCCTATCGGGAATCGGATAATTGAATTTTAACGTCATTGAGTACATTCATATAATTAATGAATGCTTGGTAGGGTGATGGATAGACATCGAAATTGCGTTTCACGGACATGGATGGGAACCATTTTGTACTCATAAAATTGTAGTGATCAGCGGCTTGCAAACGCAACCAATTCAATTTTGCGGTTTCGTTTTGGGATTCCAGATACAGATTCTCCATTTTAAATAATTGGTCAAAAGCTTCTTGTTGGAGTTCGTTTCCAAGCCATTCTACTGTATCTTTCTCCTCGCCCGCGCACGAAATTGCCCACGGAATATGCAATGTTGTGGATTTTTCTGCCGACAAATTCATCTTGCTGGGCAGTTGCATCTCATATTTTGAGGAGGTGGCAAATTTTACAAAAAGCGAACGGAAAAAGTCAAAAATACCCGTTTCCGTTGTGTAATATTCGCCAATGGTTTCATAGTCAAAAGAAAAATTAATATGTGGGACTTCCGGTGGTACGGCTTGCATAAAGTTGAGGTATTTGTCGGCTGTCAGCGGATACTGTTCCCATGAATGGTCGTTGAACCGAAGGGTAATATCGTCGCATAGCGCGTAATTCCGCAGTAATAATTTCAAATCGGTTTGAAATGGATTACAATACAAATAGCCGGGGTCTTTCCACGCAAGGATGTGCTTGGCTCCTTCGGTCAAAACCGTGCGATAGCCCATTTCATACAACCATTCCCCAATTTCGTCTGAATAGATCATTTCCGTATTGCAAAAAGCGGTGGGCTGCACGTCAAAAATCTTCTTTAGCAAAGCTTCCTGCAAATGAACCTGCTCTGTGAAAGTGCTCTTATTGTTCAGTGATGCAATACTATGCGTATAAGTATTTCCCAATATTTCCACATTGCCGGTTGCCAACAATTCCCGAAAACTGGCAATGACTTCGGGACAATAATCCTGAAACAGCCTAAGGGAGCTGCCCGAAATGCTGAAGCTGATGGCTATTTTGTCCGGAAATTGTTGAATAAGCTCTAAAAGTAGCTTATTCGCAGGCAGATAGCAACGCTCCGCAATACGATTTGTCAAATAGCTGTTCTGAAAATTATCAAAATAATCGTGCAGGACATTGATGTCGAAGAAACGATAGGTCCTAAGACGGAATGGCTGACTAATGTGAAAATGGAAACAGACTTTTTGCATAATTATCTTTGGGGTATAACAACCGGGAAAACGACATCAAATTCCATTCGGTAAGGTTTCCCGATGATGTTGGTTAGAAAATCGGTGTATTGGTCGCTGAAAGAAAATTCATTGACATTGTAATATTCTTCGGGAAGCGGAAAATTGCCGATATTTCCCATGTCGATGGCACCAGTGTGGTATTCTTCCAGTTCGCAATAAGGTACGATGTCCTTCATTACCGGCATTTTACCGTAATCTTGACGTAGAAGAAGGTCGGTCACTTTGTCGGCTAAGGTGGCGGTCAATCGGCGGTCGTACTCGAAACATTTTCCGGAGCGCGGGATATAGCCGGAAATCTGACCACGGGCTTCAATGCCTGTTTTTTTGGAAATTTCGGAAGCAATAACGCCACTAATTCCACCAAATCGCGGGTGTCCGTACTCGTCCAAGTCAGGACTTGCGTAAACCATTTCTAATTGTTGCGAATTTTCGTTCCACCAACGAACGCCTTCGGAAACGGCAATAATCAAACTCCGTTTGGGAGAACGCAAATACTGTTCTTTGACATATTCAAAAAAGAAATCCTTGCGTTCGTGTGTCATCGGCACTTCCGGGATCAATGAAATCTGCGCCCCTCCGAACGAGGCAGACCCCGTCAGCCAACCTGCATCACGACCCATGACTTCTAAAACCATAATCCGTTGATGGGATTCATTGGTCGTATGCAATTTACTGGTTAACTTCTTGATAGCCATTGCTGCGGAGGCAAACCCCGGGCATAAAACCGCCTCATGTTTCGTCCCCTTATAATCATGTAACGAGCGTGTACGCAAATCATTGTCAATGGTTTTAGGGAATCCGATGACCGGAATACCATATTTTTCGTACATCTGTTTCGCAGCACCGTTGGTGTCATCGCCCCCGATCGTTACCAAAACGTCAATTTTATATCGCTCTATGTTTTTGAGAATCTGCTGGGAACGGTCTTCCGGATTCTTTTTGCTCGGGAATGGATTGGTACGGCTGGAAAGTAATCCCGTGCCGCCATAAATCCCGTCGTAGGGGATATTCGTCAGGTCCACCAAGTCGCCATCGCCTAAAAGTCCTTTCCAACCGCGCAAAATGCCGTATACTTTGTAACCTAACATGGCTGCGCGATTGCGGACACATTCTATACTCGAATTGATCGCCGGCGTGTCACCGCCACCTGATAAAATCGCCAATGTTTTCCCTGAAAATAATTTCTCTTCTATCATTATTCTTTCCTTTTTAATGATTATTCAACTAATTTTCCAAAAACTTTTTGCAAAATATCGGTCACACGATGTTCTTTATCGGTACGAATCAATTCCTCCTCCTTCATCATTTCCTGATAAATAGCAGTTAAACAACTATTTATGACGTATGTCGGTAAGTCCGTACTAACCGTATTAGTGGTATAATTGTGGTATTCAATCATCATTTCGTTCAAGCAACTCATTGCCCCCATTGTGTTCAATTTCGTCGTAAAATTGGCACTTATGGCGGTTGCCAAAGAGTTGTTGTAATTAATATAGTGATAATTGGTAATGGCGTGGTTGTTGCCAGTGATCAGAGATGCGGGGTCGGCAACGGTAATACTGCCAATGTTGCTTGTGAAAACTGCGGTCAGGTCATTTCCCATTGATTCACAGCTTTGATTGATTCTAACAATTAAAGTATCAACGAGATAACCTTTCCCGTGTGCGGTTAATGTATCTTGAACGGGTTGCAGCGCAGCCGGCAAAGAAATACGGTGTAACTCATTGTCGGTAAATCCATTAGGACGGCAGAGGCGGTTGATTGCCGTGTCTTTCGATACATTCAGGCACGATTTGATCGCACTGTTCATTTCTGCATTGGTGCACATTTGCTCAATATAGTCCCCTGAATTATCTTCGCAAGAGGTAAAAAGAGTGACGAATAAGAATAAAAACAGATGTGTATATTTTTTCATAATCAATAAAATTTTGAGTGCAAAAATAAGTATTTTTGCTGAATGAATGAGCAGTTAATTAATTATATTCCAATAACTTTTTCAACAAATCGCCAAATGGCTGATTTGATTCAAGATAATCTATTGAATAATAAGCAGATAGATGAATTGTTTACGCTTTACGCGGGGTATCAAAAAAGTGGAAAAGGTTTGGCAACCAATCGTTGGCACAGTGAAGCGAATCAGAATATTTTGGCAACAATTTATTTCAAACCTCCGATTTTAGCTTCCGTTCAATTTCTTTTTAATCAATGTTTTGCTGTTGCAATTCAGCAATTTTTGTCGCAATTTATTCCGGAAGTGATGATTAAATGGCCCAATGATATTTATTTTCGTGGGAAAAAAATGGCAGGAATTCTAATCGAACATACGATTTTAGGCGATAAAATTGAGCATACCATAGCGGGAGTGGGGATTAATATTAACCAATTGCACTTTCCCGACGAGTTGCCGAATGCCGTCTCTTTGGCGCAGATAACCGGTCAAATCTATTCGATTGATGATTTAATGCGACAGTTGCACGCTGTTTGTACCCGTTTTTATTCATTATTGAAGAATGGCGAAACAAAATTAATTAATGATTTGTATATGAATAATTTATACCAATTCGGCACTCCTAGTTCATATCAAATTCGCGGACAGGTTTGCGTAGCAAAAATTATTGGAATTGATCATTTTGGTCGGCTGTTATTGGAGGACGAAGCGGGGAAAGTCTATTGTTGCGGTTTGAAGGAAGTGGTTTTTTTATAGTGATTTAATTGGAAATAGTCTGCGGGAGTACCTTGAGGTCGTTGTGCTAATTGATTAATCCGCTGCTATTTACCATTAAAATATTAAAAAACAAGTAGTTAAGTGCTATATATCGTGCTTATTCTTTAGGATTTACTTGATGATGATTGCATATTCAGGCACATTTTTGCGCGCATCCAACGCTTCTCTTTTGGATATATGACAACGTGAATGGGTTGGTGTGTTATTCATTACACTTGTATTGGTAATTCATGAATTTTTTATACTATCAAATTTTATATTTTGAGGACAGTTATTCATTTTATTTTTATAACTAATTTATTATTAGTTAATTATAAAAGTAAAAATTATTTTTTAAAAAGTCAAGATTTCAAAAAAAAAATTCTATTTTTGCAACCTCAAACGAGGCGTTGGGGCGTTAGCTCAGTTGGCTAGAGCGTTTGACTGGCAGTCAAGAGGTCGTGAGTTCGATTCTCATACGCTCCACTCTCAAAATTAAGCACTTACAAAGAAACTTGTGAGTGCTTTTTCTTTTCATGTGGACTTATTGTGACCTTTCGTTTGCGTTTCAGTCTATTTTCATACATTACCATTTATCTTCATTATTTGTACCAAGTCATATTTCTTGTTGATGCAAAAAAATCAGGCGAAAATTTTGAGAGTCGAAAAATGAAAAAAAAGATGTCACGCATTATACTTTTACCATTTGCCATTTGATATCCTGTGCACTCTTTATCTTCAAAATGCGAAGTATTCAATGTGCAAAAACCTAACTTATTTTCGGTATAAGACCATTCAACATCAGTGTTCAAACTCAATGATTGTAGCAATTGTTCACCGATAATTTGTGATTTGTCATTAGAACAAAATTTGGTGTTATTGTTGTTATATTGATAATCGTTTGCCGGACATTCTAACTCTGTATCGTTATCTATGAATCGAAAACTTGATTTACTTTTCATGAATGTATTTACACCCTTCATTAATTTCCCAATCTTTCCCATCCACATCCACCAGCCGCACCGGATTCCCCGCACAATACGCGTACGGCGACATACTCGGATACCTGTTCGCCAGCGGATCCACGCTCAGCCAGATGCTGTAATTCGAAGAATAATACCGCGCGCCGAAGTAACTGTAACCCGTTTCGCTGTCGCGTTCTTTGCCGGAGAAGGTGTAGCGCGAACCTTCGTAGTTAGTAACGCGTTGGTCAACAAAACTTTCACCAAAGGGCAGGTAACACAAGTGCTGTACGTACTGTGCGGTGGTGCCGGTTATCCAAGAAGCACTGTCGAGGTGGTCGGAGTGGTAGAAATAGAGTACGGGGTGGTCTTTTGGGTTGTTGGTGAGGATGCGCAGGAAAGTGAATTTATTGGGGATTTTGTTTATTGGTTCATTTTCTTTGCTTGTACAAAGAAAATGAACCAAAAGAAAGTACAGCCGAAACGACCGCTCCCCGCTTTGATATTTTGTTAACATCGGTGGCAAGCGGTCGCTTCCGCTACGCGCCTTTGCTCACCGCTGTAAACAAAACATCATTCACCGCTTGTCCGCATCGCGTTTCGGCGTTGCCGACGCACATGCGCTGTTTCTGCGGACTGTCGGTTTTGTTGGTGTGAATTGGGTGCTTCATTGGGTTGGGGGGTTGAATTTAAGAGGTAAGGAAATATTGGTTTGAGAAATAATCGTATTTGGAAAATATTATTAAATGGGAATTATAGAAGGAAAATCCCTTAAACATAAGTTCGCTTCCGATATAAATTACCGGTGACTTCAAATTAAAACTAATTGATAATCAATAATATGAAACGCAAAAACGCCCATTTTTCGACATTTTATTTCCTATTTTGTTAAGAACAAATAAATTTAACACAGCCACAACTTCAAGAAGAAATATAGCAGCGATAACAATCTTCACCCCGATTGGTTTTTATATAAAGTATTTTAATATAAATATTTGATAATCAAATATTTATTTGTATATTTGCAGAAAATTGATAGGCGTTAAAATGGAAAAACAAACCTACAAATGGACTGAAAACTGCGGATTATTTGATTTGGAAGAAGCGACCG
>JALNYF010000011.1 GCA_023229985.1 Bacteroidales bacterium | reverse complement strand
GGTGGCTACTATGGAAATGATGTATATGGGTTCAAATCATCTTCCGGCAGTACTAAAATTCAGTTCCGTTGGGGAAATGCTGCCGCGTCGTTGCGATGGAATTATATTATTAATTCTCAATTGTTTCTGAATACCACTGCCTCTTTTACCAATTATGATTTTGCCACCAAAATGGAAATGGATGTTTATTCCATGAATATGAGTTCTGGCGTGCAAGATTATGCGCTGAAAACGGAGCTGACCTATCTACCCGCCATCCCGCACACCTTCCGGTTTGGAGTTCACTATATCTTTCATAAATTTATGCCCAATGATTTTAATGTTCAAGCCGGTGAATCACAATCACTTACACTACCAAAAGCCAATCCGTATTATGCCCATGACTTGGCAATCTATGCCAATGACGAGTTCGATGCTTTTAAATGGTGGAAAATCAACGCCGGTTTGCGTTACACCCATTTTGAACACATTGGCAGATTTACACGCTATGTTTTTGATGAGTTCGGTGCCCTTGCCGATTCCATTATCTATCAACCCGGCGAACTAATCAAACAATACAACTACGTGGAACCACGCCTCTCCATGCGTTTTTTGTTAGATTCAAATACCTCTATCAAAGCTTCTTATACATTGAATTTCCAATATATCCACCAAGTTGCCCTCTCTTCCATCTCTTTACCAACCGATGTTTGGATGCCTTCTACCGACATCGTTCGTCCCCAAATCGGGGCGCAATATTCGTTAGGCGTTTACCGCAATTTTTATAAAAATATGTTTGAAACCTACATCGACTTTTACTATAAAGACATGCGGAATTTAGTTGAGTACAAAGACGGTATCAACTTGTCGGATGTGTCGCAAAATCCTGACCAAATGTATGTTTTCGGGAAGGGTTGGTCGTATGGAATGGAGGTCTTTTTCAAAAAAGCAAAAGGGCGATTTAACGGGTTTATCGGATACACATTATCTTACACAAAACGCAAATTCGACGACTTGAACGGAGGCGAGCCTTTTTATGCAAAATATGACCGCCGACACGATGTTTCAATCAATCTGAATTATGAAATTATCCGCAATAAGCTCTCTGTTTCAGCGGTTTGGGTATTCTCAACAGGCAATACCATGACCATTCCCGTTGGTTATTATTTCTTAGCCGGCTCCTTGATTACCGAGTACAGCAAGCGAAACGAATATCGAATAGATCCCTATCACCGCTTGGATTTATCGGTCAATTGGACCATTGTAAAACGAAAACGCTTTGAAACAGGCCTGAACTTCTCGGTCTATAACGTTTACAATCGCAAAAATCCGTTTTTTGTCTTTTTTGAAACGGAAACCAATTATACACAAGATACTTTTGATTTGACCACCAAGGCGTATCAAATGAGCTTGTTCCCCATTTTACCCTCTATTACATGGAATTTTAAATTTTAAGCTATGAGAAGGATGTATCTCTTTTTTGTTACAATGATAGGATTGCTTTTTGTAGGCTGTCAAAAGGAAATTGAAGTGGATATTCCTGATTATCAGGATAAAATAGTGATTGAAGGAAGTATTGAAAACGGGCAACCCGCGATGGTGATTGTAAGCAACAGCGTCCCTTATTTTTCGACCATCGACTTAGATATGTTGCTGAATGAAGTTTTTATCAAAGATGCCGTGGTCACGGTTACTTCCTCAACCGGTGAGACGGAGCAATTGACTTTTGCATATACGGAAGAATCCCCCATCTATTTTGCCTATATGGGGCAGAACATTATCGGCGAGCCCGGCAAGAGTTACGCGCTGAGAGTGGAGTACGGCGGGAAAGTTTACACTTCGCAAACATCTATTGTACAGCCGGTTGCTTTGGATTCGGTCTGGTTGGCGTTCATTGATGAAAACGACACGATGCCCACTTCACGCATCCTTCTGAGTGACAACGCGGAAACCCAAGATTATTATCAATTTCGGATTAAAATTCACGGCAAAGACTTGACCGACCGCTTGTGGGTTACCAGCATGCCCGTTGCGTTTGACGATGCCACTTTCAACGGAAAAACTGTCAATTACGAAATATTACGAGCCAATCCTTCATCCCTATTTATGCCGACCATGACCGACGAGGAGGAAGCCGATTTTTACCGAATTACCTATCGTCCGGGTGATACAATTTACATAAAAACCTCTATGTTAGACTATTCCGGTTATCGTTTTTGGTCAACCATTTCCAATGAACTGTCGTTTGGGCAGAATCCGTTTATGACTCCTGCGCCCATCATTAGCAATATCAATGGGGATAACGCCATGGGTGTATGGTGCGGCTATGCTTCCACGATTGATACATTATATTATCAAACAAGGCAGCGCGGCGGAAGGAAAAGATAACGCCGGAAATGATTTGTAATGCTATTTTTATTATTTCGACACGTTCCACTGGAAAAAATCGACTTCACTTTCGACGCTATTTTCAACTTCGTCGGGCAGTTGCGGGAAAAAGTCGATGCCGGTGAGTCTTTCCAATTCATCAACGCTCAGGGCATAAGTTGAGAGCAAGCGACTCCCGCTGACATTATCGAATTTGAAGGCAATGGCGTGCCAACCGGAGCTGTTTTTCTGCAAAAGAACTTTAAAAAATCCGGCGGAAACAGCCACTTTCCCATCTCCGATAGTTTGGTAATTTCCAGAAACAATAGGACCACAAACTACGTAAATAGTACCTTTTTGCGTCGCCAAATCACGAGTTTGCTCCTCCAGACTTTTCCAAATTCCACCGTTTAAATTAGGATTTTGCGGACAAATATTGGAAAGATAGAAGGATTCTTCCATCGCTTGTTTGCTCCATTTCATATCGGCGGCAGGTGCCATGTGCCCGCGGTCGTAGCCGCTTCCTTTATAATCCTCGGTGTAAGCTGTTTCATTTTCAGGCACTTGCGGATCCGGAACAAACTTATCTTTTCTCGGCAAGTCGCCGGCAACTTCGGCAGCGGTCAGCTCGTAAGCCACCCAATTGGGAATTTTCCAAACAGAGTTATAGCTCACTGTATAGCCCACATGCGTAATCAGTCGCTCCGTCCGACCATTTATTTTCGCAGGAATTTCAATTTTGGAGGTATCCACCGGCAACGCGCCATCCCTTTCGGCAGCGACGTTTCCATTATTACATGAAGCTGACAAACAAAGAACTGCTACCAAAACCGACAGAACGAATCGGTGCGCAACTAGGAGGAAAGAGTCATATTTTTTCATGAAAAATAAGTATTAAAATCAAGATGCAAAGTTATAAAATAAAGATGAAGAATGATGAATTGTATAATTTTTCTCGGAGAATTATTTGGTTATACTTGAATCAAGAAATGTTAGGTTTTATAAATTAAATATTAAACATAAGAACAAAAATAGAATTCATTTGATTTAAAAATTATTTGTACTTTTGCGTCATGTTAAATTATGCTATATTATAGACGCAAAATATTATTAGCTTTGTTGGAAGTGCTTGGTGGTAAGCTTACTGCAAAGCAGTTGCAGAAATATTTGTTTCTGTTCACTCGACAGCAAAGCGTAAAATCTTTCGATTTTGTGCCATATTATTATGGATGTTTTTCCTTTCAGGCCAATCAGGATATTGCAACTATGGAAAAATATGGTTATTTGCAAATTGCGGAACAAAATGAGATACGTTTTATTCAATTGAAACAGCAAGGACAATATTTGCAATATTTGAATATGTTTGATCAGGAGGCATTACGCGAGATTAAAACCCGGTTTGGCAATATGTCACAAGATGAGTTGATCCGTTATACCTATTTGAAGTATCCATATTATGCAACGAAAAGTACAATTGCTGTAACTTTACTAACCAAAGATGAATTGACCAAAATAGAGCAGCAGAAACGGCATTATCATGAACCTCGGTTATTTACCATAGGATATGAGGGCTCATCTTTGGAAAAATACATGAATTGTTTAATAATAAATGATGTACATGTTTTATGCGATGTTCGCAAAAATGCTTATAGTCAAAAATATGGATTTTCTAAAAGTCAGTTGCAAAAAGCTTGCGAAGGAGTCGGAATTAAATATGCGCACATTCCACAATTAGGCATAGAATCCGACAAACGTCAGGATTTACGTTCGCAACAAGATTATGATCTTCTTTTTGATGAATATGAACGAACCACATTAAAAACCAATCGTGAATCTTTGCTGTATATCCGCAATATAATTGATTCCGACAAGAGAGTTGCGCTTACTTGTTTTGAAAAAGACCCCGAGCAATGTCATCGTTCTCGAGTGGCAAAAGCATTGATGTCTTTGTCTGATATAAACTACACGCTGCAATTGTTGTAATTATGGCTTTGACAAAAGTTTTGGTAACAGTCATGACGTATCCAACGTTGTCACGCAAACATATAGAAACCGTTTGCACTGCAGGATTTAGGGAAGATGGTTCGTGGATTCGTATTTTTCCTGTTCCTCATAGATTGTTGTGGAAATATGACATTATGCCTTACTCTAAATGGCAATGGATTGAAGCCGATTTGGAGCGAAATAAAAAACACGACAACAGACCAGAAAGCTACCATATCAGAGATATTAATACTCTCAAAATATTGGAACGTATTGATATTTCAGGAAAACCTAATTGGACATTGCGAAAATCGTGGATTTTCAAGAGAAAAGAGATTTTCAACAATATGACCGAGATGATTAATCTGACGAAACAAAATAAGATATCGCTGGCTGTTCTTAAACCGTCTGAAATATTGGATTTGATTATTGAACCCGTTGATATGCAGAAATATAGAGAGAATTTGGCAAGTATTAAAGCAAAATATGAAGCCGAGCAGCAGCAAACGAATTTGTTTGAGAATAAAACGGATTTTGATGATAACTTCAGTTTCGCAGAAAAGATTCCATATAAATTTAGATATAAATTCCGAACCGAAGATGGTAAGGTACGTACCATCATGATTGAAGATTGGGAACTCAGCCAACTCTATCGAAAATACAGCAACAACGAACAAGAAGCCATATCAAAAGTCAAAGAAAAATACATGAAAATAGCAAAGGAAAGAGACATCTACTTATTCATGGGGACATATTATGAATGGCAGAAGAAAAACGCTCTCGATCCCTATTTGATTATTGGCGTATTTTATCCCCCGAAAGAAGATGCATCTCAATTATCATTATTTTAAGAATATGGCGCAAAAACTACTATTTTTTTATTCGCATTGAATTGGGTTGATTATTAATTTGACATTGCAAAATTACATTTATTTGTTACCACACACACCCTTCCGGCAAATAAACAATCCTTTTCCACTTCCAATCTCAATCTTTCAAATGAGGGCTGGTTTTTGGTCCGGATAAAAAAAATACCCTCGTAAAACATTGATAAATATTTATTTACGAGGGTATCGGGTGGAGAATATGGGACTCGAACCCACTACCTTTTGATTGCGAACCAAACGCTCTACCAGATGAGCTAATTCCCCTTTTCAGGCTGCAAAAATACTACTTTTTTGATTAACAAAACATCCAAAATGGATTTTAATTAGATTTATTGGTTTTTTTATTATCCGTATGAAAAACAAGCGTATAGCCCATTCCGGTCTTCGATGGAGAAACCGGTTTTTCTTTTTTTGGAATATTACTTTGAGGCGATGGCTTAACGGTGTAAGAAATTTGCATCGTTTTTTGCTTCACCGGAGTCAGTTGAAAGTGAATATTGATTTTGTGATTGGATTTCAATCGCACGCCATGGTTATATACTTTACTGTATTTCAATAATTTAACAACACGCATCGCCTCTTCATTGCACGAAGGAGATAAACCCTTGATAATCCGAACGCTCTCAATTTCGCCTTCGTCGCTGACTTGATATGCCACCGTGACAAATCCTTCAATCAGCTGCTGGAGCGCGTCTTCGGGATATTGCAAATGCGCCGAAATGAATTCACGCAACGCTTTTCGCCCACCCGGGTACTCGGGATGTAGTAAAAATTTTTTCTCTTTTTTCGGTTTATTCATCTTCCAATAATCATCTGACAGCAACAAAAAAAATGCGGCAGAATTGACCGACAAAGATAATCATTTTTTGGTTCAATGGAGAAAGTGGTCTAAAGATATTTAAAATTTTTGCTATCAAGTAAAAAAAAGAAATTGTTGGTTATTATATTAGTATTGAACAGTTTATAATTTGAAATTTTTCTCCGGTTTACATTTGCGAGTAATGTATAAGAGATGCGTAGGATGATCATCTTCATCACAAACGTACGACTACAAAGGATTTGAAATTTACAATAGTGACGATTTCTGTTGTTTATAGAATATATAGTTTGCTTATTTTCAATGAATTATTTTCTTAAATTACTTTTGCTTGATCAGAAGTAATCAAAAAATCAAGTCGCGATGACAAGGCCACCGCGCGGCATGGCGAAATGTATGCGCTAACAATCTTCTATCTGTATAACAATCGGCATTAAATCAACAATTTACCGAACAACTAATCATTTAATATTAAAAAACAATAAATTTATTACATTGACTCAAACAGAGTAGGCTCGGTTAGTTTTTTGAGGTGGAAACTTTTGCGGTGGTAGGGCGAAGGGCCGTATTGGATAAAAGCTTGTTGATGAAACGGCGTTGGGTAGCCCATATTTTTCTTCCAACCATAGAGCGGATACTCTGCGTCTAATTGGCACATCAGTTCATCACGATAGGTTTTGGCTAAGATGGAGGCAGCGGCAATGGGCAGAAATTGGGCATCTCCCTTAACAATACAATGAAACGGTATATTGTGCTGATTATGAAAGCGATTCCCATCAATCAGTAATAAATCCGGTTGAATGGACAGTGCCGCAATGGAGCGATTCATACCCAAGATGGAAGCGTTTAAAATGTTAATTTCGTCAATTTCTTCGGGTGAGATAAAAGTGACAGCATAGCCAACAGCTTCTTTTTCAATTTCAAGACGCAACTCATCGCGCACCTTCCGGCTCAGTTGTTTGGAATCATTCAAGCGCGAATTGTGGTAATCGGGCGGTAAAATCACAGCAGCTGCCACCACAGGACCGGCTAAACAACCCCGTCCGGCTTCATCACACCCGCACTCTATCGTTTGAATATCTTCCGAAAAGCGTAATTGCAACATCTTAAAAATAAAGTTCTACCGACATCCTGACAATCATGATGACCCCCAAAAGACAAAAAACAAGTCCAACTACACGATTGATGATATAACCAACTTGGTGTGTAATAATGTTCTTTATTTTACCGGCGAAGAAACTTTTCATTAAATCGATAATAAAAACCGTCAAAAGAATCGATGCAAAAAAGAGAATATTCATTTGGGTTGTGTTTCCGCTGTATGGGCTAATTCCTAACCAAAGTACCCAAACAAACGGGTTGGTAAAATTGAAGGCAAACCCTTTGAAAAAACATTGATAGGGTTTAATGGAGGTTGTTCCCGTTGAGTCGAGAACCTCTTTCTGTTTTTTGACTGAAAAATCGGATTTCTTATTAAAAAAAGTAAACAACCCGTATACAATGAGAATTAATCCGCCTAAAATACTGAGAGTAAAGCGAATGGTTGGATTGTCCATAATTGATACCATGCCCCACAGACAAAGGGAAATAATCAGAATATCGCTGATGGTAATGCCTAAAGCAAAAAGGATTCCGGCTTTAAATCCTCTGGAGATGCTGGTTTGAATAATGCCAAAAAGAGCTGCTCCGGGAGTAATGGCAATGACGAACCCGATAGGTATAGCTTGTAAAATAGTGGCAACGATTCCCATAGATTATTTATTCGTAATTTCCTTTCCGTTTACCAAAATAATAGGCAATGTAGGCGCAAAGATGAAATGGTTTGGCTTTGTTATATGCCATTTGTTGAACAAACGGGAAAACCATATCAATAGAAACACCGATTTCTATTGCATGCATCGTATATTCATCTTTGCTAAAATCAAAATTGACTCCTGTTTTGCAATAGAAGCCGGGGTGTAATTTTGTCTCCCCTATGCCCTGAAAATAAGAAGATCGACCGAGAATATCATCAATTCCGAATTTTTCGGGTTCATATTTCGCGGTGTATTTGCCAATAACGGAACCTGTAGTGGAATAATTGACGATGTATAAATACACCGGCATGGAAAACCCTAACGACAATCCTCCGGAAATGGTATAACGAATCCGCACGCCTCCCCAATAGGGCTTTTGGTGCAAGGTACGCTGAAACCCGTAACCACCCCGCAGAAACATCAAATCACATAATTTCCCGTATGAATAACCCGTAGCATCAGAATAATAAGGATTGCGCGCGCGTACCGTCTTATGGTGAGCATTATACCACAAATCTATCTCCCAGAAGTGTTTATTATAATAAGTGGGCGTACGACCCTGCTGAAAACTAAGTCCACCGCCATTCGTGTTTAAAAAACCGCCAACACCCCATTCTTTGACAATAACCTTCTTCCACTCTACCTCACCCACTTCTTGGGCGTAACCGAAATAGAGCAAAAAAACAAGGCATATACTTAGTATTGCCAACCGCTTATGTTGGAATATTATACCCACAATTCGTTAGTTCACTGATGCAGTCTCCATATCAATAGGTTGTACGACTTGGGAATAATGACCATAAGCCGGACATTTTTCTCTGGTAGCACATGCTGCTAATGCGAAAAAACAAACTGATAATAAACCAATTACAACTAATAACTTCTTCATTTCTACATTTTTTTTTGAACTGCAAAAATAAATAAAATACAAGTCAGTTTATATATAATCGGTATTGTTTTTAAAATATTTTTTTTGCGTTGAATTTTAGAGGATTTTTTTGTTGTTTTTTTATGCTGCTCTCGACTTCGTTGGCTTTTTCTCAAAAATCCATTGTCGTTTGTGCCGATTCTATTCCCCAAGCTCTTCTTGCAAAAAAAAATGGACTTCATAAAAATGCAAAAGATACCATTGATCTGCAAACGCAACTAAAACAATTCGTTACATTTGCTCAATCACAAGGCTACCTTGCTTTTTCTATTGATTCGGTAACCGAAAACGCCTCCTCTTTTTATATTTACCCATATATCGGGAAATATTATCATTCTGCCTCGCTGCTGCTTTCAGATGATGATGCCCTTTTTATTGAAAATACGCCGCTCCAAAAATGGGTCAACAATCATCTGATTCGTTTAACCGACTATTCGACATTTACTTCTCAAACCCTCGATTACTTGGAGAATAACGGTTATCCTTTTGCACAAATAAGCCTGATTAATCCTGATTTTCAACAAGATACAGTTTCAATCGTTAGCATCGAAAAAAATCGTCTGATTACTTTTGATTCTGTTATTCTCAAAGGCAATGTAAAAATCAAAAACAGTTTTATTTTTCCTTATTTGGGATTGCGAAAAAACAAGCCCTACCGCGAAAAGATTTTTCGACAGGTTCCGCGGCGGTTGAACGACTTGACTTTTGCATCCGTCATTCGTCCTGCAGGTGTAGAGTTCGTGGGGGATAAGGCTTATCTTTATCTCTTTCTCGAAAAACAAAAAGTCAATCAGTTTGACGGCTATTTGGGAATTGTCCCTGTTAGTTCGCAAAATGGCAAAGTGATGTTTACGGGAGAAGTAAATCTGAGTTTGCAAAACATCTTCCATATTGGGGAAAAATTGCAATTGTCGTGGAAATGTCCCGAATCCTATTCGCAATTTTTGAATGTATCTGCCGATTTTCCGTATCTCTTTCGCACTCCTTTTGGGGTGGCAGCTGCCTTTTTGTTGGATAAAAAAGATACGAACTATCTGAATATGAATTATAAAGTGGCTTTGCAATACTCTTTCGGCGGCAACAATAATCTTCGTACTTATTTTGATTATACATCTTCTTCCCTTCTATCACCTCAGTCGATTACGATTACGCCGACGGATTCACTGAGCTTCGATTTTCATAAAACGATGTATGGGATTCGATTTTCTTATCGTTTGTTAGATAATATTCGTTATCCGCAGCGGGGAATCGTAGTGAGTGGTGATTTTTCTGTGGGCAGTCGCACGGTTGAAAAGAACCGAGAAGTGGCTGATGCACTATATCAAAATATTGATTTAATGGTGGTTAATTATCAATTAGAGGGCGAACTCGCCGGTTATGTGCCGCTTCACAAGCGGTGGGTGTGGGTGGTTGGTAGCAGGGGCGGCTGGAAGGGGGGAACCCAACAATTGAGCAATGATTTATTTAAAATCGGTGGTACTCAATCATTGCAAGGCTTCGATGAAATGTCACTCCGCGCTTCTTCTTATTTGATTGGTTATACGGAAATTAGATTCAGATTCGCCCGCTTATCATACCTTAATTTATTCGTAAATGGAGCTTGGTATGAACGGGTTGTTGCGCAAGCCCCTTATTTTAAGGATTATCCGTGGGGTTTTGGATTAGGAGCCAACTTTGACACCAAAGCCGGTCTTTTTTACATCAGTTATGCTCTTGGGCAACAGCAAAATAGCCCTATTTCTTTCAAAACCGGCAAAATTCATTTCGGATTAGCCGTCCATTTTTAAAGATCGTTGATCTGAAAATATTGATTTTATGCTGATTATCAAATTTCGCCACAGCGACGTTGCGGGCACCTGTCGCGAGGCGAAGTACACGGACATCATCACAAATTGTTTTTTTGTTATGTAAAAAAAGTTTTGATGATAATGCAAATCTTATTTACCGCACGGTAAAAAAAATGCCGGCACGTATGATCGATGCCGGCATTTCGATACTTCGTTTGAATCTATTTTGCTGCAGCTTGGCAAGCGGTTATCGCAACTAAGCTGACGATATCTTCTACAGAGCAACCTCTTGACAGGTCATTGATAGGAGCAGCCATACCTTGCATAATAGGACCTACGGCTTCGGCACCGGCAAAGCGTTGAACCAATTTGTAGGCGATATTGCCTACTTCCAATGTAGGGAAAACGAGCACGTTGGCTTTTCCGGCAATTTCGCTTCCGGGAGCTTTGCTTGCGCCAACAGAAGGAACGATGGCGGCATCTGCTTGCAATTCGCCGTCAATTTTCAAATTAGGATCCATTTCTTTTGCTATCTTCGTGGCATTCACTACTTTATCAACCATTTCGTGTTTAGCAGAACCTTTGGTTGAGAAACTCAACATCGCAACGCGCGGGTCTAATCCGGCAATTGCTTTTGCCGTTTTAGCGGTAACGACGGCAATTTGTGCCAACTCTTGTTCATTCGGATTGGGGTGTGCAGCGCAATCAGCGAAGACCATAATGCCATTGTCGCCCCATTGTTTATCTTTAAAAATCATAATAAAAGCACCCGATACAACTGAAACGCCGGGGAGGGTTTTTACAATTTGAAAAGCAGGGCGCAAAACATTGCCGGTAGCATTTAAAGCTCCTGCCACTTCGCCATCCACTTCTTTATTTTTAATCAATAGTGTTGCCAAATAGAGTGGATCTTCCACTAATTGTAAAGCCTCGGGCATTTGCAAGCCTTTACTTTTGCGAATCTCACAAAGCATCTCTGCATAAAATTCTTTTTTCGGATTGCGAACCGGGTCAATAATGGTTGCTTTGTCTAAATTCTTTAATCCGAATTTTTCGGCTTTTGCTTTGATCACATCAGGATTTCCCAATAAAACAATGGAAGCAAGATTTTGAGCAATGACGATATCCGCCGCTTGTATCGTTCTCTCTTCTTCACCTTCTGCAAGGACAATACGTTTGTTGTACCTCTTTGCGTTTTCTTTAATGTCTTGAATTAAACTCATAATTATGGTTTTAAAATATATAATACTTTTGTTTTAGTGTCTATACAAAATCATTTGAAAAGATTCCGAAACGGACTCCCTCAAATGATCATTTCTTGTTTTTATAATTACTTGATAAAATGTACAAAATCAGTTAGTTTGATAAGTCGTCTTCTATTTTTTTAGAGATGCAAAAATACAAAAAAAATGATTTTTTATTCAGTTTAAAAAAATTAAAAGAATAATTCGAATTAAAACAAGATTAATTGTATTTTTGCCAATTGTTGATGATTTAAAAAAGCCATTTTTAAAAATTACGAAGCGATAAATCTATGATAGATATTGAACATCTCAGTAAATCTTTTGAAAAACAGAGCGTTTTGAAAGAGATCACTTTTCACATTCCGAAAGGTGAAACAATCTGTTTGTTAGGACCTTCCGGTTCGGGGAAAACCACATTGATACGTCTTATCTTGGGGGCTATTCGCGCTGACAGCGGGCAGATACGAATTGACGGAACAACGGTCCCTAATCTTTCCTTATTATCGCGAATAGGGTTTATGCCGCAAAGTGACTCACTTTACGACAATCTTTCAGCGATGGATAATCTTGCTTTTTTTGCCGGTTTGTATCATCTTGATAAAAAAACATTCAAGCAACGTGCCGAAACCGCCTTTGAAATGGTAGGACTGACCGCTGACAAGCACAAGCTGGTCTCAAAATTTTCGGGGGGCATGAAAAAGCGTCTGTCGTTGGCAATTGCCACCTTCAACGATCCGGAATTACTGCTATTAGATGAACCTACGGTGGGCATTGACCCCGTATTGCGCCGCAGCGTGTGGCAACAGTTCAATGCTTGGCGCAACGCCGGCAAAACCCTGCTTATCAGCACGCACGTCATGGACGAAGTGAATGAGTGCGACAAAGCCGCCTTAATCAATGGCGGAGGGTTAATTGCTTACGATTCCGTGAGCAACCTGTTGAAGCAAACCGAAACCGGACATATTGAGGAACTATTTATCAAAACTCATTAAACCAAAAAGATGAAGGCATTGATTATCCGCATATTAAGACAATTAAAAAACGACCCTCGCACCTTGGCAATTATGTTGGCAGCCCCTTTGCTGTTGATGGTCTTGATTTACTTTCTTTTGGGAGATTCCGATTATAAACCCAAAATTGCCTTGGTGCGCGCCCCGGCGCAATTAGCGAACACATTAACGAAATATGCTCAAATAGAGCAACTTGACGATACTTTACACATCAACGAGATGCTGATTGACGAATCCGTGGATGCCGTTTTATGGCCGAATGGCGCGGGCAACTTCTCTGTCAGAGTCATGGAAAACAACAGCAAGACTGCCCAAGCGATGCAGGCAGTGCAAAAAGCAATGGGCGATAGGATGCCGTTCGGCGGCATCAAGACCGAAAGCATTTACGGCTCTGCCGATGAGAGCTACTTTTCGTCTATGGCAAACATCTTTTTAACGGTATTGGTGTTCTTTTTCACATTCATTGTCAGTGGGATGGCATTGGTACGGGAACGTTTTACTAACACATTGGAACGGATGATGATGAGTCCGGTGAAGCGATGGCAGATTGTAGGTGGCTACTTGTGCGGGTACGGTATCGTGGCAGTCGTACAAGCTGTATTGATAGTTTTATTATCTGTCTATCTATTAAATGTTTCCGTAGCAGGAAGTATCGGATTGTGTATTCTTATCATGCTACTTTTGGCCATTTGCGCGGTGGAAACGGGGGCATTGGTTTCCATATTTGCCAACAGTGAATTTCAGGTGGCTCAATTTATTCCCATTATTGTTGTGCCGCAAATCTTTTTTACAGGAATTGTTCCTATCGACCTGATTCCTTTCAACTTAGGGAATCTTTGTTATGTCATGCCGATGTATTATGGGGCGACTTCTTTGAAAGAAATTATGGTAAAAGGTGCCGGAATGATGGAGATTCTGCCTTGGTTGGCAGGGTTGGTGGTGATCATTGTATTGCTTTTTGCCTTCAACACACTCAGTTTGAAGCGCTACCGGCGGCTGTAATTTGAGTGTGGCCATTTCACGAGCAGCCATACATTCTTGATTTTGACAAAAATTTTCATTATCAACCATAGATGATGGAATATAAAAAATATTACTGTCCGGTAAAAAATAAAAACTTGGATGAAGCTATTATCTACATCATATATTATCAGGTTTGCATTTACCGTGGTCGGTTGAATGGCATTTAAGCGAGCTTCACCATGAAAAAAAAAGTACCTATTTTTTCGAATACAAATAGCTAATTATCAATATTATAAGAGAGGTAGAAGTTATCAAGCACTATGCCGGAGAGAAAAAATTTTTAATATTTGTTGTTGATATAAAAAAATTTGTATTTTTGCCCACATTATTAATTAAAAACAAATTATATGAGCAACACAAACGAACAAGCGGTAAATCCGCAAATTACTACTCGTAAAAAGAATGTTATGGGTATAATCGGTTTCATTTTTTCATTATTAGCCTTATGTTTTAGTTGGGTTCCTGTCTTAAATTGGATTTTGTTGGCATTAGGGTTTATATTTTCTTTAATCGGCGTATTTAAAGCTCCCAGAGCGCTTGCCATTACAGGATTGGCTATTTCAGTCGTAACCATCATTGTAATAATTGTTATTCAAATGGCAGTGGCAGAAGTGGCCGGTTCCATGACGGATATGATGATGAATTATTAAAGATTGCCAAAAAAGGGATCATTAAAATTGATCAAGTAGACCTTTTCTGTGGCGCGGGTAAGGGAAGTGTATTACCAACGGAGATAGGATTTGGTGAGAATGCCGTCCTTTATTAATCCTTGGTCCAACAAAACCACTGCCCATTGTCCGCCTTGCGTCTTATGACAAATCAGGGAGGAGAATTTTACCTGAATGGCATTCAGAAAAGGGTCGTTTTTCATCTTCAAATAAGCAAAGATTATGAAGAAATATCTTTATAATCTTTGCTTATTTCGTTGTATAACAAGTTGTTTTGTTGTGCACGCAAACCAGCACCTTCCGAGTCTAAACTCTCTAAAATAATTTTAATCGCAATATTATAAGAGAGGTAAAAATTATCAAGCACATGTCGGAGGAAAAAAATTTAATATTCGTGGTTAATATATAAAAAATTGTATTTTTGCTCGCATTATTA
The DNA here is from genome assembly GCA_023229985.1 of Bacteroidales bacterium. Classification (GTDB taxonomy): domain Bacteria; phylum Bacteroidota; class Bacteroidia; order Bacteroidales; family WCHB1-69; genus UBA1756. Next base: position 29,293 of record JALNYF010000011.1, on the reverse strand, counting down.
ATTAAAAACAAATTATATGAGCAACACAAACGAACAAGCGGAAAATCCGCAAATTATTAGTGATGGTAATAGCCCTATTCCTCGTAAAAAGAATCGTATGGGGCTAACCGGTTTCATTTTTTCAATAATAGCCTTATGTTTCGGTTGGGTTCCTTTCTTAGGATGGATTTTGTTGGCATTAGGGTTTATATTTTCTTTAATCGGTGTATTTAGAGCTCCCAGAAAGCTTGCCATTGCAGGATTGGCTATTTCAGTTTTTTCATTCACAGCCTACACCTTATACTTTACTTTCGAAGTCATGGCGGGGGGTGGAATGTGTTCCATGACGGATTTCATTAATTATTAAGGATTGCCAAAAAAGGCATCATTAAAATTGATCAAGTAGACCTTTTCGGTGGCGCGGGTAAGGGCAGTGTATAACCAACGGAAATAGGATTTGGTGAGAATGCCGTCCTTGATTAAACCTTGGTCTAACAAAACCACTGCCCATTGTCCGCCTTGCGTCTTATGACAAGTCAGGGAGTAGGAGAATTTTACCTGAACGGCATTCAGGAAGGGGTTTTCTTTCATCTTCAAATAGCGCAATCTTTTGGAAGAAATATCTTCATAATCTTTACTTATTTCGCTGTATAACAAGTTGTTTTGTTGCGCACTCAAAGCAGCACCTTCCGAATCTAAACTTTCTAAAATAATTTTTATGTCAATGTGATCATGATGGGGATAGTCGCACAGTCGCACCGTAACATCAGCAAAATGAAATCCATATAGTTCCTGTATCTTATTGATTGCCAACACTTCCATATTATCACCGTTGGCGATAAACCCAACTTCAGCATCATCTTTTATCCAAAAATAGTTATTCTTGACGGCGATCACATAATCGCCGGTTGCAATTTGCTCCTCGCGATACAAGATCCGATGGCGGATTTCCTGATTGTAGATGAAGGCACGTTTGTTGGAATAGGTGATAATGACGACCTCATCGGAAGAGTATTTCCCATGCAAAGAGTAGAGTAGGTCTTCCAAATCCTCGCCGTTTACGCGAATACAATCATCAAACTTCGTATGAGAAAAGAGTGGGAATTCGTAGATTTCGTTTTGGATTTTTTGTCGCAAAAGTGAGGCATTCAATAAAATCCCTGAGTCGTGCGATTGTCGTGTTACATCTGTCAGTGCGCAAGAAGTAGCATGAAGTGCAAAATTACGCTGAATATATTCAATTGACAAAGCCGGACTATCTTCATAATTAACGGGGGGTAGCTGTGCATCATCGCCCACTAACAACAATTGGCAATGATCCCCTTCAAAAACAAACGAGAACAAATCGTCCAACAAACTGCGATTTCCGAACAGCGATGTTTCAGATTCACTATCGGCAATCATTGAGGCTTCATCCACAATAAAGAGGGTATTCACACTTTTATTTTCGCGGCGGGCAAAAGCCGATATCCCATCTTGTAATTTCATACGATAGAGACATTTATGAATCGTATAGGCTTTTTGCGAGGAATAGAGTGAAAAAACTTTGGCAGACCTGCCGGTTGGGGCGAGCAAAACAGACTTTTGTTGCAATAGTTTGAGCGTTTTTACCAACGCACTCACCACGGTTGTCTTGCCGGTTCCCGCATAGCCCTTCAATATAAAAACGTGATTATCATTTGTTTCGCAAACAAAGTCGGTGAGCATGGGCAGTGCTCTTTTCTGACTTGCCGTTAATTCAAAAGGAATTTGAGATTGAAAAAGCGATAAGAATTGTTGGTTAGAAAGCATGACCGATACCAAAGATTATATTGAGTGATTTGTTGAGAGATTTACGTCCTCCTTCATCTACCACTTTGAGCCAACGGTTATCAATGGCGCGGCTGGGTTCATAAATGGGCAGAGCAGCATCAATTCTGATAATAAAAAAGCTAAAATCAAAACGAACTCCCACGCCGGCACCCAGCCCGATTTCTTTATAAAAACGGTTAAATTGAAATTCGGCGTTGGGCATTTTTTCATCTTTATGAGTCAGCCAAATGTTTCCTGCATCAACAAAAATGCCGTACTTGATAAATTTATAAATGGTACCGCGATATTCAATATTCAGTTCCAATTTAATATCGCCGGTTCTGATGTCGTGGGCAATATTCTCGGTATTGTAATAAGAACCGGGACCTAATGTGCGATACTCCCACGCGCGCATACTATTGGCACCGCCAAGAAAAAAACTCTTCTCAAACAGCAAGGTAGTCGCATTCAGCAAGGGAACCCCTATCCCAAAATTAAAACGGGTGGCAATGGAGTTATTCTTGTTGATGGTTCGCCCGTAGCGCAAATCGATCTCTGCAGTTTCAAAATTACCATAATCCCCGCCAAAAATAGTATATTGCCCTTTTTCGTTTTTTGGAGCATTCAACAGCGCATTCATTCCCGTCAAAAACATACCGGAAGACTCTAATTTTAAACGAATTGTAAAAGAATTGCGTTTGTTTTTGGTCGGATGAATGTAACTCAATCCATATTTAAAAGAGAGTAAAAAATTATCTTTGTATTTTTCTTGAAAGTCTTTGGAATAGAGTGACATAACCTCCTGAAAACGCTCCCCTGTAGAGGCAATGTTGATGATACTTAAATCAATGGGAGTAATGGTGTGAGTTAAGCGATAGTCGTGTGCAAGATTATAGACCAAGGCAAGATTATATAAACTTCTTTCGTACAATGAGTTATACTGATAATGGGCACCTACGCGGAGGGAAGTGCCATAAGAAACCGCTTCAATTTTTTGTGTTTTTCTAAAAAAAAGTAACCGTCTGAAATCCATAGAAATCTCACCTCCCGCTTCCAAACTTTCAGAATACAATATAAATTTCTGATTACTATTAACTTTGGAGCGAATGCCGGCACTCCCATAAATATTAATATTGAAAAATTCGGCACTTCGGAACAAGTTTCTGTTGGAATAAGTCAGCGACAGACTTCCCTTATCGCTGCGCGCTTCCACCTCCACGGCAAGAGAATGTAACTTATTTCGAGTCAGCCGATAAGTGGTATTCAAATAGCCGATTCTATTGATCGTATCGCGTTTCGCCTTATTCTCGGCAATCTGAATATCAATAAAATTAAAATTCTTTAAATCGGACAATTTCTTCCGCGACCGCATAATCAGCTGTTGTGAATAGGGCGTTTCTGCTTTGGTTAAAATATTGTCTGCCAATATTCTGGAACGAATGTCGGGAATCGACTTATTCTTTTTCTCTTTCGGAAATAACTCTTCGTTCATACTGACAATATAATATAGTGTAGAATCTTTTTTTCGATGATAAATATGCCGGATGCTACTGTTTTTATTGTAGTCATACAACGGGTCATAATTTGGATAAATATAAACGTTATTGAAATAAAATTTGTAGGCATACTGATTCTGAATATCGGGGTCTTTTATCTTTGAAAAGTTAATCAAAATATTGATTGACAGCATTTTCTTTTGATTATTCGCAGGATTATCATTTCTGTTCAGCGTATCAATTTCAAAAGAAACAATATCATTGGACACATAATAATAGCCATTATTGCGAATATTGTTGACGATGCGTTCCCGTTCCGCTAACAGCGTTTCGGCATTGTATTTATCACCGACATTCAGCAATGAATTGAGGGTATCTTTGAGTATAATTCGCTTATATTCAAAAATATCAATTACGTAATTAATATCTCTAACATAAAAACCTTCATTGGCTTTGACGAAGTAGGTTACTTCCGCTTTGTGACGACGCGGATGCCAACGGTTAGGGGCTTTATATTTGGTATCATACCACACCTCAGCGTTAAAATGCCCCAAATTTTTCATTGCAATCTCTATTTGGTCCATCGAATACTGTATCATATTCGTATCCAACAAAACCGGTTCTTCTCCCAAACTGCGCATCCAGCGATTGAACTTGGTATCTTTGATCACATTTCCGGCAGAGTCGGTTTTGGGTAAATGGTTTACATAGATGGAGGTCTTTATGGGAAAAACATCTAAAAATTTCTTGTTGGTGATAGGGCGCACGGTGTAATACAAGTCATCAAATTCAAGGCTTCTGTTATCCACTACTTTAACCGTATTCTTCGTGAGCATGTACTCTTGGTCGCTCAGGTGCTTCGACGGATTGCACGCCGAAAAAATTACGATAAGAAACAGAAAAAAGAAAATGAATTTATGTTGATGCATGGTTATCTCATATCATTGATTTCCACACCCGGGTATTTAGCTGTATCAAAAGTAAATTGTGAATCCGAAATGGTGGCATTCGAAACAAATTTATCGAAATAATATGTGTGAATGGAATTGTCTTTTTGATAGATGGACCCTCGCACGATTTCTTTTTTTGTTTTGTCGATTACCAATCTGATTTTATAATACGATTGTCCTACTTTAGGCGTTAAATCAATAATTTGAATCGTTTTGTTATTCTCATTTTCTTCGCGGATATACTTGGCAGTATATTCATTCTGCCAATTCTTAAGCAACTTGGCCGGGTTCAGCATATCATCATCTGATTCTTCATATTCAAAAATCGAAACTTCATTCGTCGCTTTTTGATAATTCCACATGGTAACGCCATCGCAATAGAAGTACTGATTATCAAATGACAAATAATACTTATTCCCTTTAATCTTCACCGTGCCGGTCAATGCGCTTATTGTTTTCTTATCTTTGGTAACTTTGTATGTGTAATCAATTTGCATGGTAGTAAAAGCCTGATATTTTTTTGAAACTTCCTGCAAAATGAGAGTTGCCCCGCCATCTACATTCTGTGCAAAAGTGACCCCAAATCCGATTAACAAGATAAATAAAATAATTTTTTTCATGTTAAGACAATTAATTTAGAGATAACGATTTAATTTATAGAATATTATTGGAATAATGATAAATAATATCGGGCATTATTTGTTTTAAACTGATTTGCCAATCAGGGATATGAAGGTGAAATGCTGATTCAATTTTAGACAAATCAAAGACGGAATAGGCGGGACGGGTCGCCGCTGTTGGGTATTTGTCGGTAGAGATGGGCAAAACCTTACAATTCTTATCAGCTAATTTCATAATCTCGACAGCGAAGTCATACCACGATGTAACTCCCTTATTAGCAAAGTGATACGTTTCAATTGTTGAAATATTTTCCTGATGATTCACAATAGCCATGAGGGCAAGAGCCAAATCGCCGGCTGAGGTTGGTGCGCCGATTTGATCATTTACCACCCGAATTTCAGGATTGGAATCTGCCAATTTCAACATAGTTTTTACAAAATTTTTCCCATAAGGGGAATAAAGCCACGTAGTTCTAACAATCGCGGCGCGACAACCTGACTGATGAATGGCCACCTCACCTGCCCACTTGGAACGCCCATAAGCAGAAATCGGGTTCGGTATTGATTCAACAGTATAGGGTGTATGTGACTGACCATCAAATATATAGTCTGTAGAAATATGGATCAAAAAAGCATGAAATTCCACAGCAACGGCTGCCAAGTTCGCCACTGCGGTCTCATTAAGCAAAAAAGCCTTCGCTTCTTCCTGCTCTGCCTTGTCCACTGCGGTATAACCCGCTGCATTAATGATGATATCAACATGGTTTTCCCGAACCTCCGAGCGAACCGCTTCACGGTCGGTAATGTCCAAAGTATCTACATCTGTAAAAATAAAGTGATATAAATCATTGTAATTATGGACAATAGCCTGCAAACTTTTCCCCAACTGTCCTTCTGCGCCGGTCACTAATATCGTTTTTTTCATTGCATTTTTGAGATTTGAGTTAATGCTGCAAAAGTACAAAGTTTTTCTGACAAAAGGGATCAAACTTCACTCATTCAGGGAACGATTAATATTTTTTTTAATTATTTTTTCAAAAAACAACTCACCGTATTTTATTTTTACTTATTTTTGCCGCGTTAATCAATTATCAAACGACCAATTAATAGGAGGAACGCTATCGAATAAACTTTTATCTTTTTGAATTTACCAGAAAAGAAAGGAGATACATTATGAAAAAGATGGCGTTATCAGATAATGAACTTATCAGTCAATATGCTAGTGGCGATGAGTCAGCATTAAAAAGTTTAATTACACGGCACGAGAAGAAAGTATTTTCATATATTATGCTTTCCGTTAAAAGTCGTGAATTGGCGGAAGACATCTTCCAAGATACCTTTATCAAAGTCATTAATACGATCCGAAGTGGCAATTACAAAGAGGAAGGTAAGTTTATTCAGTGGGTGATGCGCATTGCCAACAACTTAAAAATCGACTATTTTAGAAAAGTGCAACGGATGCCTGCCTTTGAAACAAATGGTGAATTTGATATTTTTGACGTAATTTACGGGACAGAACCTTCTGCAGAGCAAAAAATCATCACGGAGCAAATCTATACAGAGCTTCGCTCTTTGATTCAACTTTTGCCGGACGAACAACGCGAGGTTTTGGAAATGCGTATCTATCAAGATATTAGTTTTAAAGATATTGCAGATATTACCGATGTTAGCATCAATACGGCATTGGGTAGAATGCGCTACGCACTTATCAATCTGCGCAAAATTATCAAAGAAAGAAATGTGGTAATGTGCTAATTTCCACCCCCAAATAATTGTTCTATTTCTTTTTTACGACCAACTCCGGTGTAGTAACTATATTACTGTGATTCAACTCCCTGTCGACTATATAACACTGAAAACGAATGGTATCGTAAGTCGTGCTTAAATCGTAGCTGTTGATGTCCAAGTTGAGGGATATGTCGCCTTCGATGGATTCAGGCAACGTTTCACTCAATCGCGGGATGCGCTGATTGAAGGAAATTTCTTCAAATTCTATCTTTTCAAATTCCCCATTTACCTTTTTGTAATAATCAATAAAAAAATTGTAATAATAGACGGAAGAAGTATCAAAGGGCGGCGTGATGTCGGTCGAGTTCAGTCCGATATCGCCGTCACCATCTTGAAAATGAAGCACTAAGGTGGCGCGTTGGTCAATTTGGGTGCCGTTGTCAATTTTAGTTAAACTGACAAATTCAATGGCAGGAGTATTGGAAAATTTTTCCTCTTTCTTACAAGCTAAAAGAAAGATTGCGCAGAAAAAGAAAAGTCCCCATTTTTTCATGTTAGTACTCCATAATGATATTAACGTTTTGGATAAAATCGCGGGAAGCGTGCATCAATTTGTACATGACGGTGTCATTTTCAACGAAAGGCACAAAACGGCGGTATTGTTCAATAAAGTCTTCAATAAATTCCGAAGATTTGAGCGGTCTTCTAAATTCAAGGGCTTGGGCAGCATTCAACAATTCTATAGCCAATATTTTCTCAACATTTTGAACGATGAGATAGGCTTTCGTGGCGGCGTTGGCTCCCATGCTGACATGGTCTTCCTGTCCTTGCGAAGATTCGATGGAATCGGACGACGATGGCATCGTGAAGGTCTTGTTTTGATTGACGATAGAGGCAGCCGTATATTGCGGAATCATAAAACCGGAGTTCAACCCGGGGTTCTTAACCAAAAATGAAGGCAATTCGCGTTTCCCGCCAATAAGTTGATAAACTCTTCTTTCAGAGATATTTCCCAATTCCGACATGGCAATGGAAAGAAAATCCAGCACCAAGGCCAACGGTTGTCCGTGGAAATTGCCGGCAGAAATGATCAAATCTTCGTCCGGAAATACGGTCGGATTGTCGGTAACAGAGTTAATTTCCGTTTCTACCACATTGATAACGTGCGTGATCGTATCTTTGGTGGCACCGTGAACCTGCGGCATACAACGGAAGGAGTACGGGTCCTGAACGTGTTTCTTGGGGCGGCAAATAATTTCCGAACCCATCAATAAATTGTTGATATGAGTCGCTGTCAGAATTTGTCCTACGTGCGGACGGGCAAAATGAACGGACAAATTAAACGGTTCGATACGTCCATCGAAGGCCTCCAAAGAAACAGCTCCGATGATGTCAGCGAGCCACGATAATTTTTTAGATTTAATGAGTAACCAAACCGCATACGCGCTCATGAATTGGGTGCCGTTTAATAGGGCAAGTCCCTCTTTAGATTGCAGTTGAATGGGTTCCCAGCCAAACTTGGCGTTAATTTCGGCAGCATCATATTTTTTGTTATGATAATAAACTTCGCCCAACCCGAGTAATGGAAGTGACATGTGCGCCAACGGTGCCAGGTCGCCCGATGCGCCTAACGAACCTTGTTGATATACAACAGGATATACTCCTTTGTTGAAAAATTCTATCAATCTTTCGATGGTAACTAATTGGGCACCGGAATTGCCGTAAGAGAGGGATTGGATTTTGAGCAGCAGCATCAATTTGACAATTTCTTGTGGGACTTCGTCTCCGAAACCGCAGGAGTGGGAAACCACCAAATTTCGTTGCAAGGTGGAGAGGTCTTCTTTGGAAACGGAAGTATTGCACAGTGAGCCAAAACCGGTGGTTACGCCGTAAACGGGTGTAGAGCTGTTTTCCACCTTCTCGTCCAAGTAGTGGCGGCATTTATTGATGGCAGCAACGGCTTCGTCCGACAGAGTCAGTTTGGCTTTGCTTTCAATTATTTTTTCTACTTTATCAATGCCCAAGAACTGGGTTGAGATTGCGTGTATTTTCATGATAAATTCTTTAAATTTCTTAAATTCAGAAAGTTATAAATAATATTCTGCGATTCTTTTCATTTCGGAGCTGACATTATTTCCTTCATAGAGAATTCCATAGATCGTTTCGGCGATAGGGATTTCGCTTCCGTATTTTTTGTTCATTTCGTGAATGCAACGGCAAGCGAAGTAACCTTCTGCCACCATGTTCATTTCCAATTGCGCCACGCGCACAGAGAGACCATGACCAATCATATTTCCGAACATTCGGTTACGGCTATGACGCGAGTAAGCGGTAACGAGGAGGTCCCCCAGATATACTGAATCGTCTAAGGAGCGTTCGCCCGGGTAGAGTTCATTGACGAAATGTTTCATTTCTTTGACGGAGTTGGCGATATAGGCAGCCAAAAAGTTGTCGCCGTAGCCCAATCCGCTGTAGATGCCGGCACCCAAAGCGTAGATATTTTTCATCACCACAGCCATTTCTGCGCCCATAATGTCTTTAGAAACCGAGGTGCGCACGTATCGATTGGTAAACATTTTTGCAACGATTTCGGCAAATTCCTGATTAACAGAGGCAGCGGTCAGAAAGGTAAATTTCTCTTGTGCAATTTCTTCTGCGTGAGAAGGACCGCTTATCATGGCTAAGTTGCTGACGGGAACATTAAACTCGGTGCGCAGGTATTCAGTAATCAACTGCATGGTTTCGGGAATAATACCTTTCACCGCCGTAATAATTTTCTTCTTATTTAACTTGCTCTTTTTCAGCGGTTCCAACGTTTTTTGTAGAAAAGCGGACGGGGTAACAATAATCACATAATCGGCTTTATTGACGATGTCTTTCAGGTTGGTGCTGACTTTCACATCTTTCGGATTGATGAAAGTGGAGCTCAAGTAATGCGGATTATGACCGTATTTATTGATGCCTTCCACAATTTCATCTTCCCTGACCCACCAATGAATATGTTCTAAATTGACGGAAAGAATCTTCACGATGGCAGTTGCCCAACTTCCGCCGCCAATCACGGCTACCCTATATCTTAAACGCGCTTTTTTTCTGCGCAGCGGAGTAAAATTTTCTTCAAAATTTGCTGTCACAATAGATTATTTTTTTAAAGCGGCAAAGGTACATCATTTTTTTTAAATAAAACACTCAAAAAAAACGAACTCTTTCCACCGTTTACATGGTTTTTATGAGAACAACAAAAGGAGCAATCTTTTTGATTCTTGAAACAGAATTACTATTCTGCAAATGACTCTCTTCGGGTATTGAAATGTTCTCAATACAATTGGACAAAAATCGATTAATGTATTTTGCTTTCACGCAATAATTTACGTTTTCAAATGATTCTCTTTGGAGCAAAGCTGAGGTAGTGATAGCAACCAAACTGCCCAAAGCGGAAAATACCGGTGAACCGCTGTTACCGGGTTGAACAGATGCAGACATCTGATAAATATTCTCTTTATCACTATAACCGCTAAGGCTGTTGATAACGCCTTCTGTATATTTTATTCCCTTGCCCATCGTTTGAACACTCGGATATCCCAGCGTAAATAAGGCATCACCCAAATTCATTTCCACCGTATCTACTGTATAAGGTATCGGGGTCGAAATATGAAATGAAGTATCTTTTATTTTTAATAATGCGATGTCATTTTTTTTGTCGCATAAAACGATTTCAGCCTCGTAGTCTCTTTTCTTGCCGGTAGCCAAATCCGTTTCAACAACAATCCTGCTAAAACCTGAAACCACGTGATGGTTGGTCAAAAAATAGCCATCTTTATGAATAAAAAATCCCGTCCCTGAACTTGCAAAACCGGCAATATCCTCAATGCTGTCCTTTTCTACTTCGTTATTGAGCCACTGTTTGAAAATTTTAATCAATCCTTCGGCATTTTCTGTATCCGTTTCTTCGAAGGAACTCATTTTTATGTAATCCACCATTTTGACGCCGCTTTTCTTCCCATGAACTGCAAAAATCTCTGAGCAAGTTATATCCTCTGATCCATATATTAAACTATCATTAATAAAAAAAGAAAACGTGGCGCCTGTTTTATCTGCTTTAAGAGTAACCGTATCTGATGTCAACAAATCATAAGTTCCATTAAAATAATTCGTTATTAATTTACCCTTCATATTATATTTTGAATAATTAACCTGATTATTATTGACCAAGAAAGCCTCATAGTAGTCATTGTAATCATCTAAGATGAATCCGAAAGAATTATTGTTTTTCTTTGGCGACATCGCGAACCTTACCGTATAAGTCAAATCGCTCATTTCAGCTAAAAAGTCATCATCTGAGATGTAATGAGAAAATTCCTTCAAACTATTAGCATATTCAACATATTCATCAATATCTTCGCTCTCTGCAAAAGCGGTTGTATCGAAAGAAAAAAGCGAAATAGAATTCTGTAACAAGTTGCTGTTATAGCGGGGCGAAGAATGCTCGCCCATTTTTAATATTTTTCCGGACTGAGAAATATATTGCGCGTACAATTTATTGCCTTGCCCTCCAAAAAACAAAGCATCAGTCGAATCCTTACAAAGTTGAATGAGATTAACTTTGTCAATGACCTTACTCCGCAGCGCGATATCCCCATTTTTCTCATAAACACGCATTTCAATCATTTGATTATTGCACATCGTATTTTGCTGTTTCAAAGAAAGATCCGGATAGTAAAACAACTGTTCGCCTTCAAAATAGCAGTTTTTGATATTTTCGTAATCCACAAACCTAACGACCAACTTGGCGGCTAACGCCTTATTGGAGCAATAATAGAGGAGCAGCGTGTCGCGACAAACAAGTGGTTTTTTATAAATCCCTGAGCAATAATACATCGCATCATTCTCATCACATGGATTGAACTGTTGATCGAAGTAGGAAGTCAGCGGTTTCCCCGTTTCGGGATAGAGATTAAAGCCGTCCGGCAGTTCGTCTGAATAAACGCCTTTCCACACGTACGTCGTATCTTCATCGGAATAAAAGCATCCGTCGTAGAGTGACCCATCTTTATAAATACCTTTACTATAAAGTGTTCCTGGCGGGCTATATACACTCCCCTGCCCGAATGATTCACCATTGAGAATTTCTCCGACATAAACCGTGGCGGTATCTTCATCGCTCAGCGTTTTCGTAATGGTCCCGGCAGGAGCAAACTGACCACGAAGAAAGCTGCATTTGACTTCGGTATTCATATAGGCTTCATTCTCTTCATTCATTACTTCAAGGTAAGTTCCGTCACCTTCGAGGAAGCCATCCACAAAGTCTCCCGTTAGCTTATAAATGAGGGTAGTAGTTGTATCATAAGTAGATGGTCCAAAAAAGTTAAATTCAGATGTAATGGTTTGTTGATATACATTGACGGTATCATTGCCACTATAGTAGCCTTTTTGACAATGACAGCTGTCAATTTCGCAGATATAATCTTTTTCGTAAAAAGGAAGATAGACTTTACAAAACGAATTTTCGATTTGCACCATTTTCCCGTTAGACTGAGCCAATGTATTGATAGAAAAGAGGATACAAAGAAGAAATCCGATAAATGTGATTCGTGTATTTATTTTCATGAAGTATTATTTTTCGCTCATTTCTGCAAAAAAATGATAGAAATAGGGAATGGTTTCGATTCCTTTGAAGAAGTGTTCCAATTTATAGTTTTCGTTCGGGGAATGGATTGCATCTTCGCCCAGTCCGAAGCCCATCAGGATAGATTTTGTCCCGAGAATTTTCTCGAAGCCGGCGATAATCGGAATACTTCCACCGCTGCGCGTAGGAATGGGGCGTGTGCCATAAGTCTTTTCGTAGGCTTTTTCGGCTGCTTTATAGGCGGGCATGTCGATAGGAGAAACGTAGGCTTCACCGCCGTGGCTGGGAGTTACTTTAACGGTAACAGACTGTGGTGCAATGGATTCAAAATGTTTTTGGAACAATTCTGAAATTTTGTGTGAGTTTTGATTAGGCACAAGGCGCATGGAGATTTTCGCGTTGGCTTTGGAAGGCAGAACGGTTTTGGAGCCTTCGCCGGTGTAGCCGCCCCAGATTCCGCAAACGTCCAATGTTGGGCGGATGCCGGTGCGTTCGATGGTGCTATAACCTTCTTCGCCATGTACTTCCTTGATATGGATGGCTTTTTTGTATTCTTCCAGATTAAAAGGAGCTTTTGCCATCAGCGCGCGCTCTTCGTCCGACAGCACCAAAACGTCATCGTAAAAATGCGGAATGGTAATCTCATTTTTCTCATTCGTCAGGGACGCAATCATTTGGCACAGAATATTGATAGGGTTGGCCACTGCGCCGCCGAAGAGTCCGGAGTGCAAATCATGGCTCGGTCCCGTAACTTCCACTTCCAAATAACTCAACCCGCGCAAACCGGTTGTAATGGACGGAATATCCGTGCCAATCATGCTCGTGTCGGACACCAGAATGATGTCGGATTTCAGCATTTCCTTATTTTTCTCGCAGAAGCCATAGAGACTGCCGCTGCCGATTTCTTCTTCTCCTTCCAACATAAACTTCACATTACAAGTCAGTTGATTGGTTTTAACCAAATACTCGAAGGCTTTGGCGTGCATAAACGATTGACCTTTGTCATCATCGGCACCGCGCGCCCAAATCTTACCGTCCCTAATTTCCGGTTCAAACGGCTTGGTATTCCATAGTTCTTCAGGATCGACGGGCATCACATCATAATGACCGTAAACCAAGACGGTTGGGCGGTTGGGGGCAATAATTTTTTCGCCATAAACAACCGGATTCCCGTCTGTCGGCATCACTTCGCAACGGTCGGCGCCGGCGGCAAGGATTAATTCTTTCCAGCGGTTGGCACAACGCACCATATCGCCTTTATGCTCCTCTTGCGAACTGATCGACGGTATGCGGATTAAACTGAATAATTCATCTAAAAAGCGTTCTTTGTTTTGTTCGATGTAATTTTTTAAATCTTTCATAAAATATTGTTTATTAGTTTGTTGCAAATTTTAAATAAATAATGTTCGGCACTAAATTACCAATAGGTTGTGAGAATGTATAAGAAAAAACTCTCAAATTCTCCAAGCCGGATTGAGTTTGCAGGAATTGAGAGGATAAATAGTGATCGAGGTATTTGTTTTGATTTTGGAAAAACAGTTGAAAGCGATTATCCGATGGCAAGTTGTTTTTACTAAACAAATAATACTGATTTTGCTCTATAAATTGACCGTTCAGGCAATTGTCGATGTAAGCCTTCAGCGGTTCGATTGAATCCGAAAAGATATAATAGCCCTGATAATCAGTAAAATAATTCGGAGTTACCTCTTGATGGATGGATGAAAGGGCGTTGGTAAAATGGGGGACTCCGGAGGCATAGATTTTAAAATTTTTATAGGAAACGGCAGAATCCAAAGTATGACCTTCCGGCAAAATAGAGACAATAAAAGATTGGGAGGTATCGCCTTTCACGGCAACGTAATTGTAAAGGGTTGAGTCGTTGTATGTGGTTGAAAAACAATAAGATTCCTGACAATTAAGTTTCAATAAATCGGCTTTCTCCGCAGAAGTACTTGTTTGGGAATATTGGGCAAGGTCAGGGATCTGAAGCGAAACGTAATAATTCAATTGTGCGGGCAGGATGTTTTCCGGCAAGTCGCCATGATTGCCGCTTTGGGAAACAAATCTTTGAAAGAAAGAGTTTTTTGTCATCAGACTGTATCCGGAAAAGGAGACTTCATTATCGGTAAAACGAACTTGATACGCCGACCAACTTGCCAAATTTCCAACAGCAGTAAAAGAATCCCTGAAAGTCTCATTTATTTTGGGGAGATGAAAACCCATCCATCTTTCGTGATGAATGACTATCCAATTTTGTCGGTTATTCTTTTGCAAAAGTTGGTCAATTTCATCAAATCCATCTGATTTTAAAATACTTTTTGAGGAGTTGAAAGTCCGAATCGAATTTTGCAACAATTCTTTGTTATCGGAAGCAGAAAAGACACCATCGTGTTGGACAATGACAAATTTTTTGTAATGAGTTCCAATATCATACATTTTATAGTGTTCAAATTTGGAATAATCCTTCGGATTAATCTGCAAGCGTTTCAGTAATTTTGCAAATGTTTTTTCGTCCATTTTGATGGACATCAACAACGAAAAATTGTCGGCATTCCCGTGACCGGAAATAACTAATCGTTGCGCATCGGATAAATCACCTTTAGTTAGATCAATAAAATACTCAAACCCCGACAAGGCATCTAAAACAAAAACATCATTCAGATAGGATTTGCAAGAAGAAATACTTTTCACAAATTCATCATTATTATTGATTTGGATAACATAAGCAGCATCTTGAGGAACGATTTCCATAAGTTGGGCAGTTGATTTTTTTAGAACTTTGATGTACCCAAAAATCCCTAATCCAACGGCAATAAAGACTAAAACAATCCCAGGAATGACATATTTATTTCTTTTGGGTTTTCTTTTTTCTTCCATAATCCGAATTAAATAATAAATGAAAAAAAATTTTAATAGCGGTTGCAAAGTTACACCTTTTTCGTTTAGGTTTCAAAAGAATCATAAAAAATAAAAAACATCATAATGTGTAAAAACAGAGATAATTTGGTTTCAATTATAAAACTTGGTGTATCTTTGCAAATTCAAATTACGAAGTATGAACAACGATTATTTTTACTTAGGGATTATTACAAAACCGTTTGGGTATAAAGGGCAACTTTACATCTATTTAGATACTGATGAACCGGAAAAATATGAAAATCTGAAGGCGGTTTTTATCCTCATCGGCGATGAATATTTACCTTATCAGATAGAGAATATTGAGTTGAGGGGTGGGAAATCGGCGATTGTCAAATTTCAAGATGTTGAAGGCGAAGATGCCAAAGATTTGCTAAAATTGGAACTGTATTTACCTTTATCGGCACTACCGCCACTTACAGGGAATCAGTTTTATTATCATGAAGTTATTGGATTTCAGGTGGTTGATAAAGAAAAAGGAAATATTGGAATTTGCACGGACTTTATCGACATCAGCAATCAGCCGATTATGCAGGTGATGAAGAATGAAACAGAAATTTTAATTCCGGCAGTGGATGATTTATTCAAAGAAGTGGATCGAAAAAACAAAACGATTCACATTGAAGCGCCGGAAGGATTAATAGATATTTATTTGTAAAACTTCAAAAATGAAATAAAAAAAGCACTTATCAATGATAAGTGCTTTTTTTGCTCCCCCTCTAGGACTTGAACCTAGGACCCTCTGATTAACAGTCAGATGCTCTAACCAACTGAGCTAAGGAGGAGTGCTGTTTTGAGGATGCAAAAATACAAAAATTTTGTTTTGTTGTACTCAATTTTTATTTTTTTTTATCATCATTAAAACAGCACTTTATTTTATTATAAATGAGCAATTTATAATTATCTGCCGGTTGATTTTACTGGAGTTTCGGTCGTTTCAGGATATAAATCTACGCGAATATAGTGGTTCGTTTTGAAATATTTCTGCATAAATTGGGCGACACTCTTGGTAGAAACGCCACTTAAATGATCTGCAAACGTATTGACTTCGTTCAAATCATCTCCCTGAAGAAGTTGAGATTCGATATAGGAGCCCCAGAATTTGTTGGTAAGCATATCGCTTTCGTGTGCGCGGGTCATTTGTTCTTTTACTTTGGCTAATGTCTCTTTCTTCGGACCTTTTTTAGCAAAGTTGTTTAAGATTTTGAATACGGCATTGGATAATTTGTCGGTATTATTCGGGTCGCAGCTAAACATAACGATGGTGATGAAACTTGATACAGGATATTTGACAGCCTCCATTTGCATCATTGGAGAGTAAACGCCTCCCATTTTTTCGCGGATAGTTTCAATCAATTCGATGTCTAATGCCTGACTAATCACGTCAATCATCATTTCGTTTTGCGGATTCCAATCTATATTTTCGCTGAAAGCCAATCCAACCCAGCTTTTTTCGTCTGCTCCTGCGTAAATATTTTTAATTTGGCTTTCTTTCGGGAATGGTTTAAATACATTTTTGAAATCTTCTTTTTTGTCGGTGGTTGGCAAAGAAGCCACGTAAGTTTCGAGGTATTCTGCCAATATTTTTTCGTCAAAATTGCCGGTAAATACGAAAGTGAAATCAGCAGGATTGGCAAAGCGTTCTTGATACAAATAGAAAGCTCTTTCATAATCTACTTTTGATAAAACATCTTCCGTATAATTCAACATATTCATTTGGTAGGGGTCGTTATCTGCTACAGCACCCAGAAAATCTCCAAAGAATTTATACATCGGGTTGGCGTTGATCATTTTCATTTGTTCGCGGGTTTCGTTCATTACCAATCCGTAAGTGGTCGTGTCTTTTCTTGGGTTCGTAAAGAAAGCATTCAGATATTGGAAGAAAGTTTCCAAATCTTTTGGAGTAGAGAGGCCATCAAAACCTTCACTGAAAGGTGTGATATTAGGAGTAAGACCGATTTTTTTACCTTTCAATTTCTTTTCGAGAGAAGAGTAATCCAAATCGCCGATGCCGGCTCTGTCAACCATTTGGGGAGCAAACATCAAAGAAGCGATATCACATTCATAATAAAGGCTGTAACCACCTTTGCTGAAAGCGGAGAATAAAATTTCATCATTTTTATAATCGGTTTTTTTGGTCACCACTTTAATTCCGTTTGATAAAGTCAATTCTTTGGCTCCGATTTCCGGTAATTCTTTTGTGCTAACGATGGTTCCCGGGTGTAACGTAGATTTTTCAACGATTTCTTGTTCTTTGTAACTGTCCACGTAAGGTTCAACATTTGCCAAGGCTTTATTTGTGATCACGCTCAAAACTTCTTCTTTGGTAGGTACTTTCACGCCTTCTTTGTCGGGTGCCATCACTACGGCAACAAAATTATCTTCGGTAATCCATTGTTTTGCCAAGGCATTTACGTCTTCTAAAGTAATTTCAGCCAAATATTTATTCGCATAATTCAATTCTCTTTTTACGCCGGGGATAGGATCTTGGGTCAAGAAATTGGCAACGTATTCGGAAGCGAAGTTCTCAGATTCGGTTTTATCGGCTTCTTTTTCAGCTGTTTCGTAATGATTCAATAATTCGTCTTTGGCACGTTGCAATTCGCTTTCTAAAAATCCGTGTTTCAAAATACGGTAATCTTCTTTCATTAAAGTCTCGATGGTCGGGATAATTTGATTTTCTTTGGCAGCACCGGCCAAGATATAGGCATCAATATCGCCAATAAAATTCCCATAACTACCTGAAGCACCTACAAAGGGGGTATTCGGGTTTTGTTGTAATTCGTTCAGACGAGAAGCATACATCGTATTGTAAAGTTGGCGTGTCATATAATCTTTGTAATCTTGAACAGTTTTCATGGCATTATGGGTAAATTTGCGCACCAACAACACCTGATTTCCCATAGCTTCTTTATCGGTACATACGACAACCAACGGTTCTTTGTTGTTATCGACGCCGTATTTTACTTTTTCGCGACCATTTTGTTTTGCCGGAATCTTACCGAAGACTTCTTTAATTTGGGCTTCGATGGCATCTACATTCACATCGCCAACAACAATAACAGCTTGCAAATCAGGGCGATACCAATCTTGATAGAAACGTCTGATTGCATCATAAGGGAATCCTTTGATAATGTCGATAGAGCCGATAGGCATGCGTTCGGCGTAGCGGGAATTGGTGAAAACGACGGGGAACCATACTTTTCTCATTCTGTCGCTTGCGCCCAAGCCCATACGATATTCTTCGGAAATAACGCCGCGTTCGGCATCAATTTCTTTTCCGTCTAAGAGCAAACCGTGCGCCCAACCATAGAGAATTTTCATTCCCATGTCGATGTATTTCTGGTCATCGGTCGGCATTTTAACCATGTAAACGGTTTCGTCAAAAGAGGTGTAAGCGTTTAAATCTCTACCAAAGATGACACCGATTTTTTGCAATTCGCTGACCATGTCATTTCCGGGAAAACCTTCCATGCCGTTAAAAGCCATGTGTTCGGTAAAGTGAGCCAATCCTTGTTGGTCATCATCTTCCTGATTGGAACCGGCATTCACTGCCAAACGAAATTCCACACGATTTTCCGGTTTTTTGTTGGCTTTAATGTAATAAGTCATTCCATTTTCCAACTTTCCGATTCTTACTGACGGGTCATTCCCGATGGGAGAGGTCAGTTTCTGCGCCGAAAGCGTGCCTGCGCACACAAAAACAACGGCGAGAAGGGTTAAACAAATTCTTTTCAAATTTCTCATTTTTTCTAATTTTAATTGATACTCTGTAATTTAATTAATTATTGATTGATTGGTTTTTATTTCTCATACTCTTCGATGGCTTTTAGTTCTTCTTCGGCGTTCTTAAATTTCTTCATGTAATATTTATACATCACAATACAAAGCACAATCGAAATCACGGAAGCGACGGCAACAGATAAGAAATAGACAGATAGATTATCCATCCATCGGTCAACTTGTTTCAACTTTAAGAACATCGGGGTTGCGGTGACGATAAAAAGCAGGCCGAGAGCGACTTCAAAAACAAAGAATTGCCCCACTCTTTTCATTTGCACCAAAACGGCTTTTTGTTTTTTCAGGACAGTGTCGTTGGAAGAGGTAATCTGGAGATAGCCTACCCACTCAATGGATGATAAAACAAGATAAATTACTGATATTAAAATAGTTGCAATCCCTGACCAAAAATAAACGGGTTGTCCAACGGAGGAAATGGAAAAACTGCTGTAAACGATGATAACGCCTAAAAGAACGACCAAATTGAGAAATTCTGCTACTCCCATATATTTAAAAGTAGAATTCACGCGACTGAAACTAACTTGTTTCAGAATTTCCTTATTCAAATTCAAGTGATCGTTCAGCTTCTGCTCTTGAGCTTGCCATTGCTGTTTTAAATCTTCTAATTCCATAATACAATATTTATAAATTAGTATTCTTTTCTTTTAATTTTAGTTTGAGACGGTTGATTTTTGTCCCGACATTGCTCTCGGAAATACCCATAATTTGAGAAATTTCGCGATGAGATTTATCATCTAAGTATAATAATAACAATGCTTTATCGAAATTATTCATTCCATCAATTTGTCGATAAAGCAATTTTAGATGTTCTCCGAAAGCTGAATTTTCGGTATGGTCGGCAATTTCAAAAACCGATTGGTCATAAGAGACATTATTAGCGCTATATTTTCTCTCCTTACGCAAAAATGAAATGGCAGTATTCAAAGCAACCCGATAAATCCATGTAGAAATCTTTGATTCATTTTTGAATTTTGGGAAAGACAAATAGAGTTGAAGAAGAATTTCCTGTTCCAAATCTCTCTGTAAATCAGCACTATTTGTGTATAGATGCAGAATTTTATAGATGATTTTCTTATTCTCATCTACCATTGAAACAAATCCATCATTGCCGGTTTCTCGTCCCATTTTTGCAAAATTTTCATATTAGTCGCAAAAGTACTGAAAAAATCACAACTAATATATAATTTACCAAAAATTATTCACATGCATAAGTGCATAAAAAATTGGTAAACAGAACTTTTTAGACTTAAAACCGTTGTATCTTTGCAAGTTTTAATCCACAAAAGAATTAAATTATGAAGAAGACCCTATATTTAATCAGCGTAATAACCGTTATTTCCATTTTCTTTTCCGGTTGCGTAACCAAGCAGAAATACATGGAATTAGAGAAAAAATATAACGACTGCACCAGCGATAAGTTATTCGCAACCAATGAGCTATCAGATTGTCA
The DNA here is from genome assembly GCA_023229985.1 of Bacteroidales bacterium. Classification (GTDB taxonomy): domain Bacteria; phylum Bacteroidota; class Bacteroidia; order Bacteroidales; family WCHB1-69; genus UBA1756. The sequence goes on along the minus strand of JALNYF010000011.1, from coordinate 8,936 downwards.
GAACAAAAGTAGGGATTTGGACAAAGAATTGACGACATTAAAAAACAAAGTTGAGCAATTAAAACAAGACACGTTGAGTTTGACGCACAAGCTTCAACAATCTGAGCAGGATTATGCCAAGGCAAAAAAAGACTACGATGATTTAGTAAAAGAGATTGTGAGAATGAACAGGGATAACTCATCGGTAATCAATGAATTGACCGGCAATTTAGACAGTATCAAGTCGCAATTGGATAACAAAGAGCGAGAATTGCAAGCCTTGCAAGTTCGTTTGAACGAACAAGCCGAAGAATTGTCTGCAAAAGAAGATTCCCTGAATCTTTATTCCGCCAATCTGACCGAATTACAAAATATTTTAACTCAAAAAGACAAAGAGGTAAAAGCCTTAAAAGATAAAGTCAGCAATGCTTTAAAGAGTTTTGAAGGCAGCGGTTTGAAAGTAGAGCAACGCAACGGAAAAGTATATGTTTCCATGGACGAAAAATTGTTGTTTGCGTCTGCCCGCTGGGAAGTGGAAAGTCAGGGGAAAAAAGCCATTCAGGAATTGGCAAAAGTGCTGGAATCGGAAGCAGATATCAATGTTCTGATTGAAGGACATACCGACAATGTTCCCTTCACTGGTTCAGGACAGGTAAAAGATAATTGGGATTTGAGTGTCATGCGCGCCACCTCCGTAGTCAAAATTCTCCTTGCCTCCGGCAAGATTGACCCGAAACGTATTTCAGCATCCGGCAGAGGCGAGTTTTTCCCGTTAGATGAAAGCAATACCCCTCAAGCCAGAGCCAAAAATCGCCGAACCGAAATTATCTTAACCCCAAAATTGGACGAATTATTCCAAATTATTGACGCTAACTAATTCAAAATATGACTTTTGCCCATATCCTTCTTCAATGGTTTGAAGAAAACAAGCGAAAGTTACCTTGGCGCAATGAAACGGACCCATACAAAATCTGGGTATCCGAAGTTATTTTGCAACAAACGCGAGTAGTTCAAGGAATCGATTATTATCACAATTTCATTGCACATTTTCCCAATGTGAACGCCTTAGCCGCCGCGCCCGAATCCGAAGTATTGAAAGTGTGGCAGGGATTGGGCTACTATTCCCGCGCAAGAAATATGCACGTTGCCGCACAAACTATTGCGAATGAACATCTTGGGATTTTTCCACACCATTATGATGAAATCCGCAAACTGAAAGGTATTGGTGACTACACCGCCGCCGCCATCGCTTCCATCGCCTTCAACCTCCCCTACCCCGCCATCGACGGAAATGTGCTCCGTTTTATCAGCCGGTATTTCGGAATTTTTGACAACATTGCCCTTAATAAAACCCGAAAATTTATTGTTGAAAAGTGCCGGACGCTAATACTACCCGATGAAGCCGGAACTTTTAATCAAGCCATGATGGAAATGGGCGCAACACAATGTACCCCGCAACATCCGCATTGCGAAAACTGCCCCTTTCAATCATCTTGCTTCGCTTCCATCCATCAACAAGTTGAAAATCTGCCCTTTAAACAACATAACATTACTATCAAAAATCGGTATTTTAACTACTTGTTCTTTATTCATCAACAAAAAACGGTGATTCAGCAACGCACCGCAAACGATATTTGGAATAACCTCTATGAGTTGCCATTAGTGGAAACGCCCACTGCAGAATTTGATATTCATTCATTCATTCAACAACAAAACATTGTTTGCGAAGATGACCCGAAAATGGCGTGGGAAACCAAACACATTTTGACCCACCGAAATATTTTTGCAAAATTTTTTGTTTTACCGGTAACAAAAATACCGAAATTAACTCAAAATCAAATCGTTATCGATCTGAAAGATTTTAAAAAATTCCCGGTTGCCAAAATTACCGAACGTTTTATGATGAGACTTGGCGAGTTAAAAAGCAACATAACGATAATCTGAAAATCTGTCATAATAATCAGATTCTTCAAAAAATCTTTTGTATCTTTGCCGCCTTAATTATAATATGTAAATTATGGCAAATTTTTTAGCTAAACTATTTGGAACAAAATCAGACAGAGACTTAAAACAGTTAGGACCGATTAAAGATAATGTATTAGCTGCATACGAAGTAATCAAAGATTTGACAAATGACGAGCTCCGCGAGAAGACCGTTGAGTTTAAAAATATCATTCACGAATCCATCGAACCATCCGAGAGAAGAATTGCGGAAATTAAACGCGAATTGGACGAGAATTTCAAAATGGAAATTTCAGAAAAAGAGAGTCTGTACAAAGAAATGGAGCGTTTGGAAAAGGAGTCCTATAAAACAACGGAAGAAGTTTTAAATTCCATTTTGCCGGAAGCATTTGCGGTAATGAAAGAAACTGCCCGCCGCTTTAAAGAAAACGAAATTGTGGAAGTTACTGCCACTCAAATGGACAGGGATATTGCCGCTTATCGCGACTGTATTGAGATTGTGGGCGACAAAGCTTTGTATCACAATAGTTGGACAGCAGGCGGCAATCTGATTAAATGGGATATGTGCCATTATGACGTACAGCTGATTGGCGGTACGGTACTGCATCAGGGTAAAATTGCAGAAATGGCAACCGGCGAAGGAAAGACATTAGTCGCCACACTCGCCGTCTATCTGAACGCGCTCCCGGGAAAAGGCGTGCATATCGTGACCGTCAACGACTACTTAGCAAAGCGCGATAGCGAATGGATGGGATTATTGTATGAATTTCACGGCCTGACCATTGATTGCATCGATAAACACGAACCCAACTCCAGAGAAAGACGCCAAGCCTATTTGGCAGATGTGACCTACGGAACCAACAACGAATTCGGTTTCGACTATCTGCGTGACAACATGGCACGCAACTTGGACGAACTGGTGCAACGTCCGCACAACTTCGCCATTGTCGATGAGGTCGATTCCGTGTTGATTGACGATGCTCGTACCCCATTGATTATTTCCGGTCCTACCCCGCGCGGTGACCAACAAGATTTCGATAGATACAAACCAAACGTTGAGAAGTTATACAACGCTCAGAAATTACTTATTTCCGAACTTTTGCCTCAAGCGAAAAAAGCCATCAGCGACAATCCCGAAATTAAGCCGACAGAATTAGGCGCACAACTCTTGTTACGTTGCCATCGCGGACTACCCAAGAACAAGGCTTTAATCAAATACCTCAGCGAACCCAATATCAAGAATATTCTGCTCCGCACCGAAGCCTTCTACATGGCTGAACAAAATAGAAATATGTTCATCATTGATAATGACTTAACAACGTTAGATGATGAAACCAACGAAAAAATTCACAAGTATAATCACAGATTTGAACATTTCAACAAACTGATGGGTAATCTGGGCAATACCGCTAACGATTCTTTCAAAAAAGAGGCTGATGCCTTCAAAAAAGAATTGGAGCATTTTCTCGAAGAAATAAAGCGGCAAGTGAGCGACCACGTGCGTTCGGAAGACGCATTCAAATTTGCTAAATCTTTTAAGAATGTTGCCATTTCCTATCAAAACATAAGTCTTCTTTCCAATCAGGATAAAGAATCAGCAGAAGATAATTCTTTTACTGCATATCGCGACATGATGATTTCGACCGTGCGAAGCGAAATTGCAGGCTGTGAGCATGGTAACAACGATAGAAAGAAGACATTGGAAAAATTCTTGGAGATTATGCAAGAGACAACGACAGCAGAAAAGGTTTCATCTCTTCAAGAATTTTCTGACGTGCCTTTTGGAAAATATGGACTCAATTTTGTTATCGAAGAAAAACTCAATTCCGTCAACATTATGGAACGCGGGATTGAAGTCATTTCACGCAATACCGAAGAAGGTAAACTCTTCATTATCCCCGATATTGGTAGCGAAATTGCCAAATTCGAAAAAAAGAACCTACCTCCTCACGAATTAGCAGAAAAAAAAGCTGACCTTTACCGTGATTTCTCGATTGCCTCTGAACGCATCCATACCGTTCAACAACTTCTGAAAGCATATACAATGTTTGAAAAAGATGTGGAATATGTCATCATCGACAACAAAGTGAAAATTGTAGATGAACAAACCGGTCGTATTATGGAAGGACGGCGTTACTCCGATGGTTTACACCAAGCCATTGAAGCTAAGGAAAATGTAAAAGTAGAAGCAGCCACACAGACTTATGCCACCATTACTTTGCAGAATTATTTTAGAATGTATAAGAAATTGGCGGGTATGACCGGTACGGCAGAAACAGAAGCCGGCGAGTTTTGGAATATTTATAAATTGGATGTCGTAACCGTGCCCACCAACCGTCCCATTCAACGGGCTGATGCTGAAGACCTTGTATATAAAACTAAACGAGAAAAATATGCGGCAGTTGTGGATAAAATATTGGAACTCAACGCAGAAGGACGACCGGTATTGGTCGGGACTACCAACGTTGAAACTTCCGAATTGTTGGCGCGCATTTTAACTACCCGAAAAATTAAACATAATGTATTAAATGCCAAGCTGCATAAAAAAGAAGCCGACATTGTAGCAGAAGCCGGACAGCCCGGCACTGTGACCATTTCTACCAATATGGCAGGTCGAGGTACCGACATCAAACTCGGACCCGGTGTAGAAGAAAAAGGAGGTTTGGCAATTATCGGCACCGAACGCCACGATTCCCGCCGCGTGGACAGACAGTTACGCGGTCGTTCCGGCCGTCAGGGCGACAAAGGAAGCTCCCAATTCTTCGTCTCTTTGGAAGACGACCTCATGCGATTGTTCGGCTCCGACAGAATTGCCAAAGTCATGGATTCCATCGGATTGAAAGATGGTGAAGTCATTCAACACAGCATGATTACCAAATCTATCGAACGCGCCCAGAAAAAAGTGGAAGAAAACAACTTCGGTATCCGTAAACGATTGCTGGAATACGACGACGTCATGAACGCCCAACGCGATACCATTTATCGTAAACGCAGAAACGCGCTCTCCGGCGACCGTTTGGAAATTGACATCGCCGAAATGTTTGAAGACGTTTGTGCCTCTTTAGTTACTAATTATTGGGAAGATAAAGATTATTTAGGTTTTGCTAATGATATGATTACCATTTTTGGCTGCGAATCCCCATTCGGCGAAAATGAGTTCCTTCAAGAGAGAACCGATAAGCTGATAAGCATACTATCTCCCATCGTTTATGACAATTATAAACAAAAAGTAGAAAGACTCAGCCAAAAAGTATATCCGGTCATTGAACGCGTCTATCTCAATGAAGGCGACCGCTTTAAAAATATCGCCATCCCATTTACCGACGGTACTAAAAACATGAACGTCATCGTCCCATTGAAACGTTGCTATGAAACTCAAGGTCACGAAATCGGCCTTTCCATCGAAAAAGGGATTACCATTGCCATCATCGACAACGCTTGGAAAGAACATTTACGCGACTTGGACGACTTGAAACAATCCGTTCAAAATGCTTCATACGAACAAAAAGACCCGCTTTTAATTTATAAATTGGAATCTTTCGACTTGTTTGACAAGTTGTTGGCACGCATCAACCACGAAGTAGTATCATTCCTGAATAAAGGCAGTGTTCCGCTCATGCAAGACCAGAAAGTGAAAGAAGCCGAAATACCGGAATCAGATGCTAAAAAATTGCAAGCCGGCAGACAAGAAGTTGGCAGCGGGCGACAAATCACCCAAGGTGGAAAAGGAAGTGCTCCCATTCGCGTTGAAAAGAAAGTGGGCAGAAACGACCCTTGCCCGTGCGGAAGCGGTAAAAAATACAAACAATGTCACGGTAAAGATGAACAATAAAGCATGACTATCCTGCGCGTATCGGACTTTTCCCTGAATTTGAAACGTGATACCGAATGGAATCCCATTTTACATCACCTCTCTTTTCAGCTGAATAAAGGCGAAACAATCGGTATTGTCGGCGAATCCGGCTCCGGAAAATCGGTGACCGCCTTATCCGTTATGCACCTGATAGATGAAAAAAAATCGCAAATTACAAACGGAAATATCTTTTTTACCGACGAACAAACCGGTGAAGAAAAGGATTTGACTAACCTGACGGAAAAAGAGTTACGCAAAATTCGCGGCAACCGCATCGCCATGATTTTCCAAGAACCCATGACCTCGCTGAACCCCGTCATCCGCTGCGGCGAACAGATTACCGAAGCCATTTTATTACATACAAACCTTTCCAAAAAAGAGGCCAAAACCCGCGTCCTTGAGATCTTTCAAGAGGTCATGCTCCCCCGCCCCGACAAAATCTTTATGGCTTATCCCCACGAACTTTCCGGCGGTCAGAAACAACGGGTCATGATTGCCATGGCAATGAGCTGCAACCCCGACATCCTCATCGCCGACGAACCTACCACCGCCTTGGATGTGACCGTGCAAAAGGGAATCCTCGAACTTATCAAAAGTTTACAGGTTAAATACGGAATGAGCGTCATCTTCATTACCCACGATTTAGGCGTTGTTGCGCAAATCGCCGACCGCGTACTTGTGCTTTTTAAAGGGAAAATTGTAGAAGAAGGCAACGTGAAAGACCTTTTTAAAAATCCACAACACCCTTATACACAGGGACTTTTAGCTTGCCGCCCCTCTTTGGATAGACGATGGGAAATTCTGCCTATCGTGAAAGATTTTTTGACTGCTCACGAAAATAATCAAAATCCATTCATCTCTTTTTACGAAATATCAACTGAAGAACGACAAAACGTCCATCAGAAATTGTATAACACGGAGCCGTTGTTCCGCATTCAACATTTAAGCAAAAAATATCCCTTGCGAAAAGAAAAACTATTTTCCAAAAGAGATTATCTTTTTGCCTTAAATGATGTTTCAATAGATGTTTATGAAGGCGAGACCTTAGGCTTGGTTGGGGAATCCGGCTGCGGCAAAACGACTTTGGGAAGAACCATCATCCGCCTGATAGAGCCAGATGCCGGAGAGATTTTTTACCGAAACGAAAATATCACCCGACTTTCAAACCAAAAGATGAGACAGCTTCGCAAAGAACTGCAAATCATTCTGCAAGATCCATATTCATCTCTTAATCAAAGAATTACAATTGGCTCTGCCCTCATTGAGCCGATGGAGGTGCATCATATCGGGAAGAATAACAAAGAGCGCAAACAAAAAACCATTGAATTGTTGGAACGAGTCGGCTTAGATGAATCGCACTTTTATCGCTACCCACACGAGTTTTCGGGCGGACAGCGACAACGCATTTCCATCGCCCGCGCCCTCGCAGTGAACCCTAAATTTATCATCTGCGACGAATCCGTTTCCGCCCTCGACGTGTCCGTGCAAGCCCAAGTCCTCAACCTACTCAATGAACTTAAAAAAGAATTTCACCTTACCTATATATTTATATCTCACGATTTGTCGGTTGTGAAGTTTATGTCCGACAGAATGGCAATCATGCAAAACGGCTGTATAATCGAACTCAACGAAGCCGACACCGTCTATCAAAACCCGCAAACCGATTACACCCGCAAATTAATCAATGCAATACCAACGCTTAAATAGTTTATTATGAAAGGATTACAAATCATTCAGTCAATCGTTCGTATGTTAGTTGGAGTTATGTTTATCGTGGCTGCCGTTCTAAAATTACTTTCCATTGACAACTTCGAGATATATATTTTTAGTTTTCAATTTCTAAACCTCTCCCTGACAGCCATTGCCGCACGGTGCATCATTGCTTTTGAGATGTTGCTCGGCGTTGCTCTGCTCTTCAAGTTTTTTTACAAACAAACTTGGTGGACATCTATGCTGATGATGATGGGGTTCACTGTTTTTTTGGCAATTGTTGCTGCTTTTCGCAACGATGCCAACTGCCATTGCTTCGGCGACCTGATCCCGATTACGCCCATTAGTTCCATCTTTAAAAATTTATTCATTATCGCTTTATTGTTTTTTATTAAAAATCCGAAGCAACCGCGTATCGGAATAAAAAATAAAAAAGATGAATCCGAAAAATCTCATTTTCAGCTATTTGCGTGGGAGGATTATTCCAAAAAGTTTAAAACATGGAGTATTACCGCCTCTTCGATTGTCACACTTTTGGTTTGTTTCATTTTGTTCCCACCCAATTATTTTTTGAACAAACTCTTTTCAAAAAATGAATACGTCATGACACAGATCTATGAACAAGCCTATACTGATTCTTCATTTTATTTACAGCTAAATGATATTCAATATGATAAAATAAAAGACACGGTCACTTTCAACAAAGACACGGGCCGATTATCCATGGACAACGGGCGATATGTGGTTGCAGTTTATTCCTCGGGTTGTAAATACTGCAAACAAAGTAGCGAATTGTTACGGACTATTTTTGAGCGTAACAATTTGGATCCGATGCAGTTAAAAGTATTGATTTGGGGATCAGACCCCTCTATTTCCAAATTCATTAAAGAGACGAAAACCAACGCTTATGAATTCAGGAAAATTAGTCCGTTTTTGGCACTTGATATGGTACACGGAAGTTTCCCAACATTTATCCTGATTGAAAACGGGGAAATAGTAGAAGGTTTTGATTACAGAGGCATTTCGGAAAACAGAATTGTAGGTTTTATATCTGAGGGAAAATGATATGAAAGGATATTGTCCGGTAAATAATAAAAATTATTAATTAATCTATTAGCATTGAGTAGATTACGATGCCTCATATTTTATCAGGCTTACATTTTTGAAGAATGAATAAGAAATCTGAAGGATTTTAATTTTTATAAAATAGCCATCACGACTGCCATGGTGGGTGGAATGTCCGGCAGAAGCAATATGTCTGACCGAAGCCACAAATCCCGCCGCCTTCGCAAATTCGTTGCGTAATAAAGGTGACTTCAAATTAAAACTAATTGATAATCAATAATATGAAACGCAAAAACGCCCATTTTTCGACATTTTATTTCCTATTTTGTTAAGAACAAATAAATTTAACACAGCCACAACTTCAAGA
>JALNYF010000124.1 GCA_023229985.1 Bacteroidales bacterium | reverse complement strand
ATCTTTGGAGGATAAATGTCCCAAGAAATAGACTTCATCTTTGAATTTCATTTGGTTATAAACCGTTTGAATATCCCCCTGCATGCCGGCTTGCGTTCCCACCACCACAAATTTGATGTCAGAGCCGGTTTCTGTTTTAAACGCCTCAAAAGCACGCAAAATATTGGACAGATTCTTTCTTTTATGAATGGCACTTACGAACAAAAAATATTCACAGCCGCCGGCATATTTCACCCGTACTTTGATTTGCTCATCAATACTCAATGGCACAAAATCGGCATGACTTCCATTGTAAACAACATCAATATGATCCAATGGAATTTGATAAAGTTCATGAATATCTTTTTTTGAAAATTCGGACACAGTTGCAATTCGAAGTGCTTTTCGAGCAAATTGCGGGAAATATTTATTATAATACTTATATACAATGGGTTTCAGAAATTCCGGTTGATGTTCAAAATTCAAATCATGAATCACCGGAATTTGTGGAATAGTTGTTTTCAGAGAAAGCCAGCCGTCGGGGGAAAGGAAAATATCGGGTTTTATTTTGTTTAAAACGTAAGGAATGGAATATTCGAAATAGATGTACCAAAGATACGGGTGACGTGCTTGCGGAAAAGTGATAATCGGAACGACATTATCGCTAAAAATGAATGAGTTATCAAACGGGCGGTCAAAGATAAAGTAAAAAGTATGTTCGGGATGTGCTTGAGTAATTCGTTTTAAACTTTCGCATGTAAACCAGCCTATTCCCTCTAACTTGTTTTTTAATAAAAGTCTGGTATTAACTGCAATCTTCATCTTTCTAATTTTTGATAACTTTAAAAGTTTTTACAGGTTTGGAATTTTGCAATATTTGGACAAAATAGATGCCACTTCCCCATTCATCCATCTCAATTTTTGTCGTTTTATTACGAATATTTCCACTTTTCAAAATTACACCGTTTGCTGAAAAAATTTCGTAAGAACAAGCATTCAGCGCAGTTTCGGAAATGCAGTTGATAATCAAGTAGTTTTGAGCAGGATTAGGCAAAACGGAGAAGCGGGGAAGCGCACTTTCATTGGAAACGGAAACGGCGCGATCGCCAATTCCAAGGGTATATTCACCGGGGAGAATTTCTTGTGCATAAATATTTCCTGACGTGGCCGAACCTGTCATCGTGGAAGGTATAATTCTCCAATCATCTGCCGCATCACGGCGATAAAGAAGCACAATATCATTTTGTGCATAATTATGCAACAAATCGTAATCATCATCAGATAAGGAAGATGCCTTATACGTAAATTGTAATTTCCCTGAGATGGCTCCTGCCGGTGCATATTCTACACGCCAATAATGCTTATTGGATATAAAATAGATGCTTTCATTCGCAACTTTGAGCGGGTCGGGAGTCACGAAATTATTCTCCACGTGAACGAATACCGTATCGCTAACGGATTGGGTGATGACTCTGCACCTTGCAGAAGTGGCATACTGACTGCCGGTATTGAAAATCTCAAAATTGTAATCAATGACAGCATCGCCCAATTTTTCATTCATATCGACGATCGTGAAGGCCGGTTCAAAAGGAAGTTGCACGTTTACCGTGGCAAATTGTCCCGAAAAAGCCACCCTGTTCACATCGTGTCGTCGTCCGTCAGCGGCAAAAAAAGACAAATCAATTAAATTGCTATTAGCGTAATTATCAGCTTCATACAAACGCTGGCGGAGGAAAACCGCATACTCGCCGACATTTTCGGTAGCACGAACCGAATCTACGGAAAAATGCAAAAAGCCGGGTTGATTGACCCAAGCTTCGAAGAAGTCTGTCAAGGGAACATGAGTTGTTTCGGAAAGAAAATCGAACAATTCGGAAGACGAAATATGATTAAATGAATAGGTCGTGAGCATTTGCTGAATAGCAGAAAAGAAAAGACTGTCGCCCAAATAGTTACGCAAAGTGTGCACCACAAGTGCTCCTTTATCGTAAGAAGTGGTGCCGTAAGTAATATTTTGAGGAACGGCGTTGAGTGCAAAAAAACCGCCGTCATCAAGATGGGCATTCAACAAAACAGAACGATGTAAGTCTCTGATATTCACTCGATAACCATCGTATAGCGGATTCGCGTTGGGGTATAGAATTTCATTCGCAACGGCTTCGCTGAATCGCGCAAATCCCTCATTAATCCACATCTCCTCGGCCTGCGCGCAAGTCACTAAATTGCCAAACCACGAATGTGACAACTCATGAGCATACAAAGATTCATACGTAGAATTTCCGTTCACACAAGCCTGCGGATAAGCGATGTTGGTGGCATGCTCCATTGCCCCATAATTAAAATTAACGGCAACATAACCAACTCTATTCCAGCGATATGCGCCGTATCTACTTTCATAAATACGGAAAATATTTTTCAAATTGGAAAAACTGCCGGCAATTTGATTAAAATAAGTTGGCGGCGTATAGATGTCAATAGGAATAACGCCGTTTAACCCATGAACGGTATCGGCATAATGTAGATAATTGCCAACAGCAACGGAAGTTAAATAGGTCGGCACAGGCTCATCTAATTGCCAGCTCCAAACTTTGGTCGAATCATCAGTGGCAACGCTGTCAATCAATATGCCGCCGCAAATCGCTTTTTTGCCGTTTTCTGTCCGAATATTAAAATGATAAGTTGATTTATCGGTAAAAAAGTCCAGACATGGATACCAAACCCGTCCGAAATTATGGGGGATATCATGGAATGCAACTCCCAGATTATAAGCATATTGACCTGAAAAATAGAATCCGCCGAATTGTGAATCCGTCGCCGGTACGCCGTGGTAATAAACCCGAATACTCAGCGTGTCGTTTTGTTGCA
>JALNYF010000122.1 GCA_023229985.1 Bacteroidales bacterium | reverse complement strand
TACAAACTCTGCCGAAATCGGGTGGACAGCTAATAGTGACGAATTATCTTGGTTGGTGAGCGTAAATGGTGTGGACACGGTTGTTACTTCGAACCCTGCTACCATTACCGGCTTAACACCCGCTACGGAATATACGTTATCTATACAAGCCATTTGCAGCGAAACCGACAGCAGTGATTGGAGTTCAACAGTGGCGTTTACTACGGCATGCGATGCTTATACTATTTCTGAGTCCCAACCTTACCAAGAAAATTTTGATAGCTATACGTCAGGATTTGGATATTTTCCTGATTGCTGGTCATTCATCAATGCAAGTGACAATAGTTCAACTTATCCACAAGCATACGTATATGCATCAACTGCCTATGCGGTTAATCTGAATTGTCTCTATTTTAAATCAAGTTCTACCACACCGGTTTATGCTGTTTTACCTAACATCAGCAATAATATTGAAAATTTGGTTTTAAGTTTTGTTTATAAAAACGAAGGAACAGGTGGCAGTAACGGCACTTTGTCTGTTGGCGTAATGACCGATCCTTCAGATGCAGCCACCTTTACTGAAGTTTACAGCTGTGCGCAAACTACTACCAGAACGCCCATCACTATCAATAATTTTGGAACCAATACCGGTGTGCAGTATATTGCCTTCAAATATATAGGTGCAGGCACTATTAATAATTTTTTCTTAGGTATTGACAACGTTGTTGTAAGGCAGCGTTCTTCAGAAAATGACATCTTGACATTCACTTTACCGGATGCTACCCAACCGTCAGTGATTGATGCGGAAAACCATACTGTAACTGCCGAAATCAGTGTTTCTGCTGACATTACCGCACAAACTCCTACTATCACGGTTTCCGACTATGCAACCATCAGCCCGCTTTCCGGTGTTGTACAAGATTTTACTACTCCTGTAGTTTATACTGTTACGGCAGAAGATGCTTCGACGCAAGAATGGACAGTTACCGTAACTCAAGCCGTCAGCGCCAGCTCAGCAAATGATATTGTTGCTTTCACCTTTGCTCATCAAATCGGCGATGCCGTTATTGATACTAATAACCATACTGTGAACGCTTCTGCAGAATGGGATTACAGTCTTACCGCTATTGCGCCGACCATTACTGTTTCCGACTTGGCAACCATTACGCCGCTTTCCGGTGTTGCTCAGGACTTTACTGCTCCTGTAGTTTATATTGTTACGGCAGAAGATTTAACGGAACAAACGTGGACAGTTTCTATTATCAACGATACCACCGCTTGTCCGAATCCTGATGGTGCCACTATGGAAATGAATATTGGAGCTACTACCGCTACATTTACATGGTCTCCTATTTATTTGGAAAATTCCTACAATGCCAAAATATCTACTGTAGCCATTGATCCCGCCAATACCACCGGTGATATTTTTGATCAAATTGTGAACGATACGACCCTTACCATCAACGGATTAACCCCGAATACCACTTATTATTGTTATTTGCAATCTAATTGTGGCACTATCGAATGGCTCGAAGGGTCATTCACTACACCGTGTGAGGCTTTGACTACATTCCCGTTTACTGAAGATTTTACTTCAACTACTTTCCCGCCTGCTTGTTGGATGCAAGAAAGAACAGCATTTGGCAATACGGGGTCTTTTTATGGTACTGATTATCCTAATGGTGCTTGGGCACGTTCTACTATTACGAATGGGAACAATTCTACGCCACAAGCGCAATTACGTGATACAAGAGCCGGCTCTAAACATAATTTGGTTACCACTCCCTTAGATATGACTTATGCAGGTGGCTATATTATATCAATGGATGTTTTTAGAAATACTTCAAGTAATCCAACAGAAGGTATTCTTGTTTTGGTAAGCAGTTCCGATACGATTGATGCCACAACCGATACTTTAGGATTTATTTCTAGAGATTATACAGTTGCTTCAACCATCAATGGTGGCATTATTGGTGCTGAAACGGCTTCCGGTTGGTACACTTATGAACTGCCAATTAATAGAACCGGTATCAATTACATTATCTTTGAAGGAAATTCTCAATATGGTTTATCTACTTATATGGATAACATTTCTGTTTTTGAAGCACCTACTTGTATGAAACCTACCGACCTACACACGAATTTGATTATGCCAACTTCTGCTGAAATTGGATGGACAGCGATTAACGGTGAAACTTCTTGGCTTGTAAAAGTTAATGGTGTGGATACGTTGGTTACTGATAATCCGGCTACTCTATTGAATTTAACCGCCAATACCGATTATACGGTACAAGTACGGGCAATTTGTAGCGAAACCGACAGCAGCCAGTGGACCAATCCAATTTCTTTTTATACCGCATTGTGTATTCCTGCTCCTACTTCTATAGATGGACAAGGTATTACCAATGTAACTTTCGGACAAACGCAAATAGTGAATAACAACACTCACCCGACCGCTGCACCTTATTATGGTGATTATACTGCACAAGTGGGTGACGGACAACAAGGTATGCCTGTTACCGTAAATATTACGTATGCAACAGGTTTTACTTATGGAACGCCTATTTGGGTAAATTGGAATAATGACTGCGAATTTAGTGATGATGAGTTAGTTTATTGGGGAACTTCTACTAATGTCAACCCAACTACTTTAACAGCAAGCTTTACTATTCCTGTAGGTACGCCCCTTGGGAACTACAGCATGCGTATTGGTGGTGCAGATTCCCAATTCAATGATGCTAACAATTTGGATCCATGTTTGAGTACAACTTATACCATTTATGAAGATTATACTTTGCAAGTGACGGAAGCTCCATCTTGTTTGCCGGTAGTGGATGTAGAGATAAATAATATAACTGCTCACGAAGCAGAAGTAG
>JALNYF010000123.1 GCA_023229985.1 Bacteroidales bacterium | reverse complement strand
TCCAAGGAGTCCCTGATGGAGTACGACCGTATGTGGCGCGGCGAGATGGAGGACGAGCTTCTCCGGTACTGGAGGATGAAGGAGAGGTACGTGAACCTGTCAGATGACGTTCTGGACAAGATCGTGTTCGCCGTCAAGGACTATGATTTCGAGCGTCTCAGGGGAGACGAGCTGAAGGCCGCGGCCAAGGCTATGTGCCCGGAGCTGTTCGGATCAAAACGACCCAAGGCCGAATGAGAGACCCAGAAGCAGCATGGATATCAGCATCAGCGGCTCTGTGCCGTTCTTGCCGAGAAGTATCCTTCTCGAAGTCTCAATTATGAGTATATACGGCACCACTGCGAAAAAGAACAATGTGCCAGTATCATATATCACAGGGAACGCCAGGGATACGGGCACGGCGGAAAGCAATACTAAGGATGCTATGATACGGGATCCCCGGAGGCCTATCGACCGGGGCAGCGTCCTTCTCCCTATGTCCCCTGCGGCATCTGCGATGTCGGAGCTGATCTCCCTGCTGACGGATATCAGCATGACCGCAAGGGAAGGGATGGCGCATCTGGCAACATCCCCGGCTATGCTCCCTCCCAGAAGGAAGGTCATGCCCGTTACGGCACCGATGGTGAGATTCCCTGCTAGGCCCATGCGTTTAAGGCGCAGCTCGTAAGCTGTCTCCAGGGCACAGGCGGTTCCGACTATGATGAAGGATACCAAAGGAAGAAGCACCGCGATGATCGCGGAAGCCATCAGGAGCGAACATCCCGCATACAGTGCGTTCTCCCTCGGGATCTGCCCGGAGGGTACGGGTCTGGAGGGGTGGGAGACCGAATCCGATGCGGAATCCGCGTAATCGTTCAGGGCGTTGCCCCCCATTACGAACAGTGCCACGGACACCGCGCCTATGATCATATGAGCGTTCAGGGGATCCGATCCCGGGACGATCATCGAGGAGATGAAAAGGAACGCTATCCCGATTAGGACCATCTCCGGCCTGAAGAGTCTGATGTAAGGATTCATCGCCCCGTACGGGCGATGCGATGACCTGAAATATACTTTATCCAATGAGTTCCGCGGGGTTCCTGCCGCTCATTTGAGGGGGCCGGGGCGTCTGTTTGAATATCGCTGAGCTCACAAAATCCAACATTTTGGCAAACATTAGACGTGTGTCTAATATATCAAATTAAAACGATGTATTTGGGTACCATTAGCAACATTTATTAAACATAAGTAGATGAGGCATCATGGCCAACAGCAGGTTCAGGGCGGTCGACACGGCTTTCTCCAGAAAACCGGTGGAAACCGATGCTCAGGGTACGGTCTCAGAGTACTTCGGATGCAATGTGTTCAGCAGGAAGAACATGCGGAAGTACCTGCCCTCCTACGTGAGGCGCGGGATATACGAGAGCATAGAGGAAGGGAGGACCCTGGACAAGAATCTCGCTGAGAGCGTCGCGGAGGGAATGAAAAGATGGGCCATGGATATGGGCGCAACGCACTACACGCACTGGTTCCAGCCTCTCACGGGGGAGACGGCTGAGAAGCATGACTCCTTCATCCAGCCCTCCGGGCCCGGGGACGCCATGGAATCATTCACCGGGAAGGTACTGTGCCAGCAGGAGCCTGATGCATCCTCATTCCCAAGCGGGGGGCTCAGGAACACCTTCGAAGCCAGAGGATACACGGCATGGGACCCCTCGTCGCCGTCCTTCGTGATAGGTGACACCTTGTGCATACCCACGGTCTTCATATCATACACAGGGGAGGCTCTGGATTACAAGACGCCTCTTCTGAGATCCGGCTGGGCGGTGGGCAAGGCGGCCTCCGATCTCCTGGAATACTTCGACATGGAAAGTGCCAGGGTGATACCTTATCTGGGTTGGGAGCAGGAGTTCTTCCTGATAGACTCGGCCCTCTATGCCCACCGCCCCGATCTTCTGTTGACGGGAAGGACCCTGATGGGCCATGAGAGCGCAAAGAGCCAGCAGCTGGAGGATCATTACTTCGGATCCATACCTCAGAGGGTGCTCTCCTTCTTCAGGGAGCTGGAAACGGAATGTTACAAGCTCGGCATACCGATCAAGACAAGGCACAACGAGGTGGCCCCCAACCAGTTCGAGATAGCCCCTGTATACGAGGAGGCGAACCTGGCCGTAGACCACAATCTGATGCTGATGTCCATGATGAAACCCGTGGCCAAGCGTCACGGTTTCAGGGTTCTGTTCCACGAGAAGCCGTACCGGGGAGTGAACGGATCAGGCAAGCACTGCAACTGGTCCCTGGGCGTATATGACGGCCCGGGTCTTTTCGGGCCCGGCAGGACGGACTCGGAGAACCTGAGGTTCCTTGCCTTCATGTCCGTGGTTCTTATGGCGGTGTACAGGAACAACGGTCTGCTGAAGGCGTCCATAGCGTCCTCGTCCAACGCCCACAGGCTGGGCGCCAACGAGGCTCCCCCCATGATCATCTCGGTGTTCCTGGGCTCCCAGCTGAGAGAGGTATTCGAGGAGATGCTGAAGTCGAAGAGCATCGTGAAGATGGGGAAGCGCCCCGGATACAGCATCGGCATACCTCAGATCCCGGAGATACTGGTGGATAACACCGACCGCAACAGGACATCCCCCTTCGCCTTCGTAGGGGACAGGTTCGAGTTCAGGGCCGTGGGATCCTCAGCCAACTGCTCTCTGGCGATCACCACGATAAACACGATCGTAGCTGATGAGCTGGTACTATTCAGGTCGAAGCTGGATGAGAAGATATCCGCGGGGGCTTCGAAAGAGCAGGCCATCCTCGAAACCGTCCGGGAGTACTACGGCACATGCAAAGGCGCGTGCTTCGACGGCAACAACTACTCCGAC
>JALNYF010000121.1 GCA_023229985.1 Bacteroidales bacterium | reverse complement strand
GAACCAAAAGAAAGTACAGCCGAAACGAACGCTCCCCGCTCTGATATTTTGTTAACATCGGTGGCAAGCGGTCGCTTCCGCTGCGCTGCGCGCCTTTGCTCACCGCTGTAAACAAAACATCATTCACTGCTCGTCCGCATCGCGTTTCGGCATTGCCGACGCACATGCGCTGTTTCTGTGGGCTGGCGGTTTTTTTGGTGTGATTTGGGCGCTTCATTGGGCTGGGGTTTGTGAGGGCAAAAATAGAACTTATTTTTGAAAATGAGGTGATTAGAGATAATTTTTTGTTTGAATTTTATTGGGGTTAATACACATTTTGTTAACTTAGCTACCGGTCTCAAAATGTGGCAGTATTATATGTTAAAGTCTTATTTTGTGCCATACAATTAACTGAAATAAAAGTAATTATAAGATATAAAATCATTTTTCTCATACTTGTATCTTTATCTTGGTGCAACAATTTTGATTTCCGGCAAATTAATCACAGGATGAGGAAAATCGTCAATAGTAGAGTTCCTATTGTATTCAATATAACCTCTTGTTTTTGTTAGATAAATTTTGAAAGTTGGTATGCCGATACTGTTCGTGTCTGTAACCCACGAAGCACTGCCGAGGTAGTCGGGGTGGTTTTTTGGGTTGTTGGTGAGGATGCGCAAGAAAGGGAATTGATTGGGGATTTTTTGTTGTTCATTTTCTTTGCTTGTACAAAGAAAACGAACCAAAAGAAAGTACAGCCGAAACGAACGCTCCCCGCTCTGATATTTTGTAAACATCGGTGGCAAGCGGTCGCTTCCGCTGCGCTGCGCGCCTTTGCTCACCGCTGTAAACAAAACATCATTCACAGCTCGTCCGCATCGCGTTTCGGCATTGCCGACGCACATGCGCTGTTTCGGCGGACTGGCGGTTTTGTTGCTGTGATTTGGGCGCTTCATTGGGTGGGGTTTGTGAGGGCAAAGATAGAAATTATTTTTGAAAATGAGGTGGTTAGGGGTAATTTTTTGTTTGAATTTTATTTGGGTTAATACACATTTTGTTAACTTAGCTACCGGTCTCAAAATGTGGCAGTATTATAGTTGGTGAGGATGCGCAGGAAAGAGAATTGATTGGGAATTCTTTGTTGTTCATTTTCTTTGCTTGTACAAAGAAAACGAACCAAAAGAAAGTACAGCCGAAACGATCGCTCCCCGCTCTGATATTTTGTCAACATCGGTGGCAAGCGGTCGCTTCCGCTGCGCTGCGCGCCTTTGCTCACCGCTGTAAACAAAACATCATTCACAGCTCGTCCGCATCGCGTTTCGGCGTTGCCAACGCACATGCGCTGTTTCTGCGGACTGCCGGTTTTGCTGGTGTGAATTGGGTGCTTCATTGGGTGGGGTTTGTGAGGGCAAAAATAGGAATTATTTGCTTTGGTTTAAATTTGGGGAGCATTAAATAATTCTAAAAAAGAGATTGATTGTATTTGTAGAATGAATTGATGTAATCAGTCACGCCAACAACGAATATTAGATATTAGAGGGGCAAAAATATCATAACTTTCGATAGGAAATACGTATTCAATGTTGAAATACCCAAGATAAACAAGAGCTATATAGTGCCGAGGACATCGATAGAGAATGCAGCCATTCACAATTTTTGTGGTATCAATATCACAGTCATCAATACTTGCACTTGCACCGACATTACAGTTGATGCACCCTATGATGCTAACATAAC
Organism: Bacteroidales bacterium; assembly: GCA_023229985.1. Classification (GTDB taxonomy): domain Bacteria; phylum Bacteroidota; class Bacteroidia; order Bacteroidales; family WCHB1-69; genus UBA1756. The sequence goes on along the minus strand of JALNYF010000121.1, from coordinate 1,162 downwards.
TTCCTATCAACGATGTATCTGCTCCCAAATATCCATAAGCAACAAACAAATCTTCATTAGTTTCTGAATGAGTTTCCAGCTGTACGAATTCTTGTGGAATAGGTATTTCGATACTATCTCCATAACATAATTGAATATTAGTGTATGATTGAGCACAAGATGCTCCCATATAAATTAGAAAACTTAAAGCAAGAGCAATTGACCTATACATAATGCACTATTTTCTTGAGTTATAATTCTGTTTTGCTTGATGTTGGTTGTCCAAATTTGATCATCCAACTTATGCGCTGCGCGCCTTTGCTCACCGCTGTAAACAAAACATCATTCACACCTCGTCCGCATCGCGTTTCGGCATTGCCGACGCACATGCGCTGTTTCTGCAGATTGTCCGTTTTGTTGGTGTGAATTGGGGGCTTCATTGGGTGGGGCTGAATTGGTATTTGGAGAGGCAAAGTTAGGAATTATTTTTGAAAATGAGGTGGTTAGAAGTAATATTTTTTTTGCATTTTATTTGGATTAATTCACGTTTTGTTAACTTAGTTAACGATTTCAAAATGGGGCAGTATTATTAAGCATATCCCGAAGGAAGAGACGTTTGATAAAAACTTTTAAAAAAAGCGGACAGTTTTGCTGTCCGCTTTTAGTAAAGTTATAAAGGATTATTTATGATTTACAATGAATTTCTTAGTAAGATTGGTATCATTGTTTTTGATATTCACAAAGTAAATTCCTTGAGCGTATTTGCTAACATCATTGGTGATAATGGTTTCATTATCCAAGATATTGGCTTCAATGGTTTCGATTACTCGTCCGGTTGCATCGGTGATAGTGATGGAGATAACGCCGTCCATTCCGGTAAGAACTAGGTTCAACGTATTGTTGGCGGGGTTCGGGTAAGTTTCAGCGGTAGCCGGTGTTTCGGTGTAATCGCCGATGGCGGTCGGAATGTGCGGAGCAGCTGCCGGCTCGAGAGTCGGATTAATAACAACCGTCAAATTGCGAGCTGCGATAAGTTCTTGTGTATCGGGAACGTTATCATAACCTCCCAAGAGCGGACCATATTGTCTTCCAACAAATTGAGGATTGTAAATTGACAGCCACGGTGTACCGGCAACACCACCTACGCGTTTTTCAAGTTTGAATTTGATGGTGTAAGTGCCCG
>JALNYF010000010.1 GCA_023229985.1 Bacteroidales bacterium | reverse complement strand
TCAACATTGTCATAATCTCTCCATGCCCATTTGCCTTTAACGATTCCATTTTGGACATAAATCAAACCCGGGTTGGCATGAATCGCATCGCGAATGATGAATGGACCTTTAACTATATCACATTCATTATGATAGATTGGGAAATGGATATTGTATTCTTTTTTAAAAGAGACAATTTCGTTTTTGGGAGAATTCGTAATTGCCACAAAATCGGCATCGTTTTGGGCACACCAATCCATGATTTGTTTCAATTCTTCATTTTGAATACCATCCATATCGGTTTCATCTAAATAGTGCATAAAAAGGATATAAAGTGGTCGTTTATTATGGGTATTTAGCAAATCAGCGGAATAATCGTTGATCGAGTCTTCCATTGTAAAACCTTGAATAGGAGCACGTTGTATTGGAGACAATATTTTTGCTTGCGGTTCTAAGGCTTCTTTATTATCGAAAAATGTCGGGTCTTCCTCATATTTTTTCATCATTTCATCCTCAGTAAACGAATAGACGGTTCCCGCAGAATCTTTATAAGGATAAGTTAAGTTGTTTTTGTCTATCACTTCTTGTTTATCAATATAGTTTTCGGCTACATTAGTTCCAATTTTCCAATCGCTAAAATCGATAATCGGCAGATGGCAATAACAGTACCATTGTAAAAGTCCGACCATTAGGGCGGCAGAACCGGTAAAGAGCCATTTTCCGAGTTCTGTCAAGCGTATATCGGGAATTTGACGGCGGTACATGAACACAATAAATGTAGGAATGATAATCGCAATATTCTTCAAAAATGTTTGATAATTATTGAGTTTAATTGCTTTGCCGAAACATCCACAATCTTTTACGACTCCGAAATCGTAGCCGTGATATACTTCTAAATATTCTGCAAGGGCTAACCAAGCGGTTAATAAAAAGAAGAAGCACATGAAGAGCAAAAAGATAAGGGAGGTAAATTTGATTTTAATACGGAACAGCATCATTACCCCAAGGGTCGTTTCCAGAATATTCATGGCAATAGCCATAAACATACTAAAAAACTGCATAAACGGGAGGTGAAATGAGTAAAAATAATCGTCAAATTGGATGGCACTTGCGACAGGGTCAATAGCTTTTGACAGTCCTGAGAAGATGAACAATAATCCTAACAGGATTCTTAAAATTTTGATTACGATTGGTTCTTTAGGGTGGTTCATTGTAATTTATATTTAGTTGTTGTTTTCATGAAGTTTTATTAAAGCAAACATGGCATAATTGATGATGTCGTAATAATTGGCATCTAATCCTTCGGAGATAATTGTATTTCCGTTATTATCTTCTATTTGCTTAATTCTCAATAATTTCATTAGAATGATGTCGGTCAGGGAGCTTCTGCGCATTTTTCGCCATGCCTCATCATAGTCGTGGTTTTTATTAAGCATCAATTCCTTGGCGTTGGTCAAATATTTATGAAAAAGGGTAATGGCTTCGTCGGCGGGCATCAGGTTTTCCATTGCATTGGCAACACCGACTTCCAATTGGATAAGAGCCATGACAGAATAATTGATGATTCCGATATATTCGGGAATGACACCTTCGTCGACTTTTGCGACGCCTTTTTGTTCAATGCTGCGGATGCGCTGTGCTTTAATATAGATTTGGTCGGTTAAGGATGAGGTTCGTAAGATGCGCCATGCCGTGCCATAATCCAAAGCTTTTTTGGAAAAAATATCCGTACATTTGGTCATTATTTCATCAAATTCCTGACTTGTATTTTGCATAATTCTCAAATTGAAGGGTTATTGTATTTTTAATAGACGAAGATAATCGCTAATTTCGTTAAAAAGAATGTCTTTTCGGATTACTTTTTTGTCTCTATCCAACAAAAACATATAAGGAATAATGCGCAAATCGAACAATTTTTCATCTTCAATTTGGTGTGGATATTCCCATCCGTGCAAGTATTTTGGGTTTGATTTTTCTTTTAAATAACGGTGCCACAATACAGTATCTTGTTCGAAATAGACGGTTACCAATTTCAGCCGACCATGGTCGATGGCTCGATTCAAATCATCGTTAAGTGCCAATTTTTGCCGCACTTCGCTGCATGTGGGACAATCCGGATTTTGAAAATAGACCAACAAATACTCGGCTTGAATATCATAAAGGGAAGTGGTATCGCCGTTGCTCATCATAAGTTTAAAATTTGGCACGCGACTTCCGACCCTGTTTTTAGAATGAGTTTCCAGTTGAGCGGAGTATCTAATTTTCCGAGCATCATCTAATTTATTGTAATTCAAAGCATTATTAAGCATAACTAAAAATAAATCTTCTGACCAATAGGGCGAGGTCAGGGAGCCGATAATTTTTTCAAAATGATCGAAAAAAGCGTAATAGGTAGTTGGGGAAATTTGCGCTTCGGTGAGAACGCGGTTCAGTATGGTATCACCGCCTTGTGTATCAATCATATAAAGTGACGCGGCAAATTCTTTCATTTTAAAAACAGCAATCGGCGTATTCAAAACCCTCTCATCGTCATAAGGATAATTGTCAAAAAAATGGGTGGCATTATACTGTCTTAGAAGGAGTTCGTTTTGATAATAGTGGCGCGGCGCGGGCGGAATTTCAAATGACAATTTCACCAAAGAGGCAAGCAGTGTCCCTTGGTTATTTTTAATCAGTTGCTGTTTATAGGTCGTTACTTCTTCCGTCAATTGATCGGCTTTGGCAATGAGGTTATCCGCCAATGTCTGCAACATATATTGAGGCATTGTTTTTTGTGCATCTTCAAAGGTTTGATTGATTTCCTGAAAACGATGATTAAAGATTTTTATTTGCTCCAAATAGGCTATATAGTGGTTATTTTCGTCATTATTTTGAAAAATAAGCTTCCCGTTATTGTCGATATTGACGACAAAAGTTTGTTGTTTTGTATTAGAAATGAGAAATTCAAATAATTGAGCGGTATCGGCGCACATGCGATAAATGCCCGGGGGTAAAGAACCTTTTTGTTTGAGGGTTGCAGTAGAACGGTAAGAAATGGAAATCAGATTGGTAAACTCTTTTTTCCCGTCAAATCCCTTGAGAAAGAGAGAATCGCAAGTCAGATTATTGCTAATTATCTTGATATTAAAGTTTTGCGAAAAGCTGCAAAATGGCGTCAATATCATCAGCAAGAAAAAGAAAGTATATTTTTTCAGATTAAAATCCATAATTACCCAAATAAAAATAGCGGTGCAAATTTACGAATTTTATTTGTTTTTGAGGATATGAAACGGCGTACAACTTCAAAAATATTGAAAAAAATCACGGGGAAGAATCAAATTTATGCATGATGACATGAATGAATAGGGCAAAAAACAGTAATTCAAAAAAATGCAGTATCTTTGCAGCTCGAAAATTTGGCATCATTTTAGTGCTAAATTATTAAAAATAAGAATTTTATAAATTATTAATGAGCAAAAACATTTCAAAATTACGAAACATCGGTATCGCAGCACATATCGATGCAGGGAAAACTACGGTATCGGAAAGAATTTTATTTTTTACCGGTGTAAATCGCAAGGTGGGGGAAACCCATGACGGACAAGCGACGATGGACTTTATGAAGCAGGAGCAAGAACGCGGCATTACGATTGCCTCGGCTGCTATTACAGCGCAATGGCGTGATTATCAGATTAATCTGATTGACACTCCCGGTCACGTTGATTTTACTATCGAAGTAGAACGGTCTTTGCGTGTGATTGACGGAATGGTGGCTGTTTTTTGTGCGGTCGGTGGCGTGGAACCGCAAAGTGAAACTGTTTGGAATCAGGCAGATAAACATCGCGTACCCCGCATTGCTTTTGTAAACAAAATGGACAGAACCGGTGCGAATTTTGCTGATGTCGTTAGCCAAATGAATAAATACTTGGGTGCCAATGCTGTTCCACTTCATTTGCCGATTGGTGCCGAAGATACCTTTCAAGGAATGATTGACTTGGTGAATATGAAATCGGTGATCTTTAAAGATAAAGAACGCATTGTGGCAGAAATTCCCGACGACATGCTGACGGAAGCGCAAGAAGCACGCCGCGGACTAATAGAAAAAATTGCAGATTTCGACGATGAAATTGCCAATCTTTATTTAGATGACCAAGAAATTGGCGAACAAGAACTCATGTCCGCCATTCGTAAAGCTACCATTAAGTTATTGATTACGCCCGTTTTATGCGGAGCCGCTTACAAAAACAAAGGGATTCAGTTGCTTCTGGATGCTATCGTTGATTATCTTCCTTCTCCTACCGATATAGGCGCAACGATTGCCCAAGACCCCGACAATACTGAAAAAACTTATCAAAGAATTCCCTCTTCCAACGAGCCTTTCGCCGCATTGGCGTTCAAATTAATCAATGACCCTTACGTCGGACAACAGACTTTTATCCGCATTTTTAGTGGAAAACTGACCAACGGGATGAGTTTTTACAACACCAATAAAAGTAAATATGAGCGTGCCGGTCGTATTTTCCGTATTAAAGCCAAAGAACGTGAGGAAATTACCGAAGCCGGTGCCGGCGAAATTGTGGCATTGGTCGGCATGAAATACACCCGAACCGGCGATACCTTATGCGATGAAAAACAGCCCATTTTACTCGAATCCATTCAAGTGCCGCCCGCCGTTATTGAGATGAAAGTAGAAATGACCGACAAAAAACACCGCGACAAACTGAGTGAAGCGATGGCAAAACTCTGCAATGAAGACCCGTCGTTCCGCGCACATTTTGACGATGAAACCGAAGAAACCATCATCGCCGGAATGGGCGAACTGCACTTGGAAATTCTGGTCGATAGAATTAAAGACGAGTTCAAAGTGCCCATTACCGTTGGCGAACCTTCCGTCTCGTTCCGCGAAACCATCACCAACGCTTACGAGTGTAACTACAAACATGCTAAACAAAGTGGCGGTAAAGGACAATATGCTCAAACGTTGATTCGCTTTGAACCCAATCCGGGCAAGGGATTTGAATTTGTTGATATCAGCAAAGGCGGCGTCATTCCCAAAGAGTATATTCCGTCCGTGCAAAAAGGTTTGATGAAAGCCATGAACAAAGGTCCGTTTGCCGGCTATCCTGTTGTGGATGTGAAATGTGTGCTGTTAGACGGTAGTCATCATCCGGTAGATTCCAGCGACATGGCATTCCAGATTTGTGCTGCCATGTGTTTCAAACAGGCGTTCAGACAAGCTGGTCCCGTTTTGCTGGAACCGGTCATGAAAATTGAAATCAACGTGCCCGATGATTATATTGGAAACGTTACCGGTGACTTGAACAAACGACGTGGCAAAATTGAAAGTATGCGTCGCTTTAGAAAAGGATCTCAGAAATTGGACGGCTTTATTCCGTTGATGGAAATGTTTGGTTATTCCACTGCCCTGCGTAATATTACCAGCGGTCGCGCCAACTACTCAATGGAATTTTATCAATACATGCCCATGCCCGTCGCCAAACAAGACGAAATTGTGAAAGAACGCATTGCCAACAAAAAAGTATAGGGAAATCTGACTTATTTTTGAAAAAGGCGGCTTATCGGTCGCCTTTTTCTAATTTCATCAGTCCCACGGGTTGATCGCCGCCGACTTGCAAATTGGGACAAACCGTTTGTCCCTCACAACGGCTGAAACCGCATTTCTCCATCACCCGCCCGGAGGCAGGATTATTGAGGAAGTAACTTCCCCATAGTGACGAAAATTTCTTTTCTTCAAAGCAACAATTAACGACAGCTTGTAACGCTTCCGTGCAAATTCCAGAATTCCAATATGGCTTAGCGATCCAATAGCCGACTTCTGCTTCATCTTTTTGTATCGGGATATTTGACTGGTTATAAAGAAGATATCCAATACATCCGATTACTTCGGAGGTTTCTTTCCACTCCACTGCCCACACTGCATTACCGGTAAACAGTGTTCTAATCAGATGTCTGCTCTCGTTCAACGATTGGTGTGGTGCCCAGCCGGCACGCGGTCCGAGGTCGGGGTCAGAGGCATATTTGAATAATACCGGTGCATCTTCTTCAAACCAAGCACGCAATATGAGCCGCGGGGTTTGCATTATCATAGGTACGCTTCTGTCGGAAGTCAACGATAGAAATTCATTCAATTGGTCTGTTATTAGTTTTTTTTCCATCGTTTCAATCTTGGGAAATATTGCTGCATTTGTTGAATTGCCTCTTCTTCGGTGAATTTTGTGCCGCACGCCCCGTTAAACTCAGCAAGGTAATTTACGCAGTGTGCTATCATTTCATCCATGGTACAATCTTGAAGAAATTTGCCATCTTTATAGCAATAACAACAATAATCGCTATTCTGCGAACCATCTTCATTGGTACCAAACATTTCATCGGTTTCCATCGGCATGCCACAACTTTGGCAATACATATTAATATATTTACCGTCTTTCATGAAAATATCGTCAATCCAATAAGTGGAAGACTCGGGGGTGAATTTTATCACACAATATTCGGGATCTTCAACGCCAAGCGGGAAATGGGGTAACATCCAATCGCTCCAAAGTGAGCGTTTTACGTCTAAATCTTCAACGATTTCAACTATTCCGGTAAAGACGATGCTGTCACCGCCTTGCAAAATGGAAACCCCGGCTTTGGGATTGACTTTAAAGTGGGTGGTTTTGGCGGAGCTTGTACCGGTTGAGAAAAAAATTATGTCTCCGTCATTCCTCAGCTTCACCACCGGCACCGGACGCGGAAACCCCTTTTCATCAACAGATGCTATTGTAATAATCTGATTCTTAGCTAAAATTAGCTTTGCTTTTTCTTTGATGTTCATAGGTTTTATGTTTTAAGGTTTGGTTTATGATCGACTTCGCAAAATTACTCAATTTTCTTTTTGATTACACATTTTTTCTTGTTAAAAAAAATAATTTTAAGACATTATTTTAATTTGGATTTTTTAAAAGAACGGCAAAATGATACCTATTTGAAATGTATTGTAACGAAACGAAAAATCAACTCAATCAAAAAAAATGAAGCGGAAATATAAGTTCAATTAGTAAAGTTATAAAAATAAGAAGAAAAAAAGGCTGACCCAAAAAGTCAGCCCCAAAAGTGGTAAATTTGTAAATTCAATCTCCTACAAAAGAAAAAACAAATGAAACACTTGATTGAGGAGCAAAGATACACAATTTATCGAATGCACAAAGAACATAGAACGCAACAAGAAATTGCCCGATTTATCGGCGTTTCGCAAGCTACTATCAGTAAAGAACTGTCCCGGAATAGGAATAGTTTGGGACATTATTCGGCAAAAGATGCACAAATGTTTGCCAAAATGCGGAAAGAAAGATATGTAAAAAAAAGAAAATTTTCTTCCAAAGTGGAAACATTTATAAGAGATAAGTTACAAAAAGAGCAATGGTCTCCGGAGCAGATAAAAGGGTATGCCGATGCGAACGGATTAAGCATGATATCTGTTGAATGGATATATCATTTTATTAGAGAAGATAAGCACTCAGGAGGAACTCTTTATAAGCATTGTCGCCATCGGCTAAAACATCGAAAGCGATATGTTGGAGCGGGAGTTCAACATATTCCCAACCGTGTTTCTATACACGAAAGACCTACTTGCATTAATGATAGAGAAGAGTTTGGTCATTGGGAAATGGATTTGATAGAGAATGGTAAAGACTTTATTATCACATTAGTAGAAAGAAAAACAAGATATCTGTTAATGGCTAAACTTCCTAATGGAAAAAAGGCTGGAGAAGTCGCTAAAATGGCTGTTAAACTCTTGCTGCCATACAAAAACAATGTCATCTCCATCACCACCGACAATGGAGGTGAATTTGCTAAGCATGAATGGATTAGCGATAAATTGAAAGCACCTGTTTTCTTTGCAGATCCTTATTCTTCTTGGCAAAAAGGGAGTATTGAAAACATGAACAAACTTATTCGGCAATATATCCCCAAAAATTCTTCAATTAAAAACTTGGTATTCAATGATTTAATAAAAATTCAAATTAAAATTAATAATCGTCCGAGAAAAAATTTACATTTTATCTCTCCCTCCTCTTTATTTTATAACTTTGCATGTTGAATCTATAAAACGCTGTTTTTTTATTCTTAATATTGGGGTTTTATAAAAAAAATGTATTTTTGTCGCGTTTTAAAAAATAGAAATGAGAACTATATTTTTTAAAATATTCGAACCATAGTTCTCAATTATTTAATATTTTATTCTATGAAAAGAATCTTCTCTTTTTTCTTGGTAATTTTCTTTGTTTCCTCGGTTTTTGCTCAGACGCAAACTCCCAAAAATTTGATGTGGGGCGATAGTCTCAGACAATATTTGGAATATGTACCGGCAAGTTATAACAGCAATACACCGGCACCCGTTTTGTTCTGTTTGCACGGTTTGGGGGGTGATATGACCAGTACTGCGAATAATACCGGTTTCAGAAACATCGCAGATCAACATGGTTGGATTATTATTACGCCACAAGCCTTGACTGCTTCCGTCCCGTTGGTTGGCTCCGTGGGTACCGCTTGGGCAGCCGGTGTCAGTGCCACTCTCCCTATTTTAGGCAATGTAGAATTAAACGAAAATGTGGATGATGTGGGATTTCTGATGGCTATTTTGGACGACTTAATCGCCAATTATAACATTGATGCTCAAAACGTATTTGCTACAGGATTCTCTATGGGCGGGTTTATGTCTAACCGTTTGGGAATCGAAAAAGGGGACCGTATCCGTGCCATCGCTTCGGTAAGCGGAACGGTGGGAAATGTAATTTCTTCCCAAACACCTGTTGCTCATATCAGCGCGATGCACATTCACGGAACCGCCGATTCAACCATCACTTACGCCAATGCCGACTTCGCAATGTCCGGCATGTCGTATTGTGTAGGGCTGGGCGCAGAAGCTACCGTCAATTTTTGGAAAGACTTTAATCATTGCGATGCAACCCCAATTGTAACCAATTATGAAAACAGCGTTTCTGACGGACTTACATTTGAAAAATATCAATACGAAAACGGCGATAATAATACGAAAACGGCTTTTATTAAAGTTATCGGAGGCGAGCATACGTGGTATTATACGCCCGCTAATGATATTGATTATGCCACAGAGATTTACAACTTCTTTGCCTCTTGCATGACGACCGGTATCCATGAATCAAATGCCGATACTTTTGCAGTTTATCCCAATCCGGCTCAAGACAACGTGAACATTACCGGCGAAAATATTGCTCAAATCCAATTAATTAACGCTATCGGTCAAGTGGTAATGACCATTCAGCAACCGACTTGTCAAAATGTTGTTTCTGTAAGTAATTGCCCTGAAGGAATTTATCTGATTCGTACCACTTTTACAAATGGAACCATTCACTGCCAACGATTAATCGTGAACAAATAAGACCGATTTAATCCTGTTGCTATTCCGTAAATACAAGAAATTAATCTACTAATATTGAGTAGATTAATTTTTTTTGTCAGGCATACATCTGCAACCAATAAATTATAGCATCATCATGCGACGTATGGGAATGTGCGGAAGAAGCAACATGTCGGACAGAAGCCACAAATCCCGCCGCATTAGCAACAATTTGATTAGCGGCAAAACACCTTTCTTTTGCACCTTTTTATTGAGATGATTCTTCTTGCAGTTCGCAAAAAAAAAGCAAATAAGTACGCTTTTTGCGCTCACTTGCTGCGACAGTTCTTTGGTAAGACACAGACAAGTTGAGAAAAATAGACGTACGATTCCTTCGGAGACGGACTACATCACATCATTCTTCTATCAACATTTGAAGCCTTGCGGTTCTTAATGTTTTTTTATGTTTGATAATCGGTATTCAATCGATATTTACCGACAGCAAAAGTTGGCGATATTTCCATTTTTTATCCGATTTCTCCAAAAAATTCCTGTTTGCTCCAAAAAACTCCATTTTTTTCCAAAAAATGCGATTTCAATTCTGATATAATTATAAATTGCTTGATTTTAGTATATTATTTATGTTGATATAACTTTCTTTAACTATTAAATTATCAATAGTTTAATGTTTATAACTAAAAACAAGTAGAATTTTGCTCCATTTTATTCCATATTGATAATCAACCATTTAAGTGTAAAATTAATTTTTTTTGAAAAAAAATACTAACATTATGGATTTAATTAAAAAAAACATATATTTTTGTCGAGAATAATTTTTGTAAACAATGGCCGGTTTAAAATATCGTTGGTTTGAAGTAACACTTGAGAAGTACGGGCGACTGAAATTGCCGGTAGCTTTGTTGAAGGAGTTATCCGAAGATGACCGACAAATGTTTTGGGCAACGGTCGGTTTTGGAAAACATATCATGTTGTGGACGCAAAGTGCATACAAAGCTCAGTCCGATTTTTTGGATACTCTAGACCGAAATCTCATAGAAGTAAAAAGATATCGTAATATTCTTTTACGTCAAAGTTCCTATTTGGAATGTGATTCTCAAAACAGAATTGTTCTTCCTAAAAATTTATTGGAAAAATATGGAATAGAGCGAGAAGTCGTGTTGGTATTAGACCATGGGCAGATTGAGATATGGAATGTCAATGATTTTAATGCGGAATGCGATGAAATTACAGCTGAAGAGTATGCGAAGATGAACGCTGCTATGCACTCCGGTAAGTTTAACGTGGATAGGAAGGAGGAAGGCAATGTACCATAATCCTGTGTTACTACATCCTTCAGTTGATGGATTGATAACGTCTTCCTGCGGAACCTACGTGGATGTTACCTTTGGCGGGGGTGGTCACTCTCAGCAAATACTCCGTCAAATTGATAAAAAGGGACGTCTTTTGGCTTTTGACCAAGATCCCGATAGCGCAAAAAATGTTCCCGATGATCCCCGCTTTCAATTTATTAATCAGAATTTTAAGTATTTAAAAAAATTCTTGCAGTATTATGAAGCCTATCCGGTTGATGGAATTCTTGCAGATTTAGGGGTCTCTTCGTATCAGTTTGATACTCCACAACGTGGCTTCTCCCATCGCTTTGATGCCCTTTTGGACATGCGCATGAACAATGCCAAGGGAGTGTCGGCTCATCAAGTGATTAATGAGTATTCACCACAAAAACTATCAGATATTTTTTATCAATACGGCGAATTGCCGGATGCTCGACAAATTGCCGCGCAAATTGACAAATGCAGAGCGGAAAAAACGATAACGACAACCACCGATTTGGTCAATGTGGTAACGCCCCTTTTGCCTCGCGGAAAAGAAAACAAAGTACTTTCCAAGATCTTTCAAGCTTTGCGCATAGAGGTCAACACTGAAATGGAGGTACTCCGTTTGTTTTTGGAGCAAACGGTAGAAGCCCTCAAACCCGGGGGAAGATTAGTCATAATTTCCTATCATTCTTTGGAAGATAGAATGGTAAAAAACTTCCTCAAATCGGGGAACTTTACCGGAACTGTAGAAAAGGATTTCTTTGGCAATCCACTAAGCCCGTTTAGCCTTGTCAGCCGAAAAGCAATCGTTCCGGAGGAACAAGAAATTGAAAGCAATCCTAGATCTCGCAGCGCAAAATTAAGAATAGCCGAAAAAAAATAATCATTCTATTTAATTTTTTATAACCATGTATCAGAGTGATTCCAAGAATAAACCCGCACCAAAAAAGAATAAGGTTCTTCTATTCTTTAGGGACTTCATTTTTGGAAAATTCTTAATCAAGAAATCGATGCTGAAGTGGTATCCCTACATTCTGCTGCTTTTCGTCATAACTTTTGCCTTTATTTATAATGAGAGAATTATTTTTCAAAAAGAAGAACGCAATCGGGAGCTCCAAAAAAAACACGATAGTATCATCGTTGAATTTAGAAAACTAAATGAAATCATCTTGACTGATGATCAAAATCAACTCAAGGAAAAAGCCGAACAATCAGGATTCACTGCCACACAGGGAAACGATTATTATAAAATATATAAAGAAAACAATTGATTATAAAACAAAGATAATGAAGAACTTTCGCAGAAACACCATCTTGTTGTCGGTAGGAGTGAGCCTATTTGCCTTGGGCTGTTTTGTCTTCATGATTCGTTTGTCATTTTTTCAAAAAGAAAAATATTCAGGTTCGCCCACCATCTACAAAGAATATAATGAGTCGCAGATTCCGAATTTGACAAAAGATGAGTTGCTGAATTGTGTCATTGTATCGCCGGTAACTCCTTCACGCGGAGTTATTTATGATGATATGGATAAACCTCTGGTGTCTAATGTTCGTGTTTATCCAATTTACATAGATGGACAAAGTTATAATAAGAATAATCTGTTTTTCAAAAAAGGGGAGAGTTATTTAGATACATTAATCAATGATTTAGCCATTCAATTTCAAACTATTTTTGGAGAAAGATACACACAATATAATGTAACGACCTATCGGGACAAACTCACCAAGGCACTCAAAAACAATAAAACCGTAACGATTTTCAGAGAAGACGAAGTGATTAGAGATAATCAATGGGTAGTGGAAAGTGATATTAAACGACTGAAGGAGTTGCCATTATTGAGTGGCACCATCAAGCCGGAAGTGAGAGCACGATATGGTTTTAAAATAGAACAAAAGATTAAATTTCCGGATGTTATTGATGAAGGCGACAAAGTTATCTCCATTCGCATACGTCCGTATGGCGATATGGCGAAACGTATTTTGGGGGATCCACAGCGCAAGAACGGAATTGATGGTTGTAGTCAGTTTAATAAGATCCTCTCCGGTTCCGCCGGTGTAAAAAAAAGATTGATTATCAATGGAATATCTATTCCATTGGAGAGTGAAAATCCACCGGTTGAAGGCGGAAATGTATATACGACGCTGAATACGGAAATACAAAAAATTGTACATATTGAATTGCTGAAAAAGACAGAAATGTTGAAACCCGATTGGGCGTGCGCCATCGTTATGGAAACGGCAACCGGCGATATTAAGGCAATTTCCAACTTTACAAGAACCATTAGCGGACAAGATACCATCTATACGGAATCTCGCAATAATGCCATGGTTGCTGAAGCTGTGGAACCGGGTTCCACATTCAAAGTTGCCTCTTTACTTGCTTATCTTGAACGAATGAATGGTGACACCACGCGCAAATATCCCATCAATATTCATAGTTTCAATACTCGCGGTTCGCGAATTGTAACTCGCTACGATTCGGAACAGGCAGCCGCAAAGGGCGAACAACAGGCTTCCGTCAAAGAGATTATCCAACGCTCCTCGAATGTGGGAATGGCTTCCATGATTCGCGATGCTTACCCGAACTATAAAGAGTATGTTCAAAAACTGAACAGAATGTATATCACCGTGGGGAATACGGTGCAAATCGGGAAACTGCCGCCAGTCAATATGAAATACGACAGTAAAAGTTTTGAGGACCAATATGGTTGCTATTTCGGTGCAGGTTTTTATATGCAACCCTTACAAATTTTAGTCTATTATAATGCTGTTGCCAACAATGGGAAAATGATGCGCCCCCGTTTTATACGCGCATCCAAGGTGGAAGGGAAAGTTACGGAATATCCGGTCAGCGTTATCAATGAACAAATTGCAAGCCCGCAAAATATTAAAATTGTTCAATCTATTCTTCGTTCGGTGGTAATGGAAAGACCCGGTACGGCTTACGGTTGCCACGATGATGATTTTCCTTTCGCCGGCAAAACAGGAACTCGTGACATCTATGACGTAGCCGCCGGCGGCTATAATCGTAGTAGAAACGCTATCTCTTTCTGTGGCTACTTCCCCGCCGATAAGCCTCAATATACCTGCATCGTCTATATGTTTAATGTCGCCGAACATAGCAGACCCGCTATTGAGGTGTTCGCAAGCATTGCGCGACAAATCATCTACCCACCGAAACAAATCGAAAAAATAGAAAAATTATTCACTTTTTCACATCCGATAAAATCCTCCACAGTCAAAAATATAGCCAAACTTTTTGAGATTCCTGTTTCGTCTGTTGGGAATAGTAATTATTCTATCTCTTCTAGAAAAGAGAAAAACACAATCGTTCCCTATACAGTGCAAGAACAAAATAATATTCCCAATCTTATCGGACTCACCGCACCTGATGCTATTGCAGAATTGAGTAAAAAAAGAATAAAAGTCTCACTCTTCGGAATCGGAGTTGTATCCAAACAAGTTTATGATAAAAATTCAAATACCATGATACTTAACTTAGAACCAGGTTAGTAGGGAATCCTTTTGTTGTTCAACCTTACCTACCGACCTAACCATTTATAACCTTTTTATTAACCCTTCTTGATACGTGAAAACTTTATCATTTTTATTAAAGCATATTGACTATACTGAGATTATTGGCGATGAACAGTATGATATTTTGTCTGTTGAATTTGATTCGAGACAGATACATCAAGCTGATAATGAAAAAGTTACTTCAATCTATATTGCTCAGCGCGGAACACAAGCGGACGGGCATCTCTTTATTCCGCAAGCGATTGGCAACGGTGCCAAAGTGATTATATGCGAGCAAGTTCCACAAGATATTAATCCTTCCGTTACCTACATTCGCGTCAACAATAGTTCTATTGCGTTGGGAAAATTAGCCTCTGCTTATTACGATTTTCCGAGCCAAAAATTAAAATTAGTCGGCATTACCGGAACAAACGGGAAAACAACTACCGTTACGTTGTTGCATCAATTGTTTATGTCCTTGGGCTATCCGACGGGTTTGATATCCACTATTGTCAATAAAATTGAAAATAAAGAAATTCCTTCTACTCACACAACCCCTGACGCTTTAGCGTTAAACAAACTGTTGGCACAAATGGTCGATGCCGGTTGTGAATTTTGCTTTATGGAGGTTAGTTCGCATGCCATTTGTCAGTATCGTATTGAAGGATTGTCATTTGTGGGCGCAATCTTTAGTAATATTACCCACGACCATCTTGATTTCCATAAAACATTCAGCAATTATATTCAAGCCAAAAAAGCGTTTTTCGATCATTTACCCAAAACTGCCTTTGCTTTAACCAATATGGATGACAAAAATGGCAGGGTAATGGTGCAAAATTCCCAAGCAGTCATCAAAACCTATTCTTTAAACACCGATGCGGATATGAAGGGTGTTATTTTGGATAATGGATTTGAAGGATTGCATCTTAAAATAAATGGACAAGAGGTGTTCTTTCATCTTTCCGGCAAATTCAATGCTTACAATCTGTTAGCTATTTATGGGACAGCTGTTTCGTTGGGTGTGCCTTCCGATGAGGTTTTATTGAAGATGAGTGCTCTGACCACTGCAGAAGGTAGATTTGAGGTCATTCGCAATGGGCAGGGTGGCGTTGCCATCGTTGACTATGCTCACACGCCGGACGCTCTCCAAAATGTGCTTTCTACTATTCATGATATTACACAAAATCGCGAGGAAATCCTTACGGTCGTTGGGTGTGGCGGCAATCGTGATGCCCTGAAACGTCCGATTATGGCTGAAATTGCCTGCCGTTATAGTCATCGTGTAATTCTTACTTCCGACAATCCGCGCTTGGAGGACCCGAATCAAATACTCTGTGATATGGAAGCAGGGATTCCCATCGAATCCAAACAAAATGTTCTTATTATCGAAAACCGGCACGAAGCCATTAAAACGGCGAGTATGATGATGCGCGACCACGGGGTGATCCTTATCGCCGGCAAAGGACACGAAAAGTACCAAGATATACAAGGCATCAAACACCATTTTGATGATACGGAAGAAATTAAAAATAATTGGAATATCAACAAATAATTAAAAATATGCTTTATTATTTTTTCGATTGGTTAGATAAATTAAATGTGCCGGGAGCGGCTGTTTTTCAATATATCTCGTTCCGAGCCGCCCTTGCAGTCATTCTTTCCCTTTTTATTTCTATGATTATTGGAAAGAGTATCATTAATCTGCTGCGCAAAAAACAAGTAGGTGAATCCATTCGCGATTTGGGATTGCAAGGACAAATGGAGAAAAAAGGAACCCCCACCATGGGCGGTATCATCATCATTGCCTCTATTCTTGTTCCCGTTTTATTGTTGACAAACCTCAACAATATTTATATTATCTTAATGATATTTACGACTATATGGCTCGGTTTGTTAGGATTTTCTGACGATTATATTAAAGTATTTAAAAAGAATAAAGAAGGTTTGTCTGGAAAAAGAAAACTAATCGGACAAATTTTCTTGGGACTTGTTGTGGGGGTCGTGATGTTTTTTCATCCCGAAGTAACGGTGAAAGAACACGTAGCTATTCCCGCGACGGTTACCAATACCGATGATTTGTTAAAAATCGGAAAAAGTGACAATACCACCACTACTTTGCCGTTGGCAGAGGAGAAACACTCTACCAAAACCACCATTCCGTTTGTGAAGAACAATGAATTTGATTATGCTTGGCTGACGCAGTGGATGGGCGATACTGATGGAAAATGGTCATTTTTGTTTTATATTCCGATTATCATTTTCATCATTGCGGCAGTATCCAACGGAGCAAATTTAACGGATGGTTTAGACGGGTTGGCTGCCGGTACTTCAGCCACCATAGCGGTGGGAATCGCTATATTGGCGTATGTTTCCGGTAATGCTATTTTCGCTGATTATCTCAATATTATGTATATCCCGCATATCGGGGAGTTAGCCATTTTCATTTCTGCGTTGGTCGGCGCGTGCATCGGTTTCTATTGGTGGAATTGTTATCCTGCTCAGGTATTTATGGGAGATACCGGCAGTTTGACGTTGGGCGGAATCATTGCCGTTTCGTGTATCATTATCAGAAAAGAATTTCTTATTCCGATTCTATGTGGTGTTTTCCTGATACAAACACTTTCCGTTATCATCCAGGTTCTCTATTTCCGATACACCAAGCGTCGCTATGGTGAAGGGAAACGCGTTTTTCTCATGTCCCCTTTGCATCATCATTATCAAAAAAAAGGATTTCATGAAGCCAAAATTGTGCAACGCTTCATCGTAGTCAGCATTTTATTAGTCGTTTTAACCGTCGTTACACTTAAATTAAGATAAACCATTACCATTATGAAAAAATCAAGAATCAGTCTCAAAGGTGAGTACAACTTTGGAAAAGAAATATATTCCCCATCCATTCGCAATTTCCAGGAATTAATAGATAGTAGAAACAGGCAAATGACCGTTGTTGCCGAGCAGATGAATGGGGAAGGACATAAAATGGAATTTGTCAAAGATATTCGTGGCGTCGATTTTATTAATGATTCAGCGTCTTCCAATTTGAACGGTATTTACATGGCACTTGCCAACGTGGATAAACCGGTGACTTGGATCACCTCATTTAGGGAATGGGAAAAATTGTATTCAGACCTTATTGCCATGATTACCGACAAAGTGCGTTATGTGGTAGTTTTAGGGGATGTCGCGCAAAAGACAAAATTGTTTTTGGAAGCGTTAGATATCAGTTTTGAGGAAAGTAGCGATATAGAGACGGCAGTGCGAAAGGCTTTTTATGCCACAGAATCCAATAATGCTGTTTTGTTTTCACCCGGAGTTGGCACCGAGGGGGAATTTGAAAATTATTCTGAAAGAGGAAATCAATTTAAAATGGCAGTAGCACAATTATAACCATGAAAGGCAAACCGATTCGATTCCATTTAAAGAATAGCTCTATTCTTGTTATTGTAACAACTATATTGTTTCTTTTTTCATTTTTGTCGGTTTTTAGTTTAACTGGCGATATTTTGGAACATGCTGTTTTTATAGGAATTGGGGCTCTTATTATTTGGGCATTTTCGTTTGTAAGTTATGTCACTTTGAATAAATTCTCAAATATTGCACTTTTTATTGCCTTGCTGTTGCTGATAGCAACGCTGATTTTTGGTTCCGGAGCCGCGGGACGCAGTCTTCTTATCATGAATCGTTATATCCAGACTTTCTACCCCATTGCGTTTTTGGTCATTTTTTTCATGGTTAGTTTTCTCGCCAGCAATATAAAAGACCATCAAGCCATAACTCGCAGCGAAGCAATATTTCTTTTTGTTGTCTTGGGCGGCTTTTGCATCGGCATCGCGTTGAGAAATATGTCCACCGCAGTCTTGCTGATGATTACCGGTTGGTTGATTATGTTTATTGCAGATGTAAAGCCCAAGTATCTGTTTATTTTCATATTTATCTGTTTTTTGGGTGGTGTAATGTACATTTCAATCGGCAGTATCAAAGAAAAGAAAGCGACTGAACAAATGGCGTTAGAAAACTCCAAAGACCGTGGTTCAACTGTTGCTAACAGGGTCAAATATTGGATGACGGGGGAAAGTGATACCAAGGGCTATGGTAAACAAATGACCTTGGCAAAGGCAGCTGTGGCAAGGTCAGGGTTGTCTCCCACCGGACCGGGGAAAGGGATTTTAAAACAAAGTATGGCAGAAGGAGAGAATGATTTCATTTTTGCTCTTATTTGCGAGGAATTTGGATTCGTAGTCGGTAGCATCATACTCTTTTTATATTTTATCTTTTTTATTACCACTGTTCAATTATCAAATAAATCAGGCGGTATATTTGCCAAGCTCTATGCGGTGGGCATCGGTTTTTTGATTACCGCTCAGGGATTGGTTCACATTGGTGCCAATTTGGGGGTCATTCCGGCTACCGGTCAAACACTCCCTTTTATCAGCAAAGGCGGTGTTACATTGTTGGTATCCTGCTTCGCAGTCGGTATTTTGTTAAATATAGCTAAACAAAACGGCAATGATGCTATTGAGGATTAGACAAACGCTGATTCATAAAATCTTCGATAATATCATCAACAAAACGAATTGAATTACACAGCCACTCAAAGTATAAATCTGCTTTTTCTTCAGTGCCTAAGCCCCAATTGACAGGGGAGTGTCTGAGACGTTCTACCATGTGTGACACCAATATGGCCACAGAATTTGATATATTGAAACTTTCAGTGAAACCGTACATTGGTATTTTTACGGATTTATCGCACAATTTGACCGCTTCATCAGATAATCCGGTCAGTTCGGTGCCAAAAAGGAAAGCCGTTTTTTCATCAATGGGCAAATCTTCCATAAAAGTGCTGTTTTCCGCGGGTAAAGTAGCCACTATGGTGTAGCCGTCAGCCTTCAAATTGCGAATACAGGCAGCTACGTTGTTAGGTTCATTGGGATAGTTGTGCAAAGTCAGCCATTTATTGGCACCCATCGATATTGCCTTATGAATCATAAATTCATTCTCTTTTTCAATAATGTGAACATCTTGAATCCCGTAACATTCGCAGGTACGTAAGACGGCACTAATGTTTTGTGTTTGGTATAAATCTTCCAAAACAACCGAAAAATGGCGTGTCCGATTGTCTAAAACACTTTTTATGCGAGCGTCTCGTTCCGGCGTAATAAATCTGG
The DNA here is from genome assembly GCA_023229985.1 of Bacteroidales bacterium. Taxonomy (GTDB): domain Bacteria; phylum Bacteroidota; class Bacteroidia; order Bacteroidales; family WCHB1-69; genus UBA1756. The sequence continues at coordinate 25,588 of JALNYF010000010.1, read as the reverse complement.
TCAAATAGTGGGATAATAATTCTTTTTCTTGTTTGGTCAATTCTTTCATTTTCATTTATTAATAAAAAAAAAGCCCCATTTAGGGGCTTTTTTATAATTCAGCGCAGAAAATTAAACTGTTTCAGCTAATTCGGAGCCTGCCTTGAATTTTACAACGTTCTTTGCAGGAATATCCATTTCTTGCTTTGTTTGAGGGTTGCGACCTTTTCTGGCAGCTCTTTTGCTAACAGAAAATGTTCCAAATCCTACTAATGAAACTTTTTTTCCTTCTTTTAAAGCATCAGTTGTGACGCATAAAAAAGATTCCAATGCATTTTTGGCTTCAACTTTCGTAAAACCGCTTTTTTCTGCAATTGCACTAATTAATTCAGCTTTATTCATCCTAAAATTTTTTGTGGTTAATATATTAACTTTATCGTCGCAAATATAGAAGATATTTTGATACTTAGCCGATTTAAATCTTAGTTTTTGAAAAATATTGATAAATAATGCGTTTTGTTGATAAAATATGATTTTATGCTAATAAATCTATATTAGAATGCTTTTAATATGTAATTTTCATATCTAAACCCCCTTAAAAAGTCGGAAGTTGATAACCTTGTTTTCCCTTGAATTTGTAAAGATTTGACAGCAATACACCCATCTTTTGTAAAAATTATCAACAATTCCGGCGGATTGATGCAAATTGTACCGGCGGGAAGCGTGGATTTATCACCTATTTCTGCTTCAAATATTTTGATATTTTCTATGATTCCCTCATTGTTTTGAATGTGTGTGCACGCACCCGGGAACGGGGATAATCCGCGAATGTGATTGTAAATGTGCCTCGTCGATTGATTCCAATCTATAAAAGTATCCTCTTTGAATATCTTGGGCGCAGGTTTTATTTGAGAAACATCGACTGATTCTTGCGAGATGGTGGTGATGGTTCCATTTTCAATGCGATTTAATGTGCGAACTGCCAATTCGGCACCGCATGACATTAATTGGTCGTGAAGTTCTCCGGTTGTCATGGTGTCACCGATGGGAACTTCAATTTTGTCTATGATGTCTCCTTTGTCAATTTCTTTATTCAGGAAGAACGTAGTGACGCCGGTTCGTGTTTCGCCGTTCATGACTGCCCAATGAATGGGAGCTGCTCCGCGATAATTGGGGAGCAGAGAGGCGTGGACGTTGAATGTTCCGAAGCGGGGCATGGCGAAAACCTCCTCCGGTAGCATTCGAAAAGCCACTACAACGAAAATATCGGCGTTCAATTGCTGTAATTGTTCGAGAAATTCCGGTGATTTCAGCTTTTCCGGTTGTAATACGGGAATTTGGTGCGCTATTGCGTAGTTTTTTACTGCCGATGGACGTAATTTTAAACCTCTTCCTGCCGGTTTGTCGGGGACAGTAACCACTGCTACTACCTCATGTTTCGTTTGGCTAATCGCATCTAATGTTGCGACCGCAAACTCCGGCGTTCCCATGAATATGACTTTCATTGAATCGAAGATTAATTTTTTAATAGGTCTGTTTGCAGTTGAAGCATCTGTAAGCAGGAAGCCGCGGCTTCGGTACCTTTATTGCCATGCTTTCCGCCTGAGCGTTCCATAGCTTGTTCCACCGTATCGCAAGTTAAGACACCAAAAATCACGGGTGTATTGCATTCAACACCGAGATTAACCAACCCGTTTGCCACTGCTTGTGAGATAAATTCAAAATGGCGGGTTTCGCCCTGAATAATACAGCCCAAACAGATAACGGCATCTATCTCCACATTCTGTAACAAAACCATCGATGCGGCGGTGGGCAATTCAAAACTGCCCGGTACATGATACACCTTCAGATTCTTTTTAGGAACACCTGCATTCACAAGTGTCTCTATGGCAGCTGTTTCTAATTTATGGGTGATGGTTTCGTTCCACATACTGACAATAATGCCAATTTTGTAATTGGCATTATTGGTTTGGGGAACAGAAATATCGGACAAATTCTGTTTCTTATTCATAAATATAAATTTCTTATTTTTTTGCTTTGATTTTGGCTCTTTCCAAATTTCTATCTACACCCATTTCAGAGTAACGTTCGTAGTATTTATCTTGAATTTGTTGGTAGGTGTTATATGCTTCTGCCCAATTATTTTCGCGTTCGTATATCATTCCCAACTTGTAGAGAGCTATCGGCGCGGTCATAGCATCTTCGCCTTCAATGGCTTTTTGATAATATTTCTTCGCATTATCCACATCTTTTTGTTCATCGTACAAGTCGCCAATCAGCATTTGAGCCATGTAAAAAAGATGATCTTCATCTTTATCATAATCCAATAAATAATTCATGGATTCTTCTTTATTGCCAATCTGCAAATAACATAAGGCTGCATAATATTTGGCAGTATTGGCGGTTTTGGTGATTTTATAATCGGAAATAATGGATAAAAATCCGTCCGTTTCATCGTCGCCTTCCAAGGCTTTGTTGAACAAAGTTGTGTCATTTGTGCTTAATGCACGATTATATATTTCGATAGAACTAATGATGGCGTTTGAAGCTTTTTTAGTTTGATTGTTACGAAAATAATAAAAAGCTGTAACTAATAGGATAACAGCTAATACGCCAATGAGTATCCCGTCCATAAGTTTTTTATTATTTCGGAAAAAAGCGATCCATTTTTTTCCACTTTTTACTTCGTTATTTTCGTTCTTTGTTCCTAATTTTTCGGTATTTGCCATCTTTTTTGTTTTTTAATTTGAGGCTGCAAATTTACATGTTTTTTTTATAAAAACACTACTCCAATAAAAAAGTATATTTTTTAAGAAAAAGTTGCCTTGCTAGGATTCGAACCCAGACAAACAGAACCAGAATCTGCTGTGCTACCATTACACAACAAGGCATTTTTATGCGAGAATAACGAGGTATTTCTGTTTTTATTTTGTACAAAATAATTTTTTTAAACTTTTTTTGTAATAAAAAGGTGTACCTTTGCAGCCTTAATATATCCGAGCTTACAATATGGAAGAAGTAGAACTTATCATTGACAATTTAGACTATCCTCAACCTCAAAGTGAGGCTTTTACGCTTCAATTGAAAGAAAAAAACGGAACAAAATTCATTCCGATTGTAATCGGGGTGAATGAAGCCAAAACGATCATTATGGAAGCGCACCATATTAAAATGCGCCGACCATTTGCCCACGATTTGTTTATTCAGCTTTGCGAATTAACCGGTTGCACTATACATAAAATATTAATACATGGTTTTCATGAGGGTATTTATGATGTGAAAATTGAATTATTTTGCGATGATATTCCGGCTGCTATCGAATCGCGCGTGTCAGATGCAGTGGTGATTGCACTTAAAAAAAATGTTCCCATTTTCATGATAAATCGCGTTTTTGAGGATAATTGTCAAGAAAAAAGAACCCTTACAAACTTACAAAACGAGCCGATTTGGGAGGTGAGCCAAGATGACTTTCAAGATGGTGTGGATTTTTTCTTAGTTCAACCCCAAATGGAAAATGAAAATCTTGCCGACTTGTCACTCGATATTTTGGAATCTATGCTTAATCAAGCGGTCGAAACGGAAAATTTTGAGATGGCAGCAAAAATTAATGATGAAATAATCAGAAGAAATTCTCATGAAGAATGATTGCGTAAGCAGGGAAGGCATTGTACAAGCTATTGAAGGTCAAAATATTACAGTACTCTTGACGGTTAAGTCGGCTTGTGCGGCATGTCATGCTAAGGGAATGTGCGGTACCTCCGAGGAAAGCGACCGTAGCGTTTTGGCACAGAATGTCAATCACGAAAAATTTGAAGTAGGGGAACGTGTTCAGGTGATCATGAAAGAAGAACTCGCCAACCAAGCCGTTCTACTTGCCTATCTCTTCCCTCTGCTGATTTTGATTGCAACCTTCATCGTCATGGGACTGTGTTGCACCAACGATTTGATCAATGTCCTTGCCGCTTTGTCTGCAACTGCCCTCTATTTTCTGATTCTTTGGAAGTTTAAAAAGAAATTAAATAAGAAATTTGTCTTTACCGTAACCAAAATATACAATATATAATATGTCTGTTCCTTTTCAACGTCATGTGCTCTCTAACGGATTGCGATTGATTGTCCACGAAGACCACACTACGCCGTTAGCTTCGTGTAATGTTGTATATAATGTGGGTTCCCGCGATGAACACCCTAACCATACCGGTTTGGCGCATTTGTTTGAACATTATATGTTTTGCGGTTCAAGGAATATTGGAAATTATGATAAACCGCTCCAAAAAATTGGTGCCATCAATAACGCCTATACCTCGCAAGACATTACTCATTATTATATCGTTCTTCCTGCCAACAATATAGAAACGGCACTTTGGTTAGAGTCTGACAGAATGCTCGAATTGGCTTTTAATCAAAAAGAGTTGGACATTCAAAAAAGTGTGGTGATTGAAGAATTTAAAGAAACATCGCTGAATCGCCCATTTGGTGATTTATGGTGCTTGTTTAATGATTTCGTTTATGAAAATTATCCCTACAAGTGGCTGCCTATTGGGAAAGAAATATCTCATATTCAGAATGTTACAATGGATATGATGAAGGACTTTTTTTATAAATACTATCGTCCGAATAATGCAGTTTTGGTTGTTTCAGGGAATGTATATTTTACGGAAGTGATACAATTAGTGGAAAAGTGGTTTGGTTCCATTCCGCAAGGTTCAAGTCCTAGCAAGAATTTTTCGGTCGATGAACCGCAAGAAACAGCTAAAGTATTGGAGGTGAAAAGAAAAGTCCCTTATGATATGCTGATGAAAGGGTGGAAAATGGGACCCCGCCTTGATCCGGACTTTTATGCTTACGACTTGCTGTCAGACCTTTTAGGCACCGGACAATCGTCCTATTTATATGAAAAATTTGTAACCGAGCAGCACTTGTTTACAGATATTTCTGCTTCCGTCACTGCTACAAACGGACCGGGAATCTTTGTTTTGTCGGCACGTCCGGCTGACGGTATCAACCTTGTCGACGCCAACCGGCAACTCAATGATTATTTATATCAGACTCCTATTTTTGATGACAAGCTGGATTATCATTTGCAAAAAGTGAAAAATAGATGTGAGTCCTGTTTGCTGAATAATGAAATCAAAATGGAAAATCGTTCCTCTATATTGGCGGTGAGTGAGACCATCAGCAAAATTGAAGATTTTGACAATGAAATTGAGCAGTATCGAGACGTTACAACCGATGACGTTCTAAGGATTTCACGTTTTCTTTTACAAGAAAAGAATGACAATACCCTCTTTTATTTGGCTGAAAAAGATTAGTATGACAGCATTCTGTCGATTGCTTTTTTAGCTTTACGTGATAACTCGTCATCTAAAATTAGTTCCGGTTGTTCGGTTACAAGTGCTTGATAGATATTATCTAAGTTATTAAGTTTCATAGATCGACAGCCATCGAAGCCGTTTACAGAAGCGTTGACGGGAATGAAAATTTTGCCCGGGTTTTGTTTTGTTAATTCATATAAAATGCCTCTTTCTGTAACCACGATGAATGTTTTATCTTGACTTTGAGCCACGTGTTTTAACATAGCGGCGGTAGAGCCGACGAAGTTTGCCAAGGCGAGGACTTCACTTCTACATTCAGGGTGCGCAATAACTTGTGCGTCAGGATATTCATTCCTGAGGGAAGCAATCTGTTCGGGTTTTATTCGATCATGTACGTGGCAGACTCCATCCCAAAGCACCATTTCTCGTCCCAACGTCTGACAGATATAATGCCCCAAGTTTTTATCCGGTGCAAAAACAATTTTTTCATTTTCCGGTAGAGATTTGACAATTTTTAGTGCATTTCCGGATGTGACGATAATATCAGAAAGTGCCTTGACACCGGCAGAGCAATTAATATAACTGAGGACGGTATGATTGGGGTAATCTTTCAAAAAGTCAGCGAATCTCTCCGCAGAGCAGTCGTCTGCCAAGCAGCAACCGGCGTCTAAATCCGGAATCAGCACTTTTTTTTGCGGATTCAGGATTTTTGCGGTTTCCGCCATGAAATGAACGCCGGCAAAAAGGATGATATCTGCATCCGTTGCGGCAGCTTTTTGAGAAAGTGCCAAGCTGTCTCCTACAAAATCAGCAACGTCCTGTACTTCCGGAAGGGTATAGTAATGAGCTAAAATGATTGCATTTTTTGCTTTTTTTAATTGTGTAATTTTATCTTTCATTTTACAAAATTAATTGCAGACTTCTATTTTTATTTTATTACACCAACTTATCAAATTTTGCGAAGTCCGTTACAAAATTCCTTTGATGGCATATTGATAGTGATTTTTCTAATTCTATCTATTAGTAAATTATAAATATTAGTTCGTTTTCGTGACAAGTTTTGACGGTTTTTTCTATTGTATACTATTGATAATTAAATGTTTTAAATAGAATCCCCCTTTACAAAAATATGATCCTCAATCATTTCGCAGATAATATGTCCTAATAAGACGTGGCATTCTTGGATTCTGGGAGTGTCGGCAGACGGGATATTCAGGAGTACATCGGCTTGTTTTTTCAAAATTCCGCCATCGAATCCGGTCATAGCTATGGTATGAACCCCCATTTTTTGAGCCTGTTCAAAAGCGAGGATAATATTTTCGGAATTTCCGGAAGTGGAGATTCCTACCAATACGTCACCTGGGCGGGCGGAGGCTTCCAATAGCCGCGCGTAGGCAATTTTAAAACCGAAATCGTTGCTGACGGCGGTGAGATAGGAAGAATTACAGTGTAGGGCTTCGGCATTCAGTGGTTTTCTGTCCATATAAAAGCGACCCGAAAGCTCGGCAGCGAGGTGCTGTGCATCGGCGGCACTCCCTCCATTTCCGCAAAAATGTATCTTCCCACCCGATTGTAATGATTGTGTCATCAAGCAAACTGCCTTTTCAACCTGCTTTAAAAGTTCAATATTTTGCAATAATTGCTGCGTAACCGAAATATGTTCCTGTATTTTTTGATGAATCATCATGCCTGCATATTTTAAACCGCAAAAATACAGAAATTATCAGTTTGTTCCGTTATTTTTTATACTTTTGCAAAAGTTTTTTTTATTAGTTCTATTAATGCTAACTAATTGTATATTAAATATTTGCTTTCTGATAATTCAAATTGAGCCGATAGCTGTTGCGGACAATGCCGGTTATATTGATTTAGTTACGCTTCTTTTTAGTGCGGCAATATTGGTATTGACCCTTGTTGTGGCTGCCAATCGTAGAAAATTCAATATTATTATACAATCCTTATTCTCGCAAAGAGTTAGAGGTCAGTTTATTAGAGAAATCAAACTATTCAATAGTTGGATTGATGCGATATTGTTGGTGTACATTTTTATGGTGCAGGCTTTGTTGCTGTTTTTGCTGTTGCAATATTTTCTCCCGGGAATAGCTCGCTATTTTTCGCCCATAGCTCTATATGGTATTTCGTTCGGAGTCGTGATAGTCGATTATTTTTTAAAAATGCTTAATGTCTTCATCCTTTCCTATTTATTTGAATATAAAGAAGAAAGAATGTGCTTTAACCATAATAAATTCTTCTATTTGACAGTTAATTCCGTTTTATTGTTACCCATCTTAATCGTGACGGTTTATACGGGAATTAAGTTATTTCTTTTTGTTTATTTACTAGTGTTTTTGATTACTTATGCTTTTGTTATTTATAAAACAATCATATTATATTCAAAAAGTCTCAGTCGTTTACAATTTTTTTTGTACTTTTGCACGCTTGAAATATTACCCTATATGGTCTGTTTAAAAGTACTTATAAATCTAAATAACGTATTGATTTAAAGCAATTTAAAAACTAAAAGAATGAAAATAAAAAACATCCTTATTTCACAGAATACGCCGGCAGATTTCGAAAAATCCCCATATGCAGATTTAAAAAAGAAATATAGTGTCAACATTGATTTTTATAAATTTTTCCGTATTGAAGGGATTTCGGTACGTGATTTTAGAGATGCCAAGATTAATATTTTAGACCACACAGCTGTTGTTTTCTCGAGCAAAAATGCCATTGATTATTTTTTTAATCTGGTAAAAGAGATGCGAATTGATATTCCGGAGGAGATGAATTATTTTTGTACGACAGATGCAACCGCTTTTTATCTTCAAAAATACATTCAGTTCAGAAAACGCAAAATTTTCTACAATAAGAACAATAATCCGAAGGGTGTTTTTGATTTGTTTTTGAAAAATTCGGACCACAAATATCTCATTCCCTGTGGGGCAGATTCTTTGGGAACACAATATACCGATTTTTTTGCCGAGCATCATATTGAATATACACAAGCAGTTATATTTAAGACGGTGCCCGCCAATTTGATAGAAGAAATTGAAATTAGCAAATACGATATGATTATTTTCTTTAGTCCTTTCGGTATTCAATCGCTGAAATACAATTTCCCGGATTTTGAGCAAGGAGAGGTGGCTTTTGGGGCGTTGGGAGAAAGTGCTGCCGCCGCCATCGAAGCCGAGGGGTTTACCCTTCACGTGAAAGCTCCTACGAAGGAAAATCCTTCTATCACCGCTGCCATGGATATTTTCTTGAAAGAATATGCAACTAGAAAACGCTAGTTTATTATCGTTTTCATTCAAAAAAAACGAAAAAATTTGTTCCGACATCCGAATCAGTCAGTTAGTTCGGCAAAAACGTTCCGTTTATTGTTATCCGTTCCGCTGTCTTTATCAATTCTCTAAAACGGATGTCCCTGCCCCCAATCAAATCCTTATTACTGTTCCTAAACGAAATTTTAAACTCGCCGTTCATCGCAACCGCATAAAACGCTTGTTAAGAGAAGCTTATCGACTGAATCACCGTTCTATCCTTGATCCTTTTACCGCGCAAAATGACGTTAAAGCAGAAATTTTTATTATTTTTATCGGAAAAGAACTCTATCCGTATAATTTTATGGAAGATAAAATAATCGAGTTACTCAAACGTTTAAGTAACATTGAAAATTTGCGATGAAACACTTCTTCCAGATTATTAGTAAGGGATTGGCGTATTTTTTTATTTTTTTAATTAAAATATACCAATGGACGTTATCTCCTTTTATTGGGAGGTCATGTCGTTATGTGCCAACGTGTTCCGTATATGGAATCGAAGCTTTGAAAAAATATGGTGCATTCAAAGGTTCGTGGCTGACTATTAAGCGCGTTGTCTCTTGCAATCCATGGGGTGGAAGTGGTTATGACCCGGTACCTTAATCTATTAAATATGAGAAAAATAATATCCTTCACTTCACTCAAAGTAAGAATTTTGGCAATGGTTGTTGCCCTTCAGTTTGCCGTTCCGATTTATGCACAAAACGATTTCGAGATTGCCAAAAATGTGGATATTTTTGTCACTATTTTGCGCGAATTGAACGCCAAATATGCCGATGAAATCTCCCCGGGCGACCTGACCCAAACTGCGATTGATGCCATGTTGGCAAGTCTGGACCCTTATACCGTTTATTACCCGGAATCCCAATTGGAAGATTATAAAATGATGACCACCGGTCAGTACGGCGGTATTGGGGCATTGATACAACAACGTAATAATCAAATTGTTATATCTGAGATTTATGAATCTTTTCCCGCCCACAAGTCCGGTCTTTTAGCCGGAGATATTATTCTGAAAGTAAATGGGAAAAGCACGGAAGGCAAATCGACCGAAGATGTCAGTTCCATTTTGAAGGGACAACCCGGGAGCTCCGTTATCCTGGAAATACAACGCCCTTCCAAAAATAAAACCATGTCATTTAATATTGAACGAAAAGAGGTCAAACTACCGAATATTCCTTACTATGGAATGCTTGATAATCAAGTGGGTTACATTAAGTTAGACCAATTTACGGAACGTGCCGGTGCCGAGGTAAAAGAAGCTTTTTTAGACCTTAAAAAACAAGGAATGACGCATCTTATTCTCGATTTACGCAATAATGGTGGTGGTTTATTGCAGGAAGCCGTCAATATTATGAATATTTTTGTGGATCAAAATACCATCATCGCTACCACAAAAGGGAAAATTCCTGAACAAAACAACACACATCAAACGCGCATGCCTGTTACCGATAAGGAAATTCCCGTTGTTGTTCTGGTGAATGAATACAGTGCTTCTGCCTCCGAAATTGTGTCGGGTGCATTTCAAGATTTGGACCGAGGCGTTATTGTCGGAAAAAAAACATTTGGTAAAGGCTTGGTACAGAACGTAATCCCCTTGAGCTACAATACAACGATGAAACTGACCGTGTCAAAATACTATATTCCCAGCGGCAGGTGCGTGCAAAATATCGACTATTTTCACAAAGACACCCTGCATCAGGCAGCATATATTCCTGATTCCTTGGCAACTCCCTTCAAAACGAAAAACGGGAGAACCGTCTATGACAAGGGAGGGGTGGAACCGGACGTGAAAACCGATGATTTACTTGCCAGCAACGTGCTCCTCGCCTTGGTAGTTAATAATCTTATTTTCGATTTTGCCAACGAATACCACGCAAATCATACTGCGATCCCTGAAGCCTCTCAATTTCAAGTTGATGACGAAATTTTTAGGGATTTTACCAATTTCTTGAAAAATAAAGAATATACCTACACAACTGAAACGGAAAATTATCTGAAAAAATTGAAACAAACTGCCGAAGAAGAAAACTATTTTAACAATATCGAAAGCCTTTATAATCAAATGACTGATAAGATTAAAGAAGAGAAAGAAGCCGATTTGATGAAATATAAAGAGGAAATTTCCCAATATTTAGCTTCCGAAATTGCTGTCAGATATTACTATCAGAAGGGAAGAATCAGCAATCAGCTTTCCACTGACCCTGATGTTCAACAAGCAAAAAGTGTTTTAATGGATGCGAAACGTTACAATTCAATTCTCCATTTAAAATAACCGCTGATGCGAAGTAAAGTCCATCAATCTATTTATGCATTTTCATTGCTTGTCTTAGCCGTTGGCATACCGACTTCGAATGCGGTGATGAATTTGGCAGGAGCTTGTCTTTTTGCTAATTGGGTGTTGGAGTGGAATTGGAAAGAAAAATGGAACTTATTAAAAAACAATAGATTAGCTATTGTTCTGGCGGCGTTCTTCTTTCTTTTTGTTTTTACTCTCTTTCAAACCGATCATTGGCAGTTGGCATTCCAAAGTTTGGCTTCCAAAACGCCATTTTTCTATTTGCCGATCATTATGGCATCTTCAAAACCACTGAATATCAAATGGCAACGGTTTATTATCCTTGGTTTCGTGATTTCTGTTGTGGTTTCTTCTTTCCTGAGCTTATTCATCATGTATTTAAAAGATATTCAGGATATTAGAGAGGGCGGTTTATTCATTTCGCATATCCGATTCAGTATTTGTTGCGCGTTGTCTGTCATTTTTGCTCTATATTTTTCCTTACAAAAAAATGGGTACTCTCCGGCAATTCGTGTCGGTTGTTTTGCGGCTGCGATTTGGTTAGTTATTTATTTATTTGTAATTCAAGTATTTACAGGTATATTTGTTCTTTTTATTGTCACACTCGCGGTCGTTTTTTATTTTTTATTTTCTCATAAAAAATCGAAGACCATCCGATTATTGTTGGCGGCTTCTTGCATTTTTTTGATAGGTTTGCTTTCGGATTTGGCAGTCATTACTTACCAATATTATCATTATGACGCGACCGGCGAGGCGAATCTGCCGTTGGTAACTTCACAAGGTAATGAATATGAGCATGATAGAGAATCAATGATTGAGAATGGGGAGAAGATTGGATTGTATGTGTGTCGGCGGGAGTTGGCGGAAGAGTGGCAAAAAAGGAGTGACAGCAGTTATTATCGTATGGAAAAAACACTCATTAGATACCTTAATTCCAAGGGGTTGTGCAAGGATGCGGACGGGGTGAAAGCACTAACAGATAAGGATATCACCCATATTGAACAAGGAATTGCCAATGTTGATTATACGCAAATAATCGGATTAAAAAGGGTCTTATATCCCACTTTTTTTAGTTTGTCGCTCTATAAACAAGAAGGAATTACCACTCATTCATCTTTTCTGCAACGGGTAGAATTATGGCAGGCAAGTTGTCGTGTTTTTTCTCGTAATTATTTGGTTGGCTGCGGATTAGGCGGTACTAAGAGCGAGTTGGGACGTGAACTTCAAAGAACTGACTCGGACTTGCCCGGCGAAATGGGCTGCCATAATCAATTTCTTACCTACGGCTTAACCGGGGGAGTATTTTTTGTTTTGGCATTCATCATCGTATTGATTGCTCCGTTTTTTGATAAAAAAAGAACAATAACTTTGCTTTATGTGCTGTTTTTCATTGCTTTAATAGGTTCAATGTTTACGGAAGATACGTTAGAAACAGTTGCCGGTTTGAATTTATTTCTGTTTTTTAATTCTTATTTTCTGTTTGTTGTCAATCATGATTCATTTTAAACTGACAATTTGTCATATTTTCTTTTTGGCATAACTTTTGAAGTTTTTAAGCGTGAAATTACGTAATTAAAACTACAATACTATGCAAACAAAAGGTCAAATTAATGTTCAAACGGAAAATATTTTTCCGGTAATTAAGAAATTTTTGTATTCAGAGCATGATATTTTTATCAGGGAGTTGGTGTCGAATGCCGTTGATGCCACTCAAAAGCTCAAAACCTTATCTTCATTGGGAAAAGTTGACAACGAGATTGGTGATTTAACCATTGATATTAAGGTAGATAAAGAAAATAAGACGATTACGGTCTCCGATAAAGGAATCGGGATGACCGCCGAGGAAGTCGAAAAATATATCAATCAGATTGCCTTTTCTGGCGCGGAGGAATTCTTGAAAAAATTTAAAAGCGAAGATGCCAACATCATCGGTCATTTTGGATTGGGATTCTACTCGTCTTTTATGGTATCTACCCAAGTTGATATTCTGACAAAATCATATTTAAATGATTCAAAAGCAGTTAAATGGTCATGTACGGGTACACCCGATTATGAAATGTCAGAAACAGACAAGGCAGAGCGTGGAACTGACATCGTTTTGCATATTGCAGATGATTGTGCCGAATTTTTGGAAGAATCTAAAATTGTGACTTTGTTGCACAAATATTGTCGTTTTCTGCCGATTCCTATTCGTTGCGGGGAAGAGAGTAAATGGGAAAAACCCGAAGGCGAAGAAAAGGAAGTGGAAATCAAACAACCGCGTATTATCAACAATATCAATCCTTTATGGAAACAATCTCCGGCTGATATTCAACAAGAGGATTATCTTAAGTTTTACCGCGAGTTATATCCGATGTCTTTTGAAGAACCGCTTTTTCAAATCCACCTCAATGTGGACTATCCCTTCAATTTAACGGGTATTCTCTATTTCCCGAAGGTGAAAAATCAAATGGAATTACAGAAAAACAAGGTGCAATTATATTGTAATCAAGTATTTATCACAGACCAATTAGAAGGTGTCATTCCTGAATTTATGATGTTGTTGCACGGAGTGATTGATTCCCCCGATATTCCGTTGAATGTTTCCCGCTCCTATTTGCAATCGGATTCAAACGTGAAGAAAATTTCTACCCATATTACCAAAAAAGTAGCTGATAAATTGGAAGAAATGTTTAAAAATGACCGTGAAGATTTTGAAAAGAAGTGGGACGATTTGAAGGTGTTTATCGAATATGGTTCTATTACCGACGAAAAATTCTATGAAAAAGCCAAAAATTTCATGCTTTTCAAAAATGTAGATGGAAAATACTTCACTTTAGAAGAATATCGTACTCACATTGAAACGTTACAAAAGGACAAAAACGATGTGCTGGTTCATTTGTATGCTCACGAATTGGATACACAACACGTTTATATTCAAGCAGCTAAAGAAAAAGGATATGATGTTTTGTTGATGGATGGTTTTTTGGATACCCATTTTATCAATCTGATCGAACCAAAAATGGAAAAGAGCCGTTTTGCCCGCGTAGATGCCGACATTATGGATAAATTAATTGAAAAAGATGACATTATTCCCGCAAAATTGTCCGAAAATGAGCAGAAAAGTTTGAAGGAAATATTTGAAAACCATATTAATAAAGATAAATTTACGGTTGAAATAGCCAATTTGAGCGAAACGGAGTTGCCGATTCTCATTACTCAAAATGAATTTATGAGAAGGTATAAAGATATGGAAAAATTGTCGGGGCAAAAAAGTTTCTATGGTAATTTTGAACATTTTAATCTGGTTATCAACGGAAATCACCCGATTGCTTCCCGTCTTTTGGATGAAAAAGATGAAAAAAAGAAAGATGATTTGACCCATCAATTGATAGATTTGGCACTTCTTTCGCAGAATATTCTGATAGGTGAAAAATTGAGCGATTTTATTAAAAGAAGTGTAGAATTATTGTAACCTACCGTTTGTTTTGATTCTTCTCGAATCAGAACAACTAATTGATAGTTAGAGATTTGCGTATCAGTTCTTGGATGTAGTCATCAAACTCTTGCCACGAATTAATACGCAATATCTTTTGTAATTCTTTCGGTGTCAGCGAAAAGAAAACGTAAAAATAGTGCCATAATTCTTTCATTTGAGAAAGTGCTCCATTTTTACTTCTGTAGCTTAACAGTGTTATAGACAAGTCGTTATAAAAGTCTGAGAAGCGGCGGTAACGATTTTCGTCCATCGTGATTTCATTAGTTAATTCTTCTGCCAAAAAGATATTTCGCAGGATACCGCGTCCCAACAAAACAGTTTCCAATTTTGGAAAATGTTGTCGCAGTTTTTGATATGAGCTCCCATCAAAAATATCGCCACTATAAATCACTTGATTTTTAGATAGTTCCATTACTTGATGAAAATAATGATGGTCAGGGATTCCCTCGTATTGCTGTATTCCTAAGCGCGGGTGGACGATAATGTTGTCTAACGGATAGTTATTGAGACGTTGAATAATCTGATAACTCTCTTCTATTGAGTACATTCCTAATCTCATTTTGACGGAGAAGCCGCAATGGGTGTGGGTGAGGACTTTTTCTACAACTTCTTCCACTTTTTCGGGAAATGGCATTAACCCGCAGCCGCGTTGTTTTCGCACCACTTGTTGGGCGGGGCAACCAATATTCCAATTAAAATGTTGATAGCCAAATTGTTGTAATTCAACAATTGTGTCAACGAAGTGTGATGGTGCATTTCCGATGAGCTGGGGTATGGTGAAGAAGCAGGTATTATTCTCTGGTAGAATATCATTCCATTTTTTGACGTTCAGTCGTTCATGGGACTGCACCGGCAAAAATGGAGTGATGGCGGTACTAATTCCTTGAGTATGACGGGCTAAGCAATTACGGAAATGATAATTTGTAATTCCGTGAAGAGGGGCTAACCAGAAATTCATTAATTATTAATCACAATTTTGTGGGAGCTGCTTTTTCCGTTTTGTTGAGTTTGAAGGAAATATACGCCTTGCGTGAATCTTTGTACATCTATTTGAGTATCATTGATTAAGGATTGATTCTCCCAAACAATTTTTCCGTTTACGTCAAAAAGCTGAACTTGGTATGGAACGTTTTCGACTGCGGGGTGAATCTGGATAAAGTCCGTTGTCGGATTAGGAGTGACTGTAAAAGGATTGAGGTTAAGATAGGTAATTCCGTTTTCGAAATTGAGTTGAATATCGTCGATGATAAGGTCAGATTCGGGGTTACATTCCGATGATTGGGCAGTGGTAAAAATGATATTTAAAGTATCGGGGGTAGCATTATCTATCAGTGTATCAATGGGAATATCGATGAGGGTAAAATCGGTAATTGTTTCGCTTGTGCTATAATCGCCGCGGGCGACGATTTCGCGCGTTCCGCTATTCCATCGGGTAGCGATAATTGTCATTTGCATGGTATCGCCGGTAGGGTAGTATTTAATCCACGCCGAAACCGATGTTGGAATTTGCGCAAATTCAATCCCGCCGTGGATGTAGTCGGTCAGATTAAAAGATGATGCATCAAAATTATCAAAATCTGTATTGAGAATAGCTTCCGTATCGAAAACGCCGAGGTGACAGACGCCGGGAACTTGCATCATTCCGCTCAACAAGGTTTGCCCTTGGATGCGCATCGCGTAGCTGCCGAGATGAGCTTCCGTAACCATGTGTGCCGATGAATAATTGATGGTAACGGGAACAGGAAATCCCATATAATCAATGACTGTACTAGCATTAAATGTTGATGTCCAACCGGTGGCAATGGTATCATTTGTCCATTCTTCAAATCCTCCGTTAGAGAGATTTTGCGCGTTAGCAAACGTAAAAAAACATAGTGCCAAAAGGGTTACAAGAATTTTTTTCATATCAATGTTGGTTAATTAAATAATACATTAAAACAGCCGCAAACATACTGCTTTTTTTTTGTATTGAATCACTTTTCTATTTTTTTTGAAAATTATTTTTACCATGTGATGAAGGAATAATATTTCGGGCTTAAAGTGTGAAAGTTGGGTGACGCAATATGATTTGTGTTCTAAAGGAAACTTTTTGTCATCAACTGCCATATTGCAGATTGCAAAGATTTCATTATCTTTGCACCCAATTTTATGAAATAAAAATTATGAGCGACGACAAAAAAATTATTTTTTCCATGGTGAATGTCAGTAAGACATATCCACCACAAAAACAAGTACTTAAAAATATTTATCTCTCTTTTTATTACGGAGCAAAAATTGGAGTTCTTGGATTAAATGGATCCGGGAAATCCTCTTTGTTGAAAATTATTGCCGGTATTGATAAATCTTTTCAAGGAGAAGTCGTTTTTTCTCCGGGCTATCAGGTGGGGTATCTGCCCCAGGAGCCGCAGTTAGATGATAATTTGACTGTTAAGGAAGTCGTACAGCAAGGGGTGCAACAAGTGGTAGATATATTGGCGGAATATGAGGCGGTGAATATGAAATTTGCAGAGCCGATGGACGATGATGAAATGAATAAACTAATTGAGCGTCAAGGCGAATTAACGGAATTAATTGAACAACATGATGCTTGGGAATTGGATTCTAAGTTGGAACGTGCCATGGATGCCCTGCGTTGTCCGGAAGGGGATACGCCCATTCGTAACTTATCCGGCGGGGAACGCCGCCGCGTGGCACTTTGCCGTTTGCTCCTCTCCGAACCCGATATCTTACTCCTTGATGAACCTACCAATCATCTGGATGCTGAATCTGTGCAATGGCTGGAAATGCACTTGCAACAATATAAAGGTACGGTGATCGCCGTAACCCACGACCGCTATTTCTTGGATAATGTCGCCGGCTGGATTTTGGAATTAGACCGCGGTGAAGGAATCCCGTGGCAGGGGAACTACTCCTCTTGGATGGAACAAAAAACCCATCGTTTGGAAATGGAAGAAAAACAAGAATCTAAACGAATGAAAACCCTTGAACGTGAATTAGAGTGGGTGCGCATGGCTCCCAAAGCCCGTCACGCTAAATCAAAAGCACGTCTCTCTGCTTACGACCGTCTTTTAAACGAAGACATTAAAGTAAAAGAGGAAAATTTACAGATTTTTATTCCCAATGGTCCCCGTCTGGGAAATAATGTGATTGAAGCAGTGAACGTTTCTAAAGCTTATGGCGACAAACTACTGTTTGAAAATCTGAACTTTAAACTTCCTCCGAACGGAATTGTGGGCATTATTGGTCCTAATGGTGCGGGGAAAACCACCCTGTTTCGTCTGATTATGGGACTGGAAAAACCGGATAACGGCTCCTTTGATGTGGGAGATACCGTAAAAATAGGCTATGTGGACCAGCAACACGCTGCGATTGACCCAGAAAAGAACGTCTGGGAAGTTATTTCCGAAGGAAATGAACAAATGATGCTGGGCGGACGCCTCATTAATTCCCGTGCCTACGTGTCCCGTTTTAATTTTAGCGGAACCGAACAAGGAAAATTAGCCGGCGTGCTCTCCGGCGGTGAACGAAACCGATTGCACTTGGCGCTGACCCTGAAATCCGAAGCCAATGTTCTCCTCTTGGATGAACCTACTAACGATATTGATATCAATACATTGCGCGCCTTGGAAGAAGGACTTAACAATTTCGCCGGCTGCGCTGTCGTTATCTCCCACGACCGCTGGTTCTTGGATAGAATCTGTACCCACATCCTCGCTTTTGAGGGCGATTCACAAGTTTATTTCTTTGAAGGCACCTTCACTGAATATGAAGAAAATAAGAAAAAAAGATTGGGAAACGATGCCCCTACCAGAATCAGATACAAAAAACTGATGAAATAAATCAACATGGATGATATTCGCTTTTGCTCCGAAACTGACAGGTTTAAATTTATTCTCCAAATAGGAGAAAAAAAGTTCCGTGCTTCGCAAATTGAAGAGTGGCTCTGGAAAAAAGGAGTTCGCAGTTTCGACGAAATGACCAATTTGTCAGTATCGCTTCGCCAAACTCTTCAAACTCATTTTACTTTCAAACAGACCCGTATCGGAAATGATGTGCAAAGTGCCGACAAAACCATGAAGTTCATCTTTCAGCTACACGATGAACGACAGGTGGAAGGGGTGCTGATTCCAAGCGGCGACCGCGTAACTGCCTGTATATCATCGCAAGTGGGCTGCCCATTACGATGCACCTTTTGCGCTACCGGAACAATGGGGTTTGTCAGAAATCTCGAAGCCTGCGAAATTTTTGACCAATTTATATTGATGAATCAAGAGTCAATCCATGTTTTCGGTCGCCCGATTACGAATATAGTATATATGGGAATGGGCGAACCTTTGCTCAATTATGATAATGTATGGCAATCTCTGCAATGGATAACTTCTCCCAAAGGGCAAGGGCTCTCCCCCTCGCGCATTACCGTCTCTACGGTAGGAATATCCACCGGAATTATCCAGCTGGCTGATGATAATTTTAAAGCCGATTTAGCCCTCTCACTACATTGCGCCGATGAACGTAAACGGTTGAAAATGATGCCCGTAACCGCAAAGCATTCCTTGTCTGAACTCCAAAAATCGCTCTCCTATTTTTATGCTAAAACGAATAAAAGAATTACCATCGAATACCTCTTGCTCAAGGATTGGAATGATAGTCAGGAAGATGCGCAAAAACTATTCTCATTTTGCAAACCATTTCCCGTCAAAATAAATCTGATAGAATATAACGCTACCGACAGCCAATTTGAAAAAAGCCCGATTCAAAATCTTAACCGTTTTGTAGATTTCTTGCAGTCTAAAAATATGGTAGTGAATGTACGACACAGCCGCGGAAAAGATATTGCAGCCGCATGCGGGCAGTTGGTGCGCGATAAACAATAATGTTATCGTAAAATTTTTTTAATAAAATTAATTATTCATATTAATTTTGTACTTTTGCCATCTGTAAAAAATAAAATCTCGAATGAATTATATCGAATTTGATAAAGAAAAATTAGTCAATATCGCTTTCTCGAAGAGCCGTGAGTTGCTCCGTTGCAGTCGAACCGGCTCTTTTGCAACCACCTCTCTGCTGCGACTCAACACTCGTAAATATCATGGACTTTTTATCGTGCCTCAAGACAATATTGATAACGAAAGACATGTCTTGGTTTCTAACTTAAACGAATCCGTCATTATGAACGATATGGAATTTCGCTTGGGAATCCATCAATATAAAGGCGGTATCATTGACCCGAAAGGAAATAAATATATGCAACGTTTTGTTGCTGAACCCATTCCTACGTATTATTTCAGAGTTGGGAAATTTAATTTTAAAAGCGAAATTCTTTTTCTAAATAATGATGACAGACTCATTATTAAATATACCATTTTAGATGAAGTAGAATCGGTTTCTTTCCAATTTCAACCTCTCTTGGCTTTTCGCCAAATTCATCATCTTACCCACAAAAACAGTCAGGCAAATACCGGTTACGAATGGTGCGATAATGGCGTTAAATATTGTCTTTACGATAATTATACTCCTGTCTTTATTCAATGTTCCGAACAAATTTATTATGAACATAATCCCGTTTGGTACGAAAATTTTGAATATGAGGAAGAAATCAAACGTGGTTACGACGGTATTGAAGACCTACTGAACCCGGGTAAAATGAGCATGAAACTCAATGGACAAGAACTCTATATTACCATCGGAACGGCGCCCGTTGCTCCCCATACCATCGGTGCCCTTTTTGACGAGGAAGTAAAAAAACATACCACCCGTACTACTTATTTCAACTGCTTGCAGAATGCCGCCGAACAATTTATCGTGAAAAGAAACGGCAAAACTCAAATTATTGCCGGCTATCCGTGGTTCGGACGCTGGGGACGCGATACTTTTATTGCCCTCCCCGGTCTGACATTGGCACTCCGTAAGCCCGAATTGTGTAAGGAAATCTTGGATTCCATGCTCACCGAAATGGAAAATGGATTGTTCCCCAATATCGGTTGTGGTAATAATAACGCTTATAATTCCGTGGACGCCCCGCTCTGGTTTTTTAGAGCCCTTCAACAATATGCCCATTACACCTGTTCGGAAAAGAAAATTTGGAATGAGTATGGAGATGCCATGAAATCTATCCTGAACGCATATAAAAATGGCTCTTTGTTTAATATCAAAATGTTAGAAAATGGGCTCATTTATGCCGGCTGCGAAGGAAAAGCCCTGACGTGGATGGATGCCGTCATCAACGGACAACCCGTTACCCCACGCACAGGCTGCCAAGTGGAAATTAATGCACTGTGGTACAATGCTTTATGTTTTAGTTCCGAAATGGCAAAATGGGCAAATGATTCCGACTTCGTGGCAGAATGGAAAAATATTATCAAGAGTTTTCCCGATGTCTTTAAAGAAACTTTTTGGTCAAAAGAAAAAGGTTATTTAGCCGATTACGTAAATGGAAATTATCGTAATTTTCAGGTACGCCCCAATATGATTATTGCGGCTGCCCTTCCTTATACCGCCATTAGTGAAAAAATCAGACAGCTGATTTTGAAAAAAAGCGGGGAAGAACTTCTCACAGATAAGGGAATTCGGACGCTCACGCCCAATGACCCCGAATACAAAGGGTATTACGGCGGGACCCAAGAAGAACGCGATGCCGCTTATCATCAAGGTACTTGCTGGCCCTGGCTGTTAGCTCCATTTGCTGATGGCGTGCTTTCCGTTTTTCAAAAAAGTGGTACGGCAGTCTTGGAAAAAATTCTCTATAATTTTGAAGGCGATATGAAAGAATATGGCATCTCTACCATTGCCGAAATTTACGATGGTGCACCTCCGCACCGTCCTAATGGTTGTATTTCACAGGCTTGGAGTGTTGCCGCTCTCCTTTATATTAAATGGCTTTTGGAAAATAAACGATTCTGATAATGATCCCCACCGCCCACGAACAATGGATGAAACGCTGCATCGAACTGGCAAAAATGGGGTTGGGAAAAGTTCAACCTAATCCAATGGTCGGTGCCGTCATCGTTTGCGAAGATGAAATTATCGGAGAGGGCTACCATCAGCAATATGGCTCTGCACACGCCGAAATCAACGCCATTAACTCCGTGAAAAATACTTCTTTACTGAAAAAATCTACCATTTTTGTCAGCTTGGAACCTTGTTCTCATTTTGGTAAAACGCCCCCTTGCGCCGATCAACTGATCAAATTGGGCTTTCCGAAAGTCGTTATCGGCGCAACCGACCCGCACGATAAAGTGAACGGAAAGGGAATTGAAAAAATGAAAAATGCAGGAATAGAAGTCGTTACTGGTATTCTTGAATCGGAATGTGAAGAATTGAACAGACGCTTTTTTACTTTTCATCTTAAAAAAAGACCCTATATTATCTTAAAATGGGCAGAAACGGCAGACGGTTATATGGACATAGATCGCTCGCAACCCGTTCATAATTATTGGATTACAAACGAGGAACTACGCGTTATCACTCACAAATGGCGTGGCGAAGAAGATGCTATTCTGATTGGTTATCAAACTTATCTTAACGATAAACCCCAATTAACCAACCGACTCTTCATAGGTAAAAATCCGAAACGCTATATAATGGCAGATTTGGACAGAAAAACTCTAGAAATACCTAATTTTTCGCTTCTTTCAAATCAATTAAAACCTGCGCTGGAAACGCTTTACAACGATAAAATCCAATCGGTAATAGTGGAAGGCGGACGCAAAACGTTAGAGCTGTTCATCAAAAATAATTGCTGGGACGAAGCTCGAGTATTGGTGGGAAATCAATCGTGGGGTAGGGGACTTCCGGCACCTGTTTTGAACAAAAGTGTTGATAATAAAGTTGTTATAAATAATCATTGCATCAAATTCTTTCGTAATGTTTGAGGATACGTATCTCACTATCAGCTACCCATCGGAAGGAATTTACAGAGAAAAAGGAAGTAAATTCATTGCTTTGGCATTTCCTGTGGTGTCAGAAAATGAGGTAAAAGATCATATTGTAGAGATTAAAAAACAGTATTACGACGCGCGCCATCATTGTTATGCCTATATCTTGGGAGCCAACAAAGAGGCGTATCGTATGAATGATGACGGCGAGCCGTCCGGTACCGCCGGTCGCCCCATTTACGGACAACTTCTTTCCAAAAATGTTACCAATACTTTAATCGTTGTAATTCGCTATTTTGGAGGTATTAAACTGGGAGTCAGCGGTTTGATAAATGCTTACAAAACTGCTGCCAAAGATGCCTTGGAAGCCAACACAATTGTGGAAAAATTTATTGAAGAGTATTATTCCATTTCTTTTGACCCCATAGTCATGAATAAAGTGATGACGCTGTTGAAAAAGGATTGTGTGAAAATATTTGAACAAAAGTATGAAAATCAATCAATTATAAATTTTTCTGTCCAAAAGAAAGAGGCAGATTCACTCATTGATCATCTGACAAAAATTAACCAACTAAAAATAACTACATGGATACGCTAACTTATCTCGCAACACCCATTGAATATCTAAAAGGGGTGGGACCTCGCCGCTCAGATATTCTAAAAAATGAATTTAACATATTCACATTCAACGATTTATTGCATTATTATCCTTTTCGGCACGTGGATAAATCAACGGTTTATCAAATTGCCGACATACAGACGGAAGGAGTTTATATGCAATTTAAGGGAAAAATTGTCTCTTTTCAGATATTGGGGGAGCACCGTGCGAAGCGACTTGCGGCTAAATTTACCGATGGAACGGGAACTTTGGATCTGGTGTGGTTTAACGGCATTAAATGGGTGGAAGATACTCTGAAGCAGCAATCTTCATTCATTGTTTTTGGGCGGTTAACTGCTTTTAACAATCGTTGGAATATTTCGCACCCGGAACTCATTGACCCGCAAAACCGTACAGAAAATGCTATCGCTCAGCACTTTTACCCACTCTATAATACTTCTGAAAAAGCCAAAAAAGCTGGACTGGACTCAAAAGCAATTGCCAAACTGACGGCTTCTCTACTGACACAGCTTCACGGTGAAATGCCGGAAATCTTGTCAACTAATATTATTTCACAACATCATTTAATATCACTTAAAAGTGCTCTTTTTGCGATTCATTATCCTGAAAATCAGGAACAATTAGCGCAGGCACAACACAGACTCAAATTTGACGAACTTTTTTTTACACAGTTAAAACTGCTTAAATTAAAATTATTGGTCACTAAAAAAAATAAAGGTCATGTCTTTGCGCGAGTTGGAGATTTTTTTAATGATTTTTATCATCGTTGTCTTACATTTGACTTGACGAATGCGCAGAAGCGGGTGATACGCGAAATCCGGAGAGATATGAGCAGCGGACAGCAAATGAACCGATTACTGCAAGGTGATGTCGGAAGCGGGAAAACCATTACGGCACTGCTGGTTATGTTAATTGCCAAGGATAACGGTTTCCAATCGTGCTTGATGGCTCCTACCGAAATATTGGCGGCTCAGCATTTTGAAAATATTTCCAAACAGTTGTCCACCATGAATGTCACGGTGGCTATATTGACCGGTTCTACCAAAACGGCGCAGCGCAAACAAATACATCAAAGACTCCAAAACGGTGAAATTGATATTCTCATCGGTACGCACGCCCTTATTGAAAATGATGTGATTTTCAATAATTTAGGATTAGCAGTGATTGATGAGCAGCACCGTTTCGGGGTGGAGCAACGCGCAAAATTATGGGAAAAAAATATCATTCCGCCCCATATATTAGTAATGACTGCCACGCCTATCCCGCGCACTTTGGCAATGACCGTCTATGGTGATTTGGAACTTTCGGTGATTGACGAACTTCCCAAAGGTAGAAAACCGGTTATTACGAAGCATTTATATGAAAAAGACCGTTTAATGCTGTTCGGTTTCATCAAAAAACAGATTGATATTGGCAGACAAATATTTGTTGTGTACCCACTCATCAAGGAGTCGGAGAAGATGGATTTGTTGGACTTGCAAGCGGGGTTTGACAATATGTCGCGCGCGTTTCCCTTGCCGCAATATGCTATTGGAATGGTTCACGGAAAAATGAAAAACGAAGTGAAAGACTTTGAAATGCAACGCTTTGCAAAAAATCAGACCTCTATTTTGTTATCCACTACCGTAATCGAAGTCGGCATTGACATTCCGAATGCCACGGTGATGATTATTGAAAATGCGGAACGTTTTGGACTTTCGCAGTTGCATCAGTTGCGTGGGCGCGTGGGTAGGGGAGGCGAACAATCTTATTGCATTTTGATGTCAGGCGATAAATTGTCGAACGAGGGCAAGCAACGTCTGCAAGCCATGGTGGCAACTACTGACGGGTTTGAAATTGCCAACTTTGACCTGAAATTACGCGGTCCCGGAGACTTGCAAGGTACGCAACAAAGTGGCATTATTGATTTTAAAATCGCCGACATTATTAAAGATGAGCAGTTGGTGGTCTATACCCGAAATTTGGCAAAAAAACTATTAGAAGCAGATCCTGATTTGAAAGCCACTGAAAATCAATCTATTGCTAAACAATTGCAACTGCTCATTCGTCAAGATAACTTTTGGGGAATGATTAGTTAGCAAACCTGTCTTTGTGTTTGGTTCGTTTTATGATGCCAATGGCTTCTTTGGGTAAAAGAAAAATCAGGTTGGTTCATGTTTTCAATACGCCCTTCTTGCCAACAAGTATATGTATTTGCTAAGAAAATAGATATTACAATTAATTGCTAATCTATTGATTATTATCAAATTAACATCCATTGTCGGTGGTGCTGGAGATATGACATTGTTTTTGTATGGCAGCAAGAGTTTAACAGCCATTTTAGCTACATCTCTAGTCTTTTTCCCATCAGGAAGTTTAACCATTTATAGGTATCTTTTTTCTTGCTCCTCATTCTTCATACCCAATTCCTCAATTTGCTCTTTCGACAATCCGGTGATCAATACAATTTCATCGATGAGCTTTCCCATTTTCAGCATTGTGCGCGCAATTTCCAACTTACCTTCCAACTTACCTTTCGATTCGCCTTCTAATTGACCTTCTAACTTACCTTCTGATCGACCTTTCAATTCGCCCTCCAATCTTCCTTCCAATTTGCCTTCTTCACGCGCGTAATTGATAGCATTGTCATAATCGTTGATCGCTTTTTTGCTTTTAATGTATCTTCTATATTCCATTTTGTCTAATTTTGCTATTTCTGCAGCGG
>JALNYF010000120.1 GCA_023229985.1 Bacteroidales bacterium | reverse complement strand
TTGCGGCGTAAAAAATTCAAAAGCTATGGAGGGCTTTTGATTTTTTACGCCGAAAAACAGATAAAAAATGAAAAATCATTAACTAAGAAATAGCTTTAATCGGTCTAAAAAGTGATAGTACTATACTTGGTGCATCAAAGAGACAGCAGAAATTCTATTCTTAACTACAAAAGTGCAGTAAAAGATTTTAACATTATAAGCTTTTGTATGGGTGTGGATTGCGGCTGAGTGAATTATTAAACCTGAAAATCACAGATATAGATTCTGGCAATAGGGTTGGGGAAGGCGCAATCTTTGATTGGCTTTAACTTCGCTGATTTTTGCTGCGTTCGGCATAACTCCAACAAGTTTGGCTCTGCTCTCTTATCGCAAAAATTGGCTTTTGCCTTGGCTCGTGGGGCTTGAGAATGTGTGTGGCTGGGAATGCGTGGGCATATCAAACTATTCTTTTTCTTTTCACCCATTTTTTCATATTATCAATGAAACTATTTGTTAAATCCAAATCTGAATTAGATGCATCAATATTTTCAATATCAAAAATTACCCACTTATTCCAAAAGTCTGAAACGATTGAATATAATTCATAATCCAATTGCTTTAAATACTCATGATGTTGAGTGTAATCGTTTTTAACATGGTCGGCAAAAATTGAAAATAAAGAACCTATGTAAAAATTTATAGCTTTTGAATTATAAGAACAACAAAACTTTTGTTTTAATCTTTTTATCTCCTTTAAATCCTTTATAGATGCCTTTTCATCCATACTATTTTTAAGAAAATCAGCAGGTTTATAACCAAGATTTATAAACTTTGGGTACATTTTAAAATGGTCACAACAATTTGTAATATAATCGCATAAGGATTTATTAAAAACCATATTCAACTTTTTATCAGATCGCAAACCCTGATAAATATGATCTCCTATACTATAATTAAACCGTGTTAGCCAAACATGTAGCAATTCATGAGCAATAGAGGCTGAATTAACTATTTTTGGATTATAATAAATTGTTGCTTTTCCGCTTTTTTGAAAGACTCCGCAAAAGTCGATATCTTTTGGTTCGAAAGAAATATCGAAATCTTTTTGTAAATCTACTAAAAGTGACGTGGCTGAATTATCTAAAACATTCGGAATCATTCAATTTCAATTTTATCAATTTCTTTCATTAATCTGTCAGTTTCCGTAAGTGCAACAATTATTTTCTGATAGTGCAAAATATCCTCAAATTCCAGTTTGCGGTCTTTACGGTCTTTTAGCCATTTTTGGGCGGGTTGGTAGCCGCCAATATAGAAATTCCAAGCAATTTCGGGAACATTATCAAAATACTGCGTGTCGTTGATGTATACTTTACCATTGTCATTGAGCGAAGCCGAAATGTCATTGAGCGAACTCGAGATGTTGGGCGAAGCCGAAATGTCATTGAGCGAAGCCGAAATGAAGCGTGGTTTGATTACCACATTGTCGCCATCTATCGGGTATTGGGTAATAAATTTTTCTACTATTGGGCTTTCCAATAAATGTATTTGACGAATTTCTCCGCCCAGTTTTACCAATTGCCAAAAGGTGTTTTTGTCTTTTGGGTAAGGGACTCTTGGAAAATCTATTTTTAAAAATTCCTTGTATTTCTCTCTGTATGTTGGCGAATGTAAAACGGCGTAGATGTAATCGAGGATGTCGATGGGCGCGAAGCTTCGGCTACGCTCAGCTTCCGTGCGGTGATCGAAGCTTCGACTACGCTCAGCTTCCAAGTGCTCAGCTTCCATGCGGTCAGCTTCCGTAGGGTGAGGGAAGCTTCGGCTACGCTCAGCTTCCAAGCGGTCAGCTTCCGAGTGGTGATGGAAGCTTCGGCTACGCTCAGCTTCCGTGTGGTCAGCTTCCGTGCGGTCAGTTTCCGTAGCGTGAGGGAAGCTTCGGCTACGCTCAGCTTCCGTGCGGTCAGCTTCCGTGTGGTGATGGAAGCTTCGACTACGCTCAGCTTCCAAGTGCTCAGCTTCCGTGTGGTGATGGAAGCTTCGACTACGCTCAGCTTCCAAGTGCTCAGCTTCCATGCGGTCAGCTTCCGTGTGGTGAGCATCCGAACCCTGAGCGGAGTCGAAGGGTTCGTTGGTAAACGTTAAACCTAACTTTTCAGCTATCTGATTGACAATTTCTAAGTTTAAGTTTGGCGTTCTTTCGGTTGATTGGTCAATGGTTTGTTGGGCATTTGTTTCAGAGTAAAGGTAGAGAGGAAATGTATAGCCTGAACCATATCTACCTGCTGTGCCTGTTAGGTTAAAGTCATTTGCATCTTTTGTGCATAAAATATATTTCCAATCATCTGCACATTGTCTTGATACTACTAAGCCAATATTTTCACTATTAATGAAATGCCTCATAATATCAGTTCTTGGTGAATTTATCCAATGTTCATTTTTCTCAAACTTGTACATAAATCTAACATCAAAAGGTCTAAAGTTTATTTTCATTATACCTTTTGCTTTTGCGGCTTTTAAATCTTCAATTCTGCCCTCTTTTGGTATTCTTCTACTGTCTTTAATTCCAAATTCAGTGAAAGGGTTAACCGAAGATAGTATTTTTTCCGTTTGATATGCAAGTTCTTCTTTTGTGTTAAATATTGTTAGGGCATCATTTGCTGTTACCATTCCAGATGTAAAACTATTGAATATTTCATTAACTCTAAATCCATTTTCAAAATCATTTCTACCATCATCATTTTTACGTACAAAAAAGTAATATGGTTTGTTATAATTCAACTTAAAAAAATCAATACTTTTCAAATCCATTTCAGATAAAAACTCATATTTCATTTCTCGTTTCCCATACAAATCATAATGAAATACTTTCCCTAATTCGTTAGTTTTCTTTTTTCCTGTTTTTACAAAAATAGTTATAGCAACACCTTGCATTATATCAAAGACATTT
>JALNYF010000056.1 GCA_023229985.1 Bacteroidales bacterium | reverse complement strand
AATTCTGAATGACATAAATATATCGCTAAAAGTTACTCTCGATACAGATAACCGCAATTACATTATTAAAAGCACCAACGAGAACGCTACACTTACAATTAGAGACATAAGTGAAGGAGAAAAAAATCTTTTAGCATTGTTGTTTTTCTATTACGAACTTTTTGCAGACAACAAACAACAGAACGTAAAACCTGAAATTGAACTAATCATAGTTGACGACCCAATTTCAAGTATGGATGATTCAAATAAGTTTTACATTTTGGAACTTATTAAAAATCTTTTGGAACTCTCAAATCAACAAATTTTTGTATTGACTCATTCTTGGGATGACTATTGTAATCTTTCATACAATTTAGAAAACAAACAAGATGTTGCAACTTTTGAATTAAGGAAAACCAATGGTATAAGCAATTTGGTGAAATTAAGTAGTAAAGAAAAGCCATACAACTATTTATTCAAAGAGATTTATGATTTTTCAGAGAAAAGTGAAGAGGATATAAAAAATGAGTGTCAGATATATCACTATCCAAATGTAATGAGGCGAATTTTTGAAGAATGGTACAGTTTTAAAGTTGGGAAAAATGTAAAATTTACAAGTAACATTCAAAATCAAATTGCGAGTGTTTTTAATATTACAAGCAACAGCGAAAAAGCAAAACTTGGTGTATTGATTAAGGTTTGTAATATTCTCTCTCATTCAATAAATGGCTCAATGAATCCACAGGAAATTCATAAATCAGCAAAATATCTAATGAGACTTATTCAAGACAAAGACAAACTACATTTTGACAATATGAAGAATTAATCTGAAATGAAAGGACAAGCCAACGCATACAGCCACACACATTGCCAAAGCTGCTCAAGCCAACGCTAAGACCAAAACCAGTCAAAGAGCTTGCCTACCCCATTCCATCTCCATTAAGTTTTTTTAATAAATAACTCGAGGCAGCTCAAAAAAGATAGGCCGAAAAATCGTATTTTTGCCAAAAATTTAGAATAGATGGAATTTAAAATTTCTCAAATTGCCGAACTATTGTCAGCCGAAGTGGTCGGAAACCCAAACGGAATCATCACAACAGTTTGCAAAATTGAAGAAGGCATCTCGGGTGGACTGACCTTTTTAGCTAATCCCAAATACACCCATCATATTTATGACACGAAGGCTACTGCGGCTATTGTCAATGCAGACTTTGTGCCCGAAAAGCCGGTACAATGCACTTTAATAAAGGTTAAAGATGCATACATTGCTTTTGCGACATTATTGGATTTTTATAACCGCTCCAAGAAGGTTAAAAAAGGAATTTCTTCGCACGCCTGTATTGCCGAAACTGCCAAAATTGGCGAAAATGTATATATCGCAGAGTTTGTCAGCGTTGGCGAGAATGCTGTAGTTGGAGATAATACGCAGCTCTTTCCGCACGTCTGTATCGGCGATGATGTAAAAATAGGGTCCGATACGATTCTTCATTCCGGTGTTAAGGTTTATGCAGAGTGCATTATTGGCAATCATTGCATTATTCATGCAGGTTCTGTCATCGGTGCCGATGGTTTTGGATTTGCGCCCAAAGACGGTGATTTTATTAAAGTCCCGCAAATCGGCAATGTTGTGATAGAGGATAGTGTGGAAATTGGTGCCAATACATGTATCGACCGCGCTACCATGGGTTCAACGCTGATTCATAAGAATGTAAAATTAGACAACTTAATACAAATCGCTCATAATGTTGAAATTGGCGAAGGTTCTGCATTTGCGGCACAAGCTGCTGTTGCGGGTTCAGCCAAAATCGGCAGCCATTGCATCTTCGGCGGAAAAGCCGCTGCCATTGGTCATATTAAAGTAGGCGATAACGTCATGGTCGGCGGTCAATCAGCTGTTAGTCATACCGTTGAGGGGAACCAGATTTTGCTGGGCTCGCCCGCCATTCCGTTAAACGAAGAAAAACGTCTGATTATTTACCGCAAAAAACTTCCTGAATTATTTAAAAAAGTTGCCGAATTAGAAAAGAAAATACAGAAAAATGAATAACCAAGCCACGATTTCTCGACCCATTTCTCTTTCCGGGAAAGGATTGCACACCGGAAAAAATGTAACCATCACTTTTATCCCCGCCCCCGAAAATCACGGAATTATTTTTAAACGAGTGGATCTGCCTCAACAGCCTTCTGTTAAAGCATTGATAGAAAATATTTTCGACACATCGCGCGGTACTTCTATCAAAGAAAATGGAGCAGAGGTCAGAACTATCGAACATCTGATGGCTGCATTGGCAGGAATGCAAATTGACAACCTGCTTATCGAAATTGATGCAGAAGAAACTCCTATATTAGACGGTAGTTCAAGACTTTACGTAGAAGCATTGCATAAAGTAGAACGCGTAGAGCAAAATGCCGAACGAGAATACTACACCGTTCAAAACCCTACCACTTTTGCCATGGCAGAAAACGGTGTCGAAATAAAAATTGTGCCGGCAGACGATTTTCAAGTTTTTGTAGATGTGGACTACGGAACCAAAATCTTAGCTGAACAAAAAGCTCAACTTACAAATATAAAACAATTTACAAGTGATTTTTATAACTGCCGGACGTTTGTTTTCCTGCATGAATTAGAGTTTTTGATTCAACATAACTTGGTGCGCGGCGGCGACGTGGATAATGCCATCGTCTTTGTGGCTCAAAAACCATCCCCCGACGTCATGCAAAAATTGGCAGATTTCTTCCACAAAACAGACTTGCAAGTTACCGAAAACGGCATTTTGAATAATATCGAACTCCGCCACGAAAACGAACCGGCACGCCATAAACTTTTGGATATTATCGGCGACCTTTATCTGTTAGGGAAACCCATTCGCGGACACGTCTTCGCTACAAAACCCGGGCACTTTGCCAATACGGAATTGGTAAAATTGCTTCGATAGAACGCTATACGTAATTTTGCCTTAATATGGACACCATCTTTCAAGCGCAAAAAACATTTTTTGCAACCCACCAAACCAAAGAGATTCGATTTCGGATTCAAAATCTGCAGAAACTCCAATCTGCCATTCTAAAATACGAACCTCAACTTTTAGATGCTCTTTGGACAGATTTACATAAGTCTGACCGTGAGGCATATATTACGGAAATAGCTGTTGTATTGGCAGAGATTACAAACCATTTGCGGCATCTGAAACGCTGGGCAAAACCGCAACGTGTTTTCACGCCCTTCTTTCTTTATCCTGGCAAAAGTCGCATATTGCCGGAACCACTGGGCGTTGCACTGATCATCGCGCCATGGAATTACCCTGTCAATTTGCTTCTCAATCCGCTGGTGGGTGCCATTTCGTCGGGCTGCTGTGCCATCTTAAAACCGTCTCCCTATACTCCTACCGTTTCGCAAGTGCTTCAACAAATGATAGATGAGACTTTTCCGCCCCAATATATGGCATTAGTACAAGGGGGACGGGCAGTCAATACGGAACTGTTACAACTTCCTTTCGATTTTATTTTTTACACCGGTAGTCCCGCCGTTGGCAAAGTAGTGATGAAGGCTGCTGCCGAGCATCTTACACCGGTGATTTTGGAATTAGGGGGAAAAAGCCCGTGCATTGTGGACCACGATGCCGATATCCAAATAGCAGCGCGGCGGATTGCGTGGGGAAAAATTGTGAATGCCGGACAAACCTGCATTGCGCCGGATTATGCCTTTGTTCACAAAAGCGTGAAAGCCGATTTTATCAATCAATTCAAAATCGAAATCGAAAATATGCTGGGACCCGACATTCGGGAGAGCCGGTATTTTGCACGAATTGTTAACGATAAAGCATTCCATCGTATAACGGAACTCATGAAACAGGGCACGATTTGCTATGGCGGTGAAACGGACGCTTCACAAAGGTACATCGCCCCAACCATTATTGAAGACGTCAAGCCCGATTTTCCGATCATGCAAGAGGAAATATTCGGTCCTATTTTACCCGTCATGGAGTTTGAAACCCTTGATGAACCGCTGAATTACGTAGCCGCACACGAAAAACCATTAGCATTTTACTTTTTTGGAAATAATCAGGCAGCACAAAGAGCGTTGCAAGAAAGCACTTCCGGAGGCGCGTGCATTAATGATACCATCATGCACATCGCCAATGCGAAATTACCTTTCGGCGGAGTCGGAAATAGCGGTACAGGAAAATATCATGGAATACATAGTTTCTTAATTTTCAGTAACTTGCGTTCAGTGTTATGGAACAAAACTTCCCCCGATTTTAAAATGAGATACCCGCCGTATCATCCTTTTAACTTCATTAAAAAATCATTGAAATGAAAAAAATATTGACGATGTTGTTTGCAGTAGCATGTTTCGTGTCTTCATTTGCACAAAACAGGGTTTCTGCCAAAATTGATGAAAGAACAGAATTATTATCGGTCATCTTTCGACTTGCAGGAAATACAGAATACAATCGATGCATGATGCCCTCATTTGCCCGTGCTACCGATATTTATTTTGCTGATTATAAAGAACATAAAGCTGTTCTCTTTGCACAAAAATTAGCTCTCGAAGAAGGAATCGGTTTCGATGCCCCGATGTCTTTTGCGTTACACTTGAAATGGGATCAGGACACCTTGACGCTCAATCCCGACATAGCTGAAAATGAGGAATATCGCGATCGCTGGAAGCAGAAATCTGAAGAGCAATTTTTGCGGTTGATTAATCAATTTTATCGGGAAACCCGTTTTCATGATTTTTTTCTTGCTCAACAAGAGACCTATCTTCAAGCAGAAAATGCCATGCAGGAAATCTTGAATAAAATTGATTTTAAATGGTTTGAGACTTTTTTTGTACCCACCGATATAGAGAAGAATAACAATTCTTACAATTTGGTAATCAGCATATTAAATGGTCCATGCAATTATGGTGCGCAACTGCCTTTCAACGATGGAACCCGTACCATGTTTTCAATTATGGGTTGCTGTGATGCCGACGAAAACGGATTACCTTCCTACACAATCGAATCTGTATTGCCTACCATCATTCATGAGTTCTGTCATTCGTATTGCAATCCTCTCAATATGAAGTATTGGGACATGATGCGGCCGGGAGCAGAGCGGGTATTCAAAAAAGTTCGAGAAGAGATGTCAAGGCAAGCCTACGGTCATCCGCTGATTATGTTGAATGAGACTTTTGTGCGTTCTTCCGTCATTTGTTATATGATGGCTCATTATCCGGAAATCAGCCTTAAATCACTAATTCAAGATGAAGAAACAAATTATTTTGTTTTGACGCAAGATTACGTTGAAGCACTGCAAACAATGGAAAAAAGCCGCGAACAGTACCCCGATATGCACTCTTTTATGCCGAAATTAGCCGAGATTATCAAATATTTTAGCTTCCGCGAGTTTCATAAAAAACAAAGAAACGAGTTAAAAAATTGTGCCAAGATCACCTGTAATATTCACGACGGGCAAAAAAATGTTCCTGCCGGCGAAACCGAAATCATCATCTCTTTTTCTAAACCTATGCGTCCCGGAATTGCACTGGGTTACGGAAAAATGGGTGCCAAATTTTATCCTGAATTGATTAAAAAAGAGGACTCAAATTATCAATGGAGTGAAAACCGTCAGGAGCTTCACATCTTTGTTAAACTGAAACCCCATACCCAATACTCTTTCTCCATATTGGGCATTTTATATTATACAGAAGACGGATATAAAGGAATTGGGATTCATTACATAGATTTCACAACCGGAAACTAACAGTGTCGGTGTCAAGGTGCTGATTTCTGCAAAATACGGCAACCGATATCACACTCCAAACATCGTCTTTTCAGGCAATAATGTTGATGAAGTTCCAAAATTGCTTGTGAATAGAGTGCGTTGCCTGACGGAAAACCCGCTTTCACATACTCCTCGGTAATGCTGTTTTTTTCAAAATCTGCTTTTTCTAAAATATTTAAAGATTTTTCGTTCAATTCGGCACTTCCAATAAAAGTGGCATAAGCAAATTGAATAGGAACGATAATATTGATTATCAATGAATTAATAGCAGATTTTCCTATTCTACAAGAGTGTTGCGGACTTGTCTGCCCGAAATGTCGGTGCGTTTTCCAATAATCGTGCGGTTCGCAGGCAGCCACACTGCGGAGTACGGATTCTGTTTCATAGTTCAGTATTGAATGAATCAGGTCGGGGATTTTATAAAGCATTTCGCTTATTTGCGCTAAGCGAATGCACGGAAAATTTTGCGGACGCAATCGCAATAAATTCCATATTTTAAAGGGAATAGGAATTAATTGATACTTGTATCGAAGATATTGATATTCATTTTTTAAGGATTGATAGTAGTCGTCATAAAAAACTTCGTCTTCCAACATTCCTGCTTGTCCAAAAATGAGGGCGTAAATCTGCAAGCGCGAATCGGAATGTTTGATAATATATTTATATGAGATACTTTTCGCCAACAACGAAAAAGCCGGTACATTGGTACGGAATCCGAAACTTGTTGTAATAGTTTGAAATGCTGTTGTATGCCAATTTTCTTGGCAGTGATGCAAGGTTTCAAAAATTTCTTTTTGTTTTCTCAATAATCTTTCCGCAGCCACGCGCGAATACCACGCCGTAAATTGCAATGCGCTGACCTCCGGTAAAGAAAATTTGCAGGGCAAAGGCTCATAACTGAGCGACAGTTTCCGATACTCTTCTATCAGTAGCGGCGAGATGTAATTCTTTAATTCCAATGTGGGAAATTGGTCAACTCGATTAGTATCGTGTTCATACACAACATGTAAGATGATACTTTGATATTTATCGTCACACTGGTGTTTGTGGTGGAACCAATCGGAAGTGTGCACATGGATTTCCACATCGCCGACCCACGTAATATCATCAATTTTGATAATCGCTTGTTTAAAATCCGGTCCCGCATCTTGGTGTGGAAATCCGGTATGCACCAATTGCAATGATTGGTTGTTAATGGTTTTTAAATTGATGATGGAAAAAATCTTGTTTTTCCAGAAATAGTGCAAAAGCGACTCGTTCATAATGCTTCGTATTAGTAAAATGAGTAAATGAGAGACTGCAAATATACAGTCAAAACGGAAGAATCAGTTTCTTTTTTTTAAAAAATTATCTAACTGATTAACAAGTTATTGCTTGTTATATTGCATAATATCGGTAGAGAAGAATTCCAAAGTGACACCGGCTTTTTGAAACATTTCCTCGGATTCAGCACCGGCGTGATACTTTTTTTCGCAAACAACGCGGGTTATTCCGCAATTGATGATAAGCATGGCACAGACCCGACACGGGGTCATGCGACAATATAACGTACTGTCTTGCAATGCAATACCTAATTTTGCAGCTTGACAAATGGCATTTTGTTCCGCGTGAACGGTTCTTACGCAGTGTTCGGTGGTGGTACCGTCTTCGTGGACGGTTTTTTTCAATTGATGTCCGACTTCATCGCAATGAGGCAACCCCTTGGGGGAGCCAACGTATCCGGTCACTAAAATTTGACGGTCACGTACAATCACGCACCCACTTTTCCCGCGGTCGCAAGTAGCGCGGCTGCTGACTGCATTGGCAATTTCCATGAAATACTCGTCCCACGAAGGACGACCATGCTTAATAATTGAATCTGACATATTATTGTTATTGATTATAAATCATTAAAACACTGATACATATTCTCATCTACAAACCTATTTTTGCTCCAAATCCAATCTTTTTTCCGACCCATCAGCTGAAATCCTGCTTTTTGGAACAGACAAATACTTATTCTATTATCTGCCATAATATTACAAAAGATTTGATGAACATTCAGGACTTCAAACAGATATTTCTTTGTAAGCAGGATACTTTCCATGGCATAGCCCTTGCCTCGAGAATCTTTCTCAATAAAAATTCCCAGACCGGCACGGCGATGTTCGGGCGCAAAATCAAAAATGTCCAATGTTCCGACTGTTTGATGCGTGTTTACCTCATCAATCATCAGGCGTAACTGTTTGTTAACGAAAATGTCGGCAGCTGAAGTTTCGATAAATCGTTCCAAAACGGCTTTTGAAAAAGGAGCAAGCGTGTTACTCAAAGTCCATAATTCTGTATCATTTTCCCATTGATACAGCAAAGATAAATCCTCCGGTTCCAAGGCTCTCAAATGAACAAGTTTTCCGGTCATAGCGATAGAATTCGTTTGATAATTCGCAAAAAATGGGAATACGTTTTGGTTTCGTGGTTAAAAATTCCGGTTGTATCAATGGTATCAATTCTCACACAGCCGCTGGCATGAATGATTTTGTTCTTACCGCAGATGATTCCGACATGAATAATTTTTCCTTCCTCATTTTGGAAGAAAGCCAAGTCACCGATTTGCGTTTCTTCTACAAAATCAATAGTTTTGCCCATTTGAACTTGTTGTGAGGCATCGCGCGGAAGAGCCAAACCGATGCGTTTGTAAACGATTTGGGAAAAGCCGGAGCAGTCAATTCCTGCCGGTGAGCGACCGCCCCACAGATAGGGAGCGTTGAGGTATTGTGCCGCAAATTGGATGATTGTTACCTGCGATTCGGTTAGCTCGGGAACTGTTTGCACCTGCTTCTCCTCCGGAAGGTGTACCATAAAAATGGAATTTCCTAATATCAAAATATTGTCCTTCGGAAATGGAAACGATGAACCGGCAAAAACAGGGAACAATATATCTTGTTCAAACGTCTTGATGAAAAGTAGATAATCTTTCACAAAATACTTATCGGCAGACAAATAGGCTTCGACATCCAATTCATGAATTGGGTTAAAAAGTTTCTTGTCCATCCAGCCTTCGTATTGACAGTCACAGGTTTGGATTTTAAATCTACCATTTTGTTCTTCCAAAACGATATAGGCGTCGCCGAACAAGAGTTGGGAAACCATTTCCGATTTTTCGGAAGGTTCGCTCCGCAAAGGAATGATGGACAAGTGGGCTACTCCGTAAGTCATTTTTGATGATTAAAAGGGAAGTCCGTCATTGTCGGGGGCTCCTAAAGAGGTATCGTCATTGCCATATTGTGGGGCGGGTAGTGGATCAGGGGTAGGTTGTGGCGCAGGAGGTTGCTGTTGAGCGCTGTTAGGTAGTTGTTGAGGCGTACCAGAAACGGGCGGTTGCGTAACTTTTTCTATTCTCCAAGCGCGTACGTCGGTGTACCATTTGCCGTTAAATTCGCGAGATTCGAGGTTAAAATAGACAGCAATTTTTTCATCAATCGCAATAGGATCCAGCTGAGAAATTCTGTCTGACCAAAGGTTAGCACATATTTTCTTCGGGAAAGCGTCATCGGTTTCAATCACAAATTCTTGTTTTCTCCATTCTCCATTTTTACCGTTACCGGTTTGAAGCGCTAATTTTTGGATTAGTCTTCCTTCAATTTTAAGGTCCATTGTATTATTTATTTTTTTGATTTTTGTCTTTATCTTTTTTTCCAAACAGTGAGAAATGAACGTAGCGTTTGGGGTGTGCTTTCAAATCTGTAACTAAGTCATTGACACTGTTAATGGTTTGTTCTAATTTAGTAGCGAGGGCATCGTCGTTAAATAGTTCGCCAACAGTTCCTTCGCCTTGGTTTACTTTCTTCACAACGGCTTCCAATTCGGTAATGGTACGATTGGCATTTTGTATGATAGCGGCAATATCGGCTTTGGCGATGGTGTCGCTGATTTGGTCAAAATTTTCCAAAATGGAGGTCAGTTGTGGTGACGCACTCTCCAATGTTTGACTGAATTTTTCGAGATTGGTGACCAATTTGCCTACTTTGACTTTATTATTGCCCAGAATTTCGTTTAGATTTTCGGTAGTGGATTCAATATTTTGGAGGGTAGCCTGTAAACTTTTGCCGCCGCCGTTTGTGTGTAGCACATCTTTTATCGACAAGCCGATGGTATCAATCGAAGTCAAGACACTGCTAATCTGACCTTTAATTTCGTCGATACCGTCGAGCATACCAGGTTTTATGGAGCATTGTAGGGTATCACCGCTTTGCAATTTTCCGGTTCCATTGCCCATAATCAGGTTGAGTAGTTGTCCGCCCAATAAATCTTTAGATTGTATCATAAAGCGGGAAGAGGTCGGAATGTCGATAGGTTCGGTCAATAGTATCTTCGCGCATACTTTGGGAGGGTTAGAACTAATTAATGAAAC
Source organism: Bacteroidales bacterium (assembly GCA_023229985.1). Taxonomy (GTDB): domain Bacteria; phylum Bacteroidota; class Bacteroidia; order Bacteroidales; family WCHB1-69; genus UBA1756. Next base: position 3,375 of record JALNYF010000056.1, on the reverse strand, counting down.
CTCATCTACCAATCCTATTTTATAGCCGCTTAACATAACAGGGGTACTTTGCTGAATGCCGGTAGCATCATCCATCACACAGTAATAGTATGCCTTTTCATTAAAAACATTAATCCCTTTCAAAAAATTAGCTCCGACATAAAAGATAATAACTGCTGAAATACACATGACAGCAACTTTAATTCTCTTTTTGTTATATTGCGATGACTGCGGACTTTTAGAAGTTTTTGTCATAATAAATATCTTTAAATCAATACTAACATAAAAAATATTTCAAGCTGCAAAGTTACACAAAATTTAAACGATACAGATTCCTGCCATCATATTTTTGTCACATTTTTGTTTAAATGTCATATTGCTTCATTTATCCTGCGTGAATCGAATGATTATTCAACAATTATTTGTATCAGGTTCAAAATATGTCAAATACAACGAAATATATTCATTTTTTTATTGTAATATTGCATCGTAATTTTAAACATATAATATCATGAAAAAATTAATAAAAATTTCAAGCCTGTTTTTGCTTATGATTTTCTCTTTATCGCTGCAGGCGGGAGAGATTAAGGGCAATCAACAAATTGCGAAAGAAACGAGACAATTAACTCCATTTGAGCAGGTTATCATTTCGTCGGAAAATATTTCTGCGAATATGAATGTCATCATCAGTTATGCTATTCAGTCCGGTTTGGAAATAGAGGGGGAATCCAATTTATTGGAGTATCTTATCACGGAAGTAAAAGGCACTGCCTTAACGGTTAAGGTCGCCAAAAAGACCAAATTGGACAATAATATTCCAATAATTCTTCATATTACCATGCCGCTGATAAAAAAAATCAGCTACGATGGAAGTGGAGATGTAAATATGGAGGGAGTAATGAGTGAAAAAATGGAAGTCGTATTGTCCGGTAGCGGGAATTTTAATCTCAAAAACATCTCTGTTCCCTCTTTAAAAATGAATATTTCGGGCAATTTTCAACTCAATTGTGGCGAAATTATTGCTGAAAATGCCATTTTTAATCTTAGCGGAAATGTAAACGGAAGTTGTATGAATCTGTCGGCTCCCAAATTTAAATTGATGACTTCTTCTACCGGCAAGATTGTTTTTCATGGATTAAAATCGGAATCTTCTGCTGAATTAACTGCTTCCGGAACCGGTCAGATTGAATGGACTAATTTTACCGGCAAAGTTTTAAAAGCTGTTCTGAGCGGCAGTAGCGAAATCAATATTACGGGTTCTGTAAAAGATGTAGATCTCACTGCATCAGGAGCTTGCGTGTTTAACGCAACCTCACTGATCGCCAAGAAATGCAAAGTTGTAAGTAGTGGCACCGGTTCGGTTTATGTTGCCCCCACCGATAATTTAGATATTACCCTGAGCGGTAGTGGGAATCTTTATTATAAAGGAAATCCGAAAATCAAAATTCAAAACACCGGTACAGGTCAGTTAATCAATAAAAATTAATCAAAAGTTAATCGGATTCCTCCCATAAAGTTGATGCCGGCTTGTGGATAATACCCATCAAGGCGGCATTCTTCGTTGTTATAATAATATTTGTACAACCACGCATTGCTTTCATATTTTGCGTTGAACAAATTATTAATCTGAAAAAACAGATTAATTTCTGAAACAGGTTGAGTGTGAATCGTATAACTTAATTGTAAATTATTGATACAATAGGGTTTAAGAATATAATTCTCATTACTTGAATTATCTAAATATTGTTTGCCTACGAACTTGGTAACGAAGGAAATATTAAAATCTCGAACCGGTTCAACGATCAATTCATTTCCCAAAACAATATTGGGAGAGAACGAAATATCGGTGGTTCCCAGCTCTTTCACGCGTTGTATGCCGGTGTCCCAATCATCAACATATTCTGTAAAATTGATAATCTTATTGGCACTCCACGTCGCATTGATTTTCCACTCGAAGTAGCGGACGGGTTGGTAGGTGGCAATCAATTCAATACCGGTGCGATAGCTCTTTTCGGCGTTGGTCATGACGGCTGCTCCCACGCTGTTAATTTCGCCGGTCAGGATAAGCTGGTCTTTATAGTACATATAATATCCGGTGGCGGCCACAGAGAATTTTTTCCCACGGATTTTGTAGCCTACCTCCAAGTCGTAAAGGGTTTCCGCTCGAGGGCGTTTGGCAAGGTCGGCATCCGTCAAATCCGAGCGTGTGGGCTCGCGGTTGGCAATTGCAAATGTAAAATAGGCAGATTGCTCTATCTTTTTTTGATTTTTTAAGAGTGATTCCCACGAATAATTCAGTCCTATTTTGGGATTAAAGAAGTGCCATAAATGATTTTGCGAAATATCCGTCAAATTATCGTCAATGCCGGAAATTCGGTAATCGATGCACCGATATTGCAAATCTACGTAAGTATAGATTTTGTCGGACATCGTAAAGGCAACTGTGCCAAACAGATTATATTGTCTTTTGTCGCCGATACCGTCATACCAATGCGCATTGATTCCCGTATGGTCGGCATATTGCATCCAAATAATGGTACCGTAATGTTTTCCGTCGTAGCGATTGGCGGCACCGCCCAGCGACCAAGTTATTCTATTTTCGGGATGATGGAAGAAGAGGGTGTGTGAAAAATGGAAAGTCCCACCATAGAAATAGTTATCCAAGTATTTTCTAGTTATCAGGTCACTCAACAAGATGGTATCGGCGGAAAGGATAAAGGGCGAGAGTCCGTAGTCGTAAAAATCTTTATCATCTTGATATTCTTCATAATAGCCAATCCCGCGCGTGAGGTGAGCCGCCATATCAAAGTTCAAAATGTGTCTGTATTGAGAGCCGTTGATTGATTTTCTATAGTCATAAATTAATTGAAAATGAGTTTGTTGATAATTATCGGTTTCATTTTCATAATAACGTTTTTGACCATTTTCAAAATACTCTCCGCAGCTGTTGTAGGTTCTGTTATTTGCCAACGAATCGGATGGGACACCGTTCCAAGCGAGACCTGTTTTTTCGTTTCCGTATATTAAGTTGAACTTGATTTTGCCATAATTTTTGTTTATTGCTGAACCCAAAAAGCGATATTCTGTGGTAAAAAACAACGAATGAAGCAAGGCGGAGGCGCGGTCTATATAGCCGTTACTCAATATGTTGGAGTAAGAGACGGCAGCCGAGAGTCTTTCTTTCATCAAACCAGTAGAAGCGGACACGGTATTTCTGAAAGAATAGAAAGAGCCGGCAGAGCTGCTGACAGATAAATACGGTTTCAGCGAAGGGGTAAGTGTAGAGAAATTCATTGTTGCACCAAAAGCGGCAGAACCGTTGTTGGAAGTTCCCACGCCGCGCTGCACTTCCAAATGTTGGACATTGGCACCAAAATCCGGCAAATTGGTAAACCA
>JALNYF010000119.1 GCA_023229985.1 Bacteroidales bacterium | reverse complement strand
AATGTAATCTAATTCAGGGGCTTGAAAGCTATCGCGAAAGAACATCGCTAAAAAACGCGGCTCGTATTCATCAATAAAGTCTTGTAAGTTACTTTGTATCATTGAATTAATGATATCACTTCCCCCCAAACCTTGCAGATTGGGAATTGAATATTCAAGTTTAAAATCTTCAAATTTGCAAATCATACGTTATTTTTTTAAAAAAATGTTAAGTTTATGCACCCGAACTTTTCCGGCGGCTGCGAGTTTCTCTGCTTTTGTCTTTGTTAAATAATAATAGACATTTTTTTTATAATTTTTTCCGCCCTCTGAAAAGGGCTCAAGTACATAAACTTTACACTTTTTCATTTTTCAATTAAGTTAAATATTAGGAAAATTCTTCTGTTGATACACCGCCATTAGCTCCCAACGGCCCAACAATTGTTGAATTAACTGTTAAATTAGTAGAACCATTAACAATTGCTACATCTCCATCAATTGTTGAATCAACTGTTAAAGGAGTAGAACCATTAATAATTGCTACATCTCCATCAATTGCTACTCCGATAGGTGCTGTATTTGCAACATTAACTTCTTGAATTGGGGCAGTTCCATTTATTGCGGCGATATCGTCAGCAAAAGTTCCCTTAATAAAAGCGTTTAAATGGTTACTTTTAACATAATGAACCCCGCGAAGTTCAACTAAGAAAGTAAATTTGTTCTCCAGCAAATCGCTCTCACATCTATCAACAACTAATGTTAATTCTTTTCTAATTCTATAATTAGACTTCGAAAAATCACCTATTAAATAGGTGCCAACGGTAACACCCGTATTCTCAATTACTGGGACTTTAGTGGTGGTAACACCATCGGATGACATAATGTTAATGTATGAGCCTTGAGAATTTTTTTGCATGTCAATTAGCGCTGAATCGCTCGGATTTAACAATATTGCAGTTGCAGAAAAATTATTCTTGGCAATAATCGCTACAGCTGTACGCAATACATCGCGTCTATTTGCAAATGGAATGGCGTGATAGAATTCAGAATTAACAGAATTAGTAACAGTAAATGAAGGTGCATACGTTGTTAAGCCTTTAAATTCTGGCGGCGTACCATTACCCCCATAGATAGCTGAGTCCTCTTTTAACAAAACACTCTCTGTTAAATCATCGGCAATATCTTGAGCCGCAAACTCTATGTCATCCAACATCTCTTCATCTACTTTTGAGAAGGCTGTTATTTTTTGCACCGGAGCTGTATTCGTGATGTAATCTTGATCTTTTTCATTTTTTCGTATGCCTTCGGCAGTTGCTCCAGCACCACCTTCGCCTGCTACAGCCTCAGTCCAGCGCGCATGCCCGCTACTTATTGAGTTAACGGTGACGAGGTCGCGCAGGTACGTTTTGCGTTGCTGCGGACGTGTCACACCCGGATCGATTGGTGAGTACTGAACGTATGTCGCATTTCCATTTCCATCTGTTAAATTAGCAGTTGAAATAGCCCCAACTTCTTTGGTAATTTTAACACTTTGACCAGTAGAGTGCAAATCAGCAATTGTGCTAATCTTCTCTTTAATTGCCTCTCTAATTGCTTCTTTGTAAAATTCACGACGCGGTATGTAAGATTTAGCCACTTCGGGCGTAGGAATTAACTTTGCAAAATCTTCTTGCGCGCTATTAACACTTTCAAGGCCTTCTTGAATTTTTGTCACGGCATCTTGTAATTTTGTTAAAGTTTCTTTCAAATCTGTAACGTCTGCGCTATTATCAGCAGGTGGGGGTAACTCTTCAAGTGCTTTCTTTAATTTTCCCTCGACTTCCTTCCCGTAAGTAGAGAGAAGGTCGGTAAATTGTTTTTCGATTGTGGCGTACTGCACTTTTTGCTCCGCAGTCATTTGCTCAATGGGCACCGCCATTTTTAATAATAAATCTTTTTCTGTCATTTTTGTTTTTTTTAAGTTAATTTATTTTAATAAATTTGCAACACCAAATAAATTAAAGTGTCCTTCGGCGGCTTTAACTTCGAGTGCCTTGTAAGGCGGCTCATTATTCTTCAACTGTTGCGTAATTATCTCTATTTCTTTGCTCGTATTTTCTTTAAATTGCTCACTAAATGCTTTAATATTTAACATTTCTTTTAAAATTTCTACAGCTTTATTCGGATTACTTTCAATTCCCAATTCTTTCAATTCGAGTAATCGGGTTCCCGGACTTGCGCCAACTTTTGTTAACGTCGAAAATTCGTATAGCTTCCATTCCTTAACAATTCGACGATCAGAAGGATCGCGCTTAACATCCTCAACACCTACTGAATGCTGCAACGTATTGCCATATTTTGAATACAGCTTATACAGCGCGTAGACATCGCGCGCTACTTCCATGTCAAGGCATAAAGCACTTTTAAACACTAATTCATTATCGGTTTCATAACCACTTATAGGACAACCAATTAGAATGTTGCTGTTGTGATTCAGGTAGTGCCGAATATTTTTAAAATTTTCACTTAACGTCTTAACAAAAGAACCTTGTGCCGATATATCGTTCTGATAATCACATACTTTCAAAGTGTTAACGGCTATTGTTACTTCTCCTTCTTTGCTTCCGAGTTCAATTGATTTCGTTTTTGTTGATAAATAATAATTATTCATAACTTTGTTAAATTTTAATTGTTTGTCGTTGTTAATCCCATTTCAATTTTTGTTAATTTATATCTGCTATCTTCCTTTGGTTCACGACCAATTGAAATTAAGACATCATTTAACGTAATAATACCTGCATTGTATTGCGCCATGGCATTGTTAAAATTCAAAGTTTCCATTTCTGCTTTTGTCTTTTGCGATTTCTGAATTATACTTACCTTGTCAAATTTCCCGTCTAAATAATATCCACTGGCGGTAGTTGTTAAGCCTAAAAATTCTGAAATTTTACTTAAATATAACTTAAATTCTGGAATAACCATGTCGTTATAAGCGGATAGTTCCGCGGCTTCTTGATTCGCAAAAGTAGTATTTCCC
>JALNYF010000055.1 GCA_023229985.1 Bacteroidales bacterium | reverse complement strand
ATTCACGCATAAAAAATAGTCATTTTGGGGTTTGGGAATTTCAATATCGCCTGCTTTCAGCGTTAATAGATTTTTATATTTCAGTTGAATAAAAATCTTATTGAAATCCTTGATAACACGCGTGTTCCCTTCCGGTTGAACAGGCAGATTTTCGTCTGTAATATTTGCTAAAATTTCGATGTCCGGCGCTAAAAAGCCGGAAAGCTGCAAATTCAGGTGCGCATCTAAGACAAAATTCTGATTATTTCCTAACGACAAACTTCGCGAAATGGAGCCGGTGCCATCTAATGAGGAGTCAAACAAAAGTTCATTCAGCGGTTCGCCCAGCAACTGTATTTGATTGGCAGACGAGTTGGGAATCATTCTATTCAAAATAATATCAGTAGATTTTCGGTTTGATTTTTTTGAAAAATCAATTGTAAAAACGCGATACGAGTATGTGATGAGTTTCCCTATAGCTGCAGAATCGGAAATAAATATTTTGGCAGCGGAAAAATCAATTTTGTAAGCTGATGTGTCCAATCCTGATAACAAAAATGATTCCGGAACGATGGTCAGCGAGTCCAAATTAATTATCAGTGAATCTACCGTTTGCGTTTTAAAACGAAGATTTGACAGTGATTGCGAGTGTAACACGTTCACTGTCAGAGATATAATAATTATAACAGAAATAAATACTGTTTTCCTGTACATTCTGTAAATTTGTTCGTAATAATGAAAAAAAACAGTTTTTATTGTCTATACTAGTAATTATCGGAAATGAAAAAATTATGGATTAGTGCGTAAGAAGGTAAAACGGCAGATAAGTTCGAGCAAAAAGAGGGCAATGGCGATGACCAAAAACGGCAGAAATTCATCGCTTTTATGTTCCAAAACGTCTTCGCTGACGATCGTTTTTTCCATTTGGTCAATTTGTGTATAAATATCACGTAATTTGTCATTATTGGTAGCGCGAAAATAGGTTCCGTTAGTTTTGTCGGCAATCTTTTTTAATAGCGCTTCATCAATTTCGGTTTTAGAAGGAACGATTCCGTATGGAGTTTTCACTTTCGACATTTTTCCGTTGGTACCGCAGCTAATGGTATAGACTTTAATATTGTAGGACTTCGCCATTTCCGCGGCGGAGATAGGGTCTAAATAGCCGGAATTATTAACTCCGTCGGTCAGCAAGATGATCACTTTGCTCTTGGCTTTGCTTTCCCGCAGGCGGTTGACGGCAGTTCCGAGCCCGTCACCAATGGCGGTAGAGGCATCATCAATCATTCCAAATTCCGTCGACTGCAACAGTTCCAAGTAAGTAATGTGGTCGGAGGTCAGCGGGCATTGGGTATAGGCTTCGGCACCGTACAATACTAATCCTGTTCTATCGTTCGAACGATTTTCCACAAATTCGGCAGCGATGGTTTTGCAGGCTTCCAAGCGATTGGGGGTAAAATCCATCATCCTCATACTTGCGGAAACGTCCAGCGCAATGACGATGTCAATACCCTCGGATTGAATGGTTTTATTTCGGAAGGAAGATTGCGGTCGGGCGAGGGCTATTATTAAAACCGAAAAAGCCATAACGCGCAGAACAATAGGCAAATGGCGCAATCTTTGACGAATGGTCTTGGGTGCTTTTTCAAAAGGGACCGTCGTTGTTACGATTAGTGTAGCCTGCATTTTGCGGCGTTTCCATATTTGCCATGCCAAGTATGGAATAATCAGCAACAGAAGCCAAAAGAGATGTGGATTGACAAACTCAACATCTTTGAATATTTCCCAAAAACCGTGAAATAGTTCCATTATTTTTTATTTTTATAATGTTTTTGTTGAATTTCTTCTGCTTTTTTGCGTTTTTCGTTACTGTCCGTTGATTTCACGAAGCGATACGCATTTTTCAAATTCGTCTCGTTATCCTCTCCAATGGGTTGTTCTTTCGCATATTTTGCCAAATCCGACATGGTAAAAATTCTGTGTAGCTCTTTCAATTGGTCATCAGTAATATCTAACGAAGTAATTTCATCAAATATCTGCGAGGTCACCATCTCTTTGGCATTGATATCCCACTGATTATCAATATAAGTACGCAATACCATACTTAGTTCCGAATAATAGTCTTTCACGAATCCGTTTTGCCACAATTTTTTCTTTTTCAGTTCATTCAAATCTGTCAAAGCGAGGGAAGCGGCATTTTCTTTCCGGCGATTTTTGTCTTCCTGTAACTTCTTCTCTTTGAGAAATTTCCTGACATATTTCCAGACAAAAAAGCCTCCAACGGCTAACAGAAGCAATGAGCCGAAAATAATTGCGACTATTTTTTGAATTTTTGAAAAATCTTTCGCGGGCGTGACCACAGCAATTTTTTCTCCTTGCAAGGGCATTTTGATGTCTTTAAATAGTTGTGCAGTATCGACAAAAACGGGCAAAGTGTCCACATTAAAGTGCATAGTATCAGTAACTCCCAACAGGAGCGAATCGTTTTCCAAAATAGAAATTGGGCAAACGGAAGCAGCACCCGCATCAAAGGAAGTTAATGTAATTGTTTGACTATAAACATTTTTACCTTTAGAAACAGCTTGGACAAGTGGCGATACTTCAACCACTTCGCAGTTCAGCAGTTTCCACGTTTGGACATCTTGAACCGTTATTTTTTTAGCTAAATCAGTGGAAATGGTAAGGTGCATTTTCAGATGGTCACCGATGACGATGTGAGTAGAATCCAACCGGGAATGGATAGATATCGGTTGCGCCCACCCCAAGTTGAACGATAAAAATAGAGAAAATAATAAAGCTAAAAATCTATATTTCAACATTTTACAATAATTTTTATTCAAAATTTTGTAAGCGCAAATATACATTATTTAATCATATATCAGACCAGATAAATTGCGGAAAAGCACCATTAATAATCTAAATAGGTTTGATATAGCACTTGCAAATAGGCTTTTGCATACTGTAATTCTTTGTTCTTCAATGAATCGTCGGTAAAAGTGCAGCAATGCAGATCGTTGCCCGCAACGTCATAGCTAAAGGCACCATTCGGGGTGATCCAGCCAATACCTGAATTAGATTGCACCATGGCAAAACGACGGGTGTAAGGATTGAGGATATCGCTGCTCCATTGGAAATTGTCTGCCGGCAGATGAAGTTGGTGAAGTAGCGTTTTGGGCAAATCCAAGTAACTGCACACATCATTGATTTGCGAGCCGCGCAGTTCTTTCTTTATCGCCCCACCCAGCCAGAGCATAGGAATATGCTGATAACCGGCATCATTATAATTCCATTGTTTATAAGTGGTATGACTATGGTCTGCAACCAAAATAATCAGGGTATTGTCGTACCAATCTTCATTTTTGGCTTTTTCAATAAATTTTCCCAAGCAATAATCGGTATATTTGGCAGAGTTCAGGTATGGCAAATCGGCAACGTCCCAGCGGAGTGTCCCGGCAACATCCGGCACATCATAAGGAGAATGGGTACTTGCGGTAAAAACAGTGGAAAAAAAAGGTTTTTTTTCGGTGCGCAAATCTTGTATTTGTTGATTGAATACTATTTCATCATAAATTGATAGTTTCCCATGAGGTGTACCTGCGGGAAAATCGGTGTCATCAATAATTTTATCGAACTGCATCGCCATTAAATAGGCTTTCAAATTCCCGTAGGTAAGGTCGCCTCCGAAAGAATATGAAGAGTGATATTGCTGCTGATTCAATTCGCGAACAAGGCTGCCGAGCGACCCATATTTTTCAAAATTATCGGTCACGGTGTTATAGGGAATGGGCGGAAAACCGCTAAATATTGCCACCATTCCTTCTTGCGAACGACGACCGGCTGAATAAAGCTGCGTGAATAAAATTCCCTCTTTTTCCAATTGATGAAAATAAGGTGTAATGTCTGATTTACCGCCTAGCGTTTCAATCAAATCAGCTGACCAACTCTCCAGAAAAATTAAGAGGATATTCGGGCGGGAAGTATTGAGAACGAGTTTCGTGGTATCTTTTTCAACAGCAAAAAGCTCTTGCACCAATTGATTAGCAGACTCATGGGACATAGAGATATACAAATTTTCGCTATTTGATTTTGCAAAACGAATAGTACTTTTCATCAGATGCCACTGCGTGTTCACGGCAGCATCATTAAGTATCTGATTTTTAGAATAATATGAATTACTTTGCGAAATAGGAATACCCGTAATTCTTCCGCGCATTCCGACAAAAATGATGGGCAATCCTAACAAAAGAATGAGCGCGGTTTGCCAATAGAATTTACCTGATTTCTCAATTTTCGGCCTCGCAAACCATTTCCGATAGGCCAGAAAAAACAAGAGTGAAATCAGTATGCCGCCTCCGATTCCCATAATTAATTGAAACCACGTTGCGGTTTTCAGTGCCTCATCGGGAGCTCGAAAATAATACCATACTTTATAATTAAGTTTGCAACTCCATTCCGAATAAAGGAAAATATTTCCCAAGGCAGAAAAAACTATACATAAAATGATAATTACCGTATAGGAATGAAGAACAATATCCAACCATTTTCGATTGATGATTAATTGTAACGTAATGATTATAAATGGAATAGAACAAATATAGCAAGCAGTTGAGATATCCAAATGAAAGGCATGATAGAAAACAGCCACAATTTCCGAAAAGGTTGTTTCCGTTAAAAAAGAGTAATTTACGATTAAAAAAGTGATTCGTTCAGCGGTAAAAAGGAGAAGAACAAAACCAAAATAAAGGGCTAATCTGATGCAGTAGTTCGAGATATTTTTTTTCATTACAACAATTGGATTTCACCTTTGAAAGAAAAAGTTGCCGGACCTTTGAGCTTTATAGCATAAAAAGATTCTTCATTGATGGTAAAAGAGACCATAAATTCGCCACCAAGGGTATATATTTTAAAAAAATATTCTCCATTTTTGAAGTGATGTTTTTTTGCCCACGCGATCGCCGTTGCCGTAACACCGGTGCCGCACGAAAGGGTTTCATCTTCAACGCCACGCTCGTAGGTACGCACAAAAATACCATCTTGATAAGGCGAACAAAAGTCAATATTGCTTCCTTGTGAGAAGCGGGAGTCGTGGCGCAATTCTTTCCCTTTACTTTGTACATCAACAAGATGGGCGTCTTCGCAAAACACAACAAAATGTGGGGAACCGGTATCCAAAAACAGACCGTCCGAATAAGAAATCATGTCGGAAAGGTCGTTCATAGAAAGCGAAATTTGCCACGTAGGAGATTGATAATGAATGATTTTAGCGGAATGAATTCCATCAAAAGCGGTAAATTGGGTTTGTCCATCAATCATTTCAAGAAAATGGGCAAAAGCAACAACGCAGCGGCTGCCGTTTCCGCACAAAGAAGCCTCTCTGCCGTCCGCATTATAATATTGCATATTGAAATCGGTATGTTCCGAAATCTTTTTTCCCAAGATAATCAATCCGTCCGCACCAACGCCAAACCTCCTGTGGCACAAGAATTTCACTTGTTCTGTAGTTAATACAATTTTGCCGGTGCGATTGTCAATCATAATAAAATCATTACCGGCACCGTGAAATTTGTAAAATGTCAGTTTCATTTAATTCCTTGATAATTAATGAATCGCCGTACTTTGCAAGCGTTCAAAATCATTATTGTTTCGTATCAGGTAATACGTTCCCTCATCTTCGATGTAATACTTGTTATCGAAATAGACGATTTTAATTTTTTGGATATCTATTCCCTTAATTTTCAAAACGTTGTTTGTTCGTTGGTAAGAAATTTTGTTTTTGATGGGGGAAGTCCATTGTTCAACTTCAAAGACTAAAATCGGAATGACGATTACACTATCAACATCATTTTTGAACAGATTCACTTTTATGGAGCGATTTCTAATACTTTTATCTTTTTCGACGATAACATTATTAGCCGATTCCTCATCATCTGTCAGCATAAATTCGTCACTTTCATCTTCATAATCGCTCATATCTTCAAAATCGGAGCCATTGTTTTGCGATGAATCTACGTTTGTCGAAACCAGTGGTTTTTCGGTATCTTTATTTTTATAATAGGTATTATTTACGATTTTTACGACTGTATCTTTGCTTTCTGTAACATTTCCTTTACTTTCCTCAATTGGATCCAGCAGGTGAATCGGGTCTTTTAGCCAATACTTATCAACAAAGTAAAAAGCAATGGCAATCATCAGTCCCAACAATAAACCGTTTGAGAACCCCATCCAAAAGCGACCTTTATCAGAATGTTTTTTACCTTCTTCCATTTTTCAGTGTAAAATAGTGTGCAAAAATACACAAATTATCAATCATACCATTCAGTTTCATATTGAATTGTGGACGCAATCCGAAACAGGGTTGGGTCCACTTCATCGGTAATATAATTCTTGATCGCGGTCACGTCGTTTTGGTCATTGTATTCATATTCCGACCAAATCATAAGTTCCTCATTCTTATCTAATTGCTCAGCTTTCACGCAATTATTATTCTCATACGTGTAGCGTGTTTTTCGGTAAGTGTCGAGGTTTTCTTCTTCCGTTTCCGCAACATTTCCATTATCGTCGTACAAATAATATGTTTTAGCAATCAGCGTATCTTTAAAATTATAAATCAAATCCTTTATTTTATGATTCGCCTCATCATATTCAAAGATGTACGTGCGTCTGTCTTTTTGCAATACCTCATTTCTTATTTGCTTGCAAATCAATCTTTTATCATTATAATCGAAGCAGGTATCATAAAGCACGTTTCCATCTTCGTCATATTCAAGCTGGCGGCTGATCAGATTTGATTCGTTATAGGCATATCGTTTTTCGGTAAACGCAAATTCGTCTTCGTCGTAGGAATCTTCGCGTATAAGCTGTTCATTTTCATAGACATAAATAGTAGCATATTCCGGCGATTCGAGACCATAGAAGCAGCTTTTTTTGACGATTTTTTTATTTTCGTTATATTGGAAAGTATTTTTCTGGCAGAGTTCGTTATTTTCATCAAATTGAGAAGACAAGATAACCAGATTATCATCATTATATTCGTGAACAGCGATCGACTCGATTGCATTTTGGTTGTTAAAATGCGTCTCTTTTACGAGGAGACCTTTTTCGTTGTAAACGAGTTCGGCTTCCTGGAATTTCTGTTCGGTAATACCATTTACGTCATAGCTTGTACGTAAATAGTTGGTATTGAATATTTTAATAAGTTTTGGATGTTTTTTTTCCATAGTAGAAATTTCCAATAGGTTAGATGGTCGGACCAAAAGGAACGAGGTCGGCACCTTCTTTTGTTTCGGTGAAATTATCGAAGTTTTTAATAAAATAACTTGCGAGGAGGTTTGCATTTTCGCGATAAGCGTCCTTGTCTGACCAGCTGTTTTCAGGGTTTAGGATTGCATCATCAATATTATTTATCTGTTTGGGAACAAAGAGGTTAAACGGTTTGATGAGGGTTGTTTCGCAGTTCAATAGTTCATCGTTCAAGATGGCGGAGATGATGGTACGGGTATCTTTCAAAGAGATTCGTTTGCCCACGCCGTAGCCGCCACCGATCCAGCCCGTATTGACGAGATAAGCGGTTGCATGATGTTCGATTAACTTCTTGGCCAATTCTTCGGCATATTTGGTGGGATGGAGCATCAGGAAGGCAGCCCCGAAGCAGGAAGAGAAAGTGGGTTGCGGGGTCACTATACCGCGTTCTGTTCCGGCTAATTTAGCAGTATAACCACTCAAGAAATAATACATGGTTTGTTCTTTATTCAGCACGGAAACCGGAGGAAGCACGCCGAAAGCATCTGCAGAGAGAAAGATAACTTTCGAGGGGTGAGTACCTTTAGAAACGGGTTTCACGATATTCTGAATATGGTAAATTGGGTATGAAACACGTGTATTTTCTGTTTTAGCGGCGGAGTCAAAATCTATATTTCCTTCATTATCAATGACTAAGTTTTCCAAGAGGGCATCGCGTTTGATGGCTTGGTAGATGTCAGGTTCTTTTTCTGGGCTGAGGTTAATACATTTGGCATAGCAACCGCCTTCAAAGTTGAACACTCCATTTTCGTCCCAGCCGTGTTCGTCATCACCGATTAATGCACGATTCGGGTCGGTGGAGAGAGTTGTTTTTCCGGTGCCGGAGAGCCCGAAGAAAATAGCAGTATCGCCATTTTTACCTTCGTTAGCGGAGCAGTGCATAGCAGCCATTCCGCGAAGCGGCAAGAAATAGTTCATGACAGAAAAGATCCCTTTTTTCATTTCGCCACCATACCAACTGCCGCCGATCAAGCCCATTCTTTCGGTCAGGTTGAATGCCACATAAACTTCGCTGTTGAGCCCTTGTTCTTTCCAATTGGGATTGGTAGTTTTGCAACTATTCAGAACTACAAAATCAGGTTCAAAATTTTCCAATTCTTCTTCGGAAGGGCGAATGAACATATTTTTAATAAAATGAGCTTGCCAAGCGACTTCAGTCACGAAACGAATTTTCAGTCTTGAATTTTCATTAGCACCGCAGAATCCGTCCATCACATAAATTGCTTTTTCACTTAACTGTTTTTCGCTCAAACCCTTAAGGTGATTCCAAATTTCCAAAGAGATCGGTTTATTATCGGAACCTTTTTTCCCGGGGGCAGCCCACCAGATATTATCTTTGGTCTCTTCATCGAAAACGACATATTTATCTTTGGGAGAACGTCCCGTAAAAATGCCGGTATCCACTGAAAGTGCGCCATTTTTGGTGTAATAAGCTTTGTCAAATCCTGTCAAATTTGGATTCGTTTCATGTTTAAATAACTCATCATACGATAAATTGTGATAAACAGTTATCGGATTATTGATTCCGATTTGTGCTAATTGTTTGAGTAAATTTTTCATATATATCATTAATTATTAATTGATTACAAAAAAAAAATCGCGCTTCAAATCAAATGCAAACATATAAGTTTTTTTGTGAATAGAACATACTTTTTAGTAATAAAAAAAAATTAAAATTTTGTTCATTGATTACATTTTTTTTTATTTTTGCAGCGGAGAGTTGGCAGAGTGGTCGATCGCGGCGGTCTTGAAAACCGTTGAGGGTAATACCTCCGGGGGTTCGAATCCCTCACTCTCCGCAAAACGCTGCATACTAATAGTTTGCAGCGTTTTTTTTGTGATAACTTTTTAGGGTTTATCTCATCATTTTCATATGATTGTTGATTTAATCATTAAAAAAAATGGCGATGTTTTTGCGGAATTTTGAAGCAAAAACTTCCAAAATATGAAATGCTATCGGAGGTAAGCAATTAAGAATAACAAGCCGGAACTGATAATATAATATTCCGTAAGAAACGGCTCAATTCAGTCCAAAAAAATTGTATGAAATGAGTTATAATTTTTTATAATCTCCTCGCGCCACCACGATATTATAACCAATTTGTTTCATTTCTGCCCGCAAACTGTCGAGATATTCTACTGTTTCAATGCGGGAAATGACTTTATTATCGTAAATCATGTACTTTTCACGAACGTCAATGGGCGACAAGTTCGGCATGATGACATTGGCACCGGCTAAGATTCCCCTTACGCGACCGGAAGATTCCACCGTTCCTAATGCGGTAGTTGTGGGTAACAATGCCGATGGAAGGAACAATCGTGTGAGTGCCAACATGAAGAGCGTCAACTCGACAGTACCTGCTGCCTGATCCGCAAACGGAGTTTCATGATGCGGAATAAAAGGACCAATGCCTACCATTTCTGGCTTAAATTCGGAAAGAAATATCAAATCATCTGCTAAGTTCTCAATCGTTTGGAATGGAGAACCAACCATGAAACCTGATCCCGTTTGAAAACCGATTTCTTTGAGATTTCTTAAACATTGAATTCTATTTTCGTGCGACATCAATTGAGGGTGAAGTAGCTGATAATGAGCTTTATCTGCCGTTTCATGTCGTAGTAAATAACGGTCTGCACCAGCTTGAAAAAGAGCCAAATAGCTTTCATAACTTCTTTCGCCCAATGAGAGCGTGATAGCGCAATCGGGATAATCTTTTTTTATGGAGCGGATCATATCGACCAACAATTCGTCATTGAAACAGATATCTTCGCCGCCCTGGATAACAAAAGTGCGAAAGCCCACGTCATATCCGCGGCGGCAGCACTCCAAGATTTGCTCTTTGTTGAGACGATAGCGCGAAGCATTGAGATTGCTTTTTCTGATTCCGCAATAGAGGCAGTCGTTTTTGCAAAAGTTTGAAACTTCCACCAAACCACGGATATAGATATCTTTTCCGTAGTATTTCTCACGCAAGATTCTTGCTTTTTCAAACAAATAATTGCTAATTTCGGGGTTACGACCAGAGATTAAGGAGACAATATCTTTTTTACAAAGATACTGTGTATTAAATAATTGGTCAATAAGATGATACATCATTTTCTACAGATTACCATTTTCCGCCGCCGCCGCCGCCGCCAAAGCCGCCGCCACCGCCAAAACCGCCGAAGCCGCCACCGCCTCCAAAGCTGCCGCCACCGCCAAAGCTACCACCCGATCCGCCACTATTTCGACTGCTGTGACCGCCGGAAAGCAAACTCCCTAATAGGATCCATTTCCAAATGTCTTTACGACCGGAAGATTTTCCGTTATCGGAATCTTCATCGTCTTTCCCCTTTCCTTTTTTATTTTTAAAAATGCGAATAACGATAGAGAGAATCATCAATCCAAAAAAAACGAAAATGACAACGAGCGGCGCGAGTCCGTCCTCATTCCCCATAAATTTTTCTATGGATATTTCCTTAGACACAATGGGCAGAATAACATCTAACCCTTTGCTGATTCCCAAGTAGTAATCATTATTCTTAAATTCCGGAATCATCATTTCTTGAGCTATTTTCATGGCTACTGCATCGGGAATTGCGCCTTCTATGTCATATCCGGTTGCAATTTGGACATCACCGGCAGTTCTGTTTTTCGGTTTAATGAGGATGACGATACCGTTGTTTTTGTTGGTTTTTTTATCTTTAACGCCCCATTTATCGCCAATTTCGTAAGCATATTCTTTGGCATCCATTCCGTTTAAATCAGCAACTGTGACGATGCAGATAACATTGGAGGTGGAATCATTGAAATCCACCAATCTTCGCTCCAATTTTTGTTCTTCGTCGGGAGTAAGCAGATTCGCAAAATCATTGACCAAGCGGGGAGGATTGGGGCGTGGTGGAATTTGCGCCACCGCCACTCCGATAAGTACAATGAAAAAGAGGGTAAGACTAAATTTGAAAAACTTCATTATTGATTACTGTTAGAATAGTCAAATTCGATTGAAGGAGCGTTTTCTGCACCGGCTTTTGCCTCAAAATAGGGACGTTTTTCAAAATCAAACATGCCCGCAATAATATTTTTGGGGAATAGTCGAATGCTTGCGTTAAAAGTTTTCGTTGCTTCGTTGAACTTCTTTCTTTCCACCGTAATTCTGTTTTCCGTACCTTCCAACTGAGCCTGAAGCGTTTGGAAGTTTGCATTGGCTTTGAGTTCAGGGTATCTTTCCACGACGACCATCAATTTATTCAACGAACTTGAGAGTTGGTCTTGCGAGGCTTGGAACTTCGCTAAGTCTGCTTGCGTCATGTTGGAAGGGTCGATCTTAATAGAAGTAGCTTCGCTGCGCGCTTTAATGACATTTTCCAATGTGCTTCTTTCGTAATCGGCAGCTCCTTTTACAGTACTAACCAATTGCGGGATCAGGTCTGCCCGTCGTTGATAAACATTCTCCACTTGCGCCCATGCTTCATTCACCGCTTCATCTGATTTAGTTAGTCCATTATAGGTTGAATAACCATAAATAAAACTGATGACAATTAAGCCAATAATTGTAAAAATAACGATGTTTCTTGTTTTTTTTGCGCTCATTTTTTATAATTTTAGTATTAAAATGTTTATTACAAACAACGATTGATAATGTTTAATTCGCAAGAGATCTTTTATGAATTTTTTATAATTCTTGTTCCGCAAGCGGGGTTTCCTAATTGTCCGGCTTCAGTGATGATGCACTCATTACCACCATTTTCAATGAAGTAAATAGCTGCACGAACTTTGGGAGCCATAGAACCTTCGGTAAAATGTCCTTCTTGCAAATACTGTTTGGCTTGTGCGATGGTGATGGTATCCAAAGCTTGTTCATTGGGTTTCTTAAAATTAATGTAAACTTTGGGAACATCTGTCAAAATGTAAAATTCATCTGCACTAATTTCTACTGCTACTAATGCGGAGGCTAAATCTTTATCAATTACCGCTTCCACTCCGTAGGTAAGATGGTCTTTCACAATGACGGGGATTCCACCGCCACCGACCGTAATCACAATATTGCCGGCAGTAGCCAATTGTTTTACGATGTCAATATTGGCAATTCGGATAGGTTTGGGAGACGCAACCACTTTTCGCCAACCATTGCCCTTGGGGTCTTCTTTAAAATTTGCTCCAGTTTCTGCGGCATACTGATCCGCTTCTTCTTTCGTATAATAAGGTCCGACCGGTTTTGTCGGGTTTAAGAACATGCTGTCCTTGGCATTGACTTCCACTTGTGTAACGAGGGTTATGACATTTTTATTTATCTTTTCTTCAACAAAAATATTGCGAAATCCTTGTTCAATAAGGTAGCCGATAGAACCTTGCGTTTCCGATACGCAGAAATCCATGGGCATACTTTGCAAATGAAAGACCTTATTTCCGGCTTCATGTTGTAACATTACGTTCCCAACTTGGGGACCATTCCCATGTCCTATTACAATATTATAATCCTGTTTCAGCAAGCCTACCAATGACTTGCATGTTTCTGTAACATTTTGAATTTGTTCACTATAAGTCCCTTTTTGTCCGCTTCTCAAAAGTGCATTTCCTCCGAAAGCCACTACTGCTAATTTTGTCATGATTTTGTTCTAATTGGTTTATGGTTAGTTTTGAAAAATGAGCGGCAAAAGTACATCTTTTTTTTTACAAATGACAACTATTCCGTTTTTGATTTTATCTACAATATAACTTATTAAAATACAAATACTTACAAGAATTTATGAATAAATAAAATCCTACAATTTATATTGGGTTATAATTATTTTAATATATAGGATATAATTTAAAAAAACATGCTACCTTTGCAACCGCTTGTAAATAGGAATTTGTCATTGTATTATTTATGAATTTTGCGAAAAAAGTCCTCAAATTTTGGCAGATAATAAGGAAGAATTGGAAGATAAAATATTGCTTGATCATTCGCAATGATTCTACACATCACGATAGTTTTTCCTTACGATTGAGTCCAAAGAATATTTTTGTAACCGTTACCACTTCGGCGATCATTCTGATTGTGCTGACGGCTATGTTGATTGCATTTACGCCATTGCGGGTTTATGTGCCCGGCTATACCAATCCCGATGAATACCGGCAGTATAAGAAGGCAGCGAAAAGAGTTGATTCTGTAGAGCTGGTTTTAGCAAAGAATCAGCAATATTATGACAATCTTGCCCGCATTTTGAATGACAAAGTGATGCCTGCGGAATTAGAGCAAGAGGTTCCGGAATCGGGTATTGCCGAAGAAAGCGAATTATCGGCGAATCCTTCGCCATCGGAAATAAAAGTCCGAGAAATGTCTTCGCAACTGACTGCGCGCCCGACTGCACCATCGACAAGTCCCGCCGTTGCGGTTAATAAAAAAGCCCATATCGAATCTCTTTTCCTCATTACCCCAACC
>JALNYF010000118.1 GCA_023229985.1 Bacteroidales bacterium | reverse complement strand
ATATCATGGAATGCAACTCCCAGATTATAAGCATATTGACCTGAAAAATAGAATCCGCCGAATTGTGAATCCGTCGCCGGTACGCCGTGGTAATAAACCCGAATACTCAGCGTGTCGTTTTGTTGCAAATCTGAGTCAGGTTGAATACGTAACAAATTATTAGAATGCACATAATTTGTTGTTATTGAACTATTTAAAAAAACTGAATCAACAGTAAGCTGTTGTAAATCCAAATCTACATAACTTAAACCGTTCACTTTTGAGACTACGCTCAAATCGGTATAGCCGTCAATTTGATGATAAACGAAATCAATGATATTGAGATTTATGTCGTAATGTGAAACGTGAATGCTATCGGTTCGTATTTGTGCATTGGCGGAGCACCAAAAGCATAATATGCAGATTATCAATCCGATTTTTTTCATAGCATATTTTGTAATGTATTAGAAACTATAGCCAATTCCAAGTCCGATAATTTCCCTAAATTGGACACGCGGGCTGTTATGAACGACCTCATCTTTATCTGTCCACATAATAGAAACGGCGTCGTAATATTTCAGAGAGGTTCCAAGGGTAACATTCAGGACTTTGAGGAATTGATATGAAACAGCGAGGTCCCAATCGACATCAATTTTCCCAAAATGTTTGTTGTAAGGGGTAAATAAAGTCAGAACGGAAATAACTTTAAAGTTTTTAATTCTGGCGAAGTTCACACCGGCTTTGAAAGTGGCACCGAGTTCTGTTTTGATACTTTTATCAAGTTCGACACCATATTTTTTTCGCAGGAGGGAATCGGCTGCAGTGGTAATACGACCGGCAACCGGAGAGAGGTAAACGGTAAAGATTTCATTAGGTTTCCAATCAACACCGATCGACAGGTCACTGTAAGATGGTGACAGCCAATTATATGCGTATGTTTCCTGTTCAACTTTGTTAGCGTCGAGGGTATATTCGTAACCTTTGCTGTAATGAGATTTAAAGTTAGCCATGACAGTGAGATACCATGATTTATGAAATTCCCAACCGAATTTACTGCTGAAGACGATTTTATCATGAGATTTTCGCCATTTGAAGTTGGTGCTGGGAGCCCACATCCATCCATAGTCAGAATCGAAAGTGGTTTCCCAAGCGATTTTATCTTTCTTGTATACCAATTTCACGTTAGCGGCGAGGATGCCATTTCCGTTATTATTCCCACCCGCTGCCCAATTCCACTGCATGGTTTCGGAGAAATTAAGGCTGACAAGACCGGTAAATTTCCAATATTTGTTTTTTTCCGACTTGGTTGTGTCAACGTTCGTTTGTCCAAATAAGGGGAAAATCAACGACATGATCATTAAAATCCCCATCCATTTTTTCATCATGATTACTATCTGTTAAATTTATTAAATGCCCGCCACCAACGCTCAGGGACGGAATCGGTACAAGCAATTTTATAATCGTTGTGTGAACACGGCAGAAAATAATTCTGTTCTGTTTTTTTCTCAATATTGATGACCGGCACGACAACCCACCAACGACCGGTTTTTTTACTACAGAAAAATACTAATTCATCAACGGCATCAGAAACAGTAACACTATGTTTAATATAGTTATTTTTATCTTTAAAAGACAGGTCTCCGTGTCTGTTCAAGAATCCTTCAATAAAATACCAGATGGTATGACCGATCAATTGCGCGGTTTGTCCGTTAAAATCGAGCAATGGGTCATATTCATAAATCCCGAAAGAGGAAAGTTTATCGCTAATTCCGGCGTACATGGCAACTTGGCAAATTTCTTCCCCATAAAAACCATTCGCAGAGCTGTTTGGATTTCCCGGGGCGTCAGGATGGCGTATGGCAGAAATATCTAAAGAAACCATTTCGGCATTGCGAACGATGGGTTCAACTTCGTCCATATCTTGACGAAGCATTCCTACGCGATAGGTCTCGAAATATAGTTTTTCCATCATTTCAATGGATTCCGGACTATTCATGTAAGTTTGGTAGCCAATATTGGAATAATTCAAAAGGAAATTGGGCTGACGGAGAACGATTTTGTTGAGATAAGCATTAGAACGCAAAGGAAGGTTTTCGCTTCCCAAATCAAAACGCGCATCAATGGCAACAATGTTAACCAATTTTTCCAGTTTTTCATAAGCCCTATAATTGGCATACGCCAAGTCATTACTTCCTCCCAAAATAATGGGGATAATTCCCTGATTAATAAGGTACGCCAATATTTCGGACAGAACTTCGTAAGTGTCTTCAATTTCTTTTCCAATCTGAATATTGCCCAAGTCAATGATATGGACGCTTTTGTTCCAAGCATATAATTGGTAAAATTGCTGGCGAATCTCATCGGGGGCAATGTTTGTATTCGGATTATTAAAGGCGTTTCGCGCTTCGGGGACTCCTAAAATCGCAATTTGGACATTGTCGAGTTTGGGCTCTCCTTGCGAATAAAAATCAACCATATTAAAAAGAAGATGTGGATCTTCCGGATTTTTAACCAATCCTAAAGAATCCACATCTATGGGTGATAAGTATGAACTTAGATTCATCGGTACTTATTTAGATTGACAGCCGCAGCAACACTCGCAGTTTTCGTCTCCTCTGTTGATAGCGGCTTGGGCAGCTGCAACGCGGGCTACCGGTACGCGGAACGGAGAGCAAGATACGTAAGTCATGCCTGTTTTGTAGAAAAATTCTACGGAAGCAGGGTCGCCACCATGTTCGCCGCAAACGCCGACTTTCAGATTAGGTTTAACGAAGCGTCCGCGTTGAACGCCGGCTTGTACCAATTGTCCCACCCCTTCTTGGTCTAACGTATTGAACGGGTCGGCAGGGATAATACCTTGATTGGTATATTCACTCACGATTTTGTTCACGTCATCGCGGGAGAAGCCGAAGGTCATTTGCGTTAAGTCGTTGGTTCCGAAGGAGAAGAAGTCTGCAACTTTGGCAATTTCGTCAGCAACTAATGTAGCGCGAGGAATTTCAATCATCGTTCCGTATTTGTAATCCACCTTAACACCGAATTTAGCTTCTAC
>JALNYF010000054.1 GCA_023229985.1 Bacteroidales bacterium | reverse complement strand
AAGGGCGGATGGGATACACACGGTCTGCCGGTGGAATTGGGTGTTGAAAAAACTTTGGGGATCACCAAGGAAGATATCGGAAAATCTATCTCCGTGGAAGAATATAACCAAGCTTGCCGCCGCGAAGTAATGAAATTTAAAGATCTGTGGGACGACATTACCAAGAAAATGGGCTATTGGGTCGACCTTGAAAATCCATATATTACTTTCGACAATAAATATATTGAATCTGTATGGTATTTACTCTCAAAACTTTATGAAAAAGGACTGCTCTACAAAGGCTACACCATACAACCTTTCTCGCCCGCTGCCGGTACAGGGCTCAGCTCCCACGAACTGAATCTCCCCGGCTGCTACAAAGATGTGAAAGATACAACTATCGTTGCTCAATTTAAAGTTGCTGTCAATCAGAATGTTCCGGCGGCATTTAAAGATTTTATCCAAACCGATACCATTCCTGAAAATCTCTATTTCTTGGCTTGGACAACAACCCCGTGGACGTTGCCTTCTAATACAGCTTTGGCAGTCGGTCTTAAAATCGATTACGTCTTAATCAAAACTTTTAACCCTTATAATGGTGAACCTATTTTGGTTGTCTTGGCTAAAAATTTGGTCAGCCACTATTTCTCTGAAAAAGGGAAAGACATGAATTGGGAAGATTACAAAGCAGGCGATAAAATTATTCCGTATCTTATTCTGAATGAGGCAAAAGGAGAGCAGCTATTGGGCGTTAGATATGAACAGCTGATTCCTTACATGACACCTGATGGCGACGCATTTCGCGTAATTGCGGGCGACTATGTGACAACCGAAGATGGTACCGGAATTGTGCATATAGCCCCTACTTTCGGCGCAGACGACAAGCGCGTTGCTGCCGATGCGGGCATTGCTCCCATGCTTCTCACCGACAAAATGGGCAACTCACAACCTATGGTCGATAAAACCGGTAAACTCTTTCACATTGATGATATTGACGAAGGATTTGTAAAAGAACATGTTAACGTTCCGCTCTATTCCCAAGTTGCCGGCTGCTACGTGAAACCCGACTATGAAAAAGATGACCAACACGCAGCTGAAACGTTAGATGTAACCATCGCCATCTGGCTGAAAGGAGAACATAAAGCTTTCAAAATAGAAAAATATGTTCACAATTACCCGCACTGCTGGCGAACTGATAAACCGGTGCTTTATTATCCGCTCGATTCGTGGTTCATCAAAACTACTCAGCTGAAAGACAGAATGATAGAGCTCAATAAAACGATTAAATGGAAACCGCAGGCAACCGGAAGTGGTCGATTTGGTAATTGGTTGGAAAATTTGGTGGATTGGAACTTATCCCGTTCCCGCTTCTGGGGCGTTCCACTCCCAATATGGACTACAGAGGATAAAAAAGAACAAATCTGTATCGGCTCCATCGAACAATTACAGAAGGAAATTGACAAGGCAGTGGCTGCCGGAATAATGAAGGAAAATCCGTATAAAGCGTTTATTGTCAATGATTTCAGTAAAGAGAATTATAACAAAATCGACTTGCACCGTCCTTACGTTGACGATATTTTTCTCGTTTCTCCAAGTGGTCAAAAAATGACACGCGAAATTGACTTGATTGATGTTTGGTTCGATTCCGGTGCGATGCCCTATTGTCAATGGCACTATCCGTTTGAAAATCAGGAAACATTTAAAAAGAACTTTCCTGCCAACTTCATCGCCGAGGGCGTGGATCAAACGCGCGGCTGGTTCTTCACCTTGCACGCTATCGCTACGATGTTGTTCGATTCTGTGGCTTATAAAGCAGTGGTTTCCAATGGTTTAGTATTAGACAAAAACGGAAATAAAATGTCCAAACGCTATGGAAATGCCACCGACCCGTTTGAAACTATCGAAAAATACGGTCCCGATGCCACTCGCTGGTATATGATTACCAACGCTCAACCGTGGGACAATCTCAAATTTGATGTAGAAGGGATTGCCGAGGTGCAACGCAAATTCTTCGGAACACTCTACAATACTTATAATTTCTTCGCAATGTACGCCAATATTGACGGTTTTTGCTACCAAGAAAATGATATTCCTAACGCCAAACGCCCCGAAATCGACCGTTGGATACTCTCCGAACTTAATACCTTGATTCAACACTGCGACGAATATTATACCGATTTTGAACCAACCAAAGCAGGTCGTGAAATTCAAGATTTTGTGAACGAATATCTAAGTAATTGGTATGTAAGACTTTGTCGTAGAAGGTTTTGGAAAGGAAGTTATTCCGATGATAAAATCTCTGCTTACCAAACTCTTTATACCTGCATGGTGACCATCGCGAAGTTGGCTTCCCCAATCGCTCCTTTCTTCATGGATAAATTGTTCTTGGATTTGAACCAAATTACCCAAAAAGAAAAAATCGATTCTATTCACTTATCCGAATTTCCAAAAGTTGATAATAATTTGATTGATAAGATGTTGGAAGAACGGATGCAGATGGCACAGCAGATTTCTTCTATGGTCCTTTCGCTCAGAAAGAAATCGAATATCCGTGTTCGTCAGCCACTTGGAAAAATTATGATTCCTGCAACCGATAACGATACTTTCAAAAATCAATTAGAGAAAGTCAAAGAATTGATACTGCATGAGGTCAATGTGAAGGAAATTGATTTCGTCTCCGATGATAACGGTATTTTTGTAAAACGGATTAAGCCGGATTTCAAGAAGTTGGGACCCAAGTACGGCAAAATTATGAAACAGTTAGCAAATGCCATCATCAATTTTAGTCAAGCTGATATTCAAAAAATTGAGAAAAACGGCCACTTCGTTCTTTCTGTTGACAATCAGGAAGTGACGGTCGAATTGGATGATGTAGAAATTGTGGCAGAAGATATTCCGGGCTGGGTTGTTACCAATCAGGGAACCATGACAGTTGCTCTGGACATTACCATTACGGACGATTTGCGCAACGAAGGCTACGCCCGCGAAGTGATTAACCGCATTCAAAACTTCCGCAAAGATTCTCAGTTGGACGTTATGGATACCATTTCTATTCAAGTTGAAAGTAATGATGCTTTAAATCAAGCATTTAAACAATTTCAAGATTATATTCAGACAGAAACGCTCTGTACGGTTTTTGAAATTAAACCGACGTTGACAGCTGCCAACAAGATAGAATTTGAAATTGCTGACAATCTTACCGTTCAAATAGTTATTAGTAAAAATTAGAATATGAACGCTTATGTTTTCCCCGGACAGGGGGCACAGTTTGTAGGAATGGGCAAGGAATTGTATGAAACCGTTCCTGCTGCTAAGGAATTGTTTGAGACCGCCAATGACATCTTGGGATTTCGCATTACGGACATGATGTTTAACGGGACGGCGGAGGAACTGAAAATGACCAAGGTAACACAGCCTGCCGTTTTTTTGCATTCTGTTATCAGTTATTTGGTAGCGAAAGATGTGCCTGCGCCGGCGATGGTTGCCGGTCATTCATTAGGTGAATTTTCTGCTTTGGTAGCTTGCCAAACGTTGAACTTTGCTGATGCGCTGCTATTGGTTTCTCAACGCGCGGAGGCGATGCAGCGCGCTTGCGAACTGACCCCATCCACGATGGCGGTAGTTTTGAAATTTGATGATGAAAAAGTTGAGGAAATCTGCCGAAATTGTCCCGAAATTGTTGTGCCGGCAAACTACAATAGTCCGGAGCAATTGGTCATTTCAGGCACTTTGAGCGGAATTGAATGGGCTACGGAGCAAATAAAAGCGGCCGGCGCACGTCGGGTAATGCAGTTGGCAGTTGGTGGCGCATTCCACTCTCCACTGATGCAAACAGCAAAAGACGAATTGGCAAAAGCCATCGATGAGACCCATTTTGCACAGCCGTTGTGTCCTATCTATCAAAATGTTACGGCAAACGCTTCTACCGACATTGCTACGATTCGCGAAAACCTGAAATTGCAACTTACGCACCCGATTCGTTGGACACAAACCATCAGAAATATGGTCACTGACGGGGCAACCGAATTTGTGGAATTTGGTCCCGGCGATGTGCTGCAGGGCTTAATCAGAAAAATAGCACTCGATGTTGAGGTAAGACACGGATAATAAGTTGTAAATGAGTTATTTGTATATTACTATAAAATTCTGACAGAATGATTGATTATTTTCAACAAGCTCCCATTTCCGTTACCATTTGCGATAAAGATGGTAAGATTTTGGAGATGAACGATAAATCGGTATCGACTTTTGTACATGACGGACAAAGTCTGATCGGACATTCATTATTGGATTGTCATCCGGAACCTGCGCGGACAACATTGATTCAAATGCTTCAAAATCATAATGTTAACGCATATACGATAGAGAAGAATGGGGTAAAGAAGTTAATATATCAGATGCCGTGGTATCAAGATAAAGATTTTGCCGGTTATATTGAGCTTTCTATGGAAATTCCGTTTGAGATGAAGCATTTTGTGCGCAAACCCGTTGTAAAATAGCTTTTATGGCATTCTAAGTTCAAAATTTTTGCCAAGATATACTTTTCTGACAAATTCATCGGAAGCTAATTCTTGAGCCGTTCCGGTTCGGAGTACGTTTCCTTCGTGTAAAATGTAAGCTCTATCCGTAATTGCCAGCGTTTCGTGGACGTTGTGGTCGGTGATTAAAATGCCGATATTTTTCTTTTTCAGTTTGGCAATGATGCTCTGAATATCTTCTACTGCAATTGGGTCCACACCGGCAAATGGCTCGTCCAAAAGAATAAATTTGGGGTCGGAAGCCAAACAGCGCGCGATTTCGGTTCTCCTTCGCTCGCCACCGGATAGGTTTTTCCCTTCATTTTTTCGTACTTTATGCAAATTAAACTCAGAAATGAGATCTTCCAGCTTGTCTTTTTGTTCTGCATGATTCAAACCGCTAAATTGAAGGATTGCTTTAATATTCTTTTCTACCGACAAATCGCGAAAGACAGATGCCTCTTGCGGCAGATATGAAATTCCCATCTGCGCACGCTTATACATGGCAAACTTCGTAATGTTGTCATCATTCAAAAAAATTTCGCCGGAAACCGGCTGTATTAAACCGACAATCATATAAAAAGAGGTCGTTTTGCCGGCACCATTTGGACCTAATAATCCAACTATTTCCCCTTGTTTTAAGGATATTGAAACATGATTGACTACGGTTCTTGACTTATAAACTTTGACTAAATTGTCGGTTCTAATCGTGTATTCCATGATTACTGCTGTTCAGTGTAATTCTTAATTTTTTCACCAAGGGTATCTGCCACTTTTTGCAAAGGATTTTTTATCACGGATTGCAAAAAAAGAGGCACTTCTGCGTCAATAGTAACGTCAAGCCGGCAGGTTTCTCCCGTCTTATTGATGTCAAAACTTAACAGAATCGGAATGTTTTTATCGTTGGTCATCCGAAAGACGATTTTGGAATCTGCCACCTTTTCTACAATGTCCATTTGAAAGGACGCCATTCCCGAGACGGTAAATTCACAATGCTCGTCCGTTGCCTTCCAATTTTGGACTTGTTCGGGCATCATTTTCTCTAATATCTGAAAATTGCCGAGAGTCGCGTATATTTTGTCTGCACCTGAATGTATGCCTTCTGTCTGATTCTGAATTATCATTTTTCTTGCAATTATTGAACGGCAAAAGTACACATTTTTTTTTGTAAGATTCATACAAGAACATTAAAAAAAATAATGTACCTTTGCAGCCAAATTATAGATTTATGTTTGAATATAATACGGAACGTAATGCACTCATTATCAAAGAGTATGGTAGGAATATACAGAAAATGATAGAAGATGCAGTTAAGATTAAAGATAGAAAACGAAGAAATGAAACGGCAAAAGCAATTGTCCGCGTGATGTCGATGTGTAGCATGAACGCTACATCAAACGGCTCGGCAAAGGGAAATATACCCGCTGTTGATGCCAATAAAAAAATGAAAGATTCGATTGAGTTTTGGCAAAAATTGTGGGATCATCTGTTTATTATCTCTAATTATCAATTAGATGTAGATTCCCCCTTTTCCAAGCCCACCCCTGAAAGCCGAGTGATAGAGAAAGTGGGGTGCGGAAACCTTTCTAAAAGTAAAATAACCGTCCGTACTTATGGGCGTTATATTGAAAAAATTATTAAAACAGTTGCCAATTATCCGGATTCCGAACGCAAAATCGAAATTACCAAGGATATTGCCAACAATATGAAAAAATTGTATCTTACTTGGAACCGCGATACCGTTGACGATAAGGTCATTGCACAGCACTTGTCACAATTATCCAACGGTCGATTGACTTTGCCCAAAGGGTTTGAATTCAATTTGACACAAGACATTATTGCTAAAAATAACCTGTATGCTGCCAAAACAAAGATAAGCAAGAATTCAAGAAGAAAAAAGAAAAAGCATAAAACTAACGTTGAAACTGTATGAACATAATTGATATACAAAATGTTACAAAAAAGTTTTCTAACCACATTGCTTTAAACGACTTTTCATTATCCATTCCTCAAGGCTGTATTTTTGGATTATTGGGTCCCAATGGTGCAGGGAAAACTACCCTCATTCGTATCTTAAATCAAATCACTGCCCCCGATAGCGGCGTTGTTTTGTATGACGGGAAACCGCTTTGTAGAGATTTTATCGAAAAAATTGGCTATCTCCCCGAAGAAAGAGGATTGTACAAAAAAATGAAAATTTCGGAGCAAACAATCTATTTGGCTCAATTAAAAGGACTTACAAAAGAAGAAGCCAAAAAAAGACTGCTCTATTGGTTCAAGAAATTTGAAATTGAATCGTGGTGGAATCGCAAAGTGGAGGAACTCTCAAAAGGAATGCAACAAAAAATTCAGTTTATTGTCACCATTATTCATCATCCCGATTTCCTCATTTTTGATGAACCATTTTCCGGCTTCGACCCGATCAATACCGATTTATTGAAAAATGAAATCTTACAATTGAAAAAAAATGGTAATACCATCATTCTTTCTACTCATAATATGGCTTCCGTTGAAGAAATTTGTGACGAAATTGTATTGATTAATAAAGGTGAAAAAGTGCTTAGCGGCAAACTTGGCGAAGTTAAACATGCTTTCAAGTCTAATTTGTTCCAAATCGAAGTGGCACGGTTACCGCTCGATTTCTTGACCGAAATGCCTGCTTCTTTCCAGATAACGGAAACGGTTACCACCGATTCATCTCACGTTTTAAATGTTCAAATATCTTCAGATTCTAATGCCAATCAGTTGTTAGATTTCTTTATCCATCGTGTTCCTATCTTGTCATTTCATGAGATATTGCCAAGTATGAATGAAATATTTATTCGCACCATTACTTCTCAAAATAATAATAGTTAGCGCATTATGAATAAAATAGGATTGATAATCTCCCGCGAATACTTTACGCGAGTTACGAAAAAATCATTTATCATTGTCACTTTGTTGACTCCGATTCTTATGGCCGTTCTGATAATGGTGCCTGTCATAATTGCACTCAATTCCGAAAAAGAAGTAAAAGTTTTCGTGACAGATGAAAATGATTATTTTATCAACAAGTTCGCGGATGGTAAGAAAGTCCATTTTTTGTATCCGAATGGCGATGTGGAAATGCTTAAGCAACAATGTATTGCCGGTGAATGTGATGCTGTCTTACAAATCTTGGGCGGCTCTCAATCCAACCAAGCCAATCTGTACTTTTATGAGGAACCGCCCATGTCGCTGAAAGGGAATATTCAGGAACAAATGGACAAAATTAACTTTGATAAAACTTTGATTGACACTTTCCGCGTTGATTTAAAAAAATATGAACAAATTAAGCTAACTTCCCAAACTTTGATTGCTGCACTTCAAATAGATGAGATGGGGAAAGCGCAAGCAAGTTCGATGGAATTAAACAGAATTATCGGAATTATTTGCGGTATAATGATATGTACGTTCGTTTTTATGTATGCAAGTCAGGTACTGCGAAGTGTCCTTGAAGAAAAAACAAACCGAATTATTGAAGTTATTGTTTCATCAGTTAAACCATTTCAATTCATGATGGGCAAAATCATCGGTGTTGCTTTGGTCGGCATTACCCAATTTGCATTGCAAGTAGGAGCCATTTTTATTATTCTCATTGCAGTTCAAGCCTTTATTCCCAGAACAATGCTGCAATCGGAAATGGTCCCGACGGAAATAGTAAATAATATGTCGGATAATGCTTTCAATGTTAATGTTGCTTCCAATATACCTCAAACTAACAGTATCTTTAATGACATTTCTACCTTCTATAATTTCCCATTTAGTACGATGATAATCTGTTTCTTGTTCTATTTCATCTTCGGCTATTTGGTCTATGCGTCCCTATTTGCCGGAATCGGTTCAGCTGTTGACAATGAAACCGACTCACAACAGTTTATCCTGCCGGTTACCATTCCGCTCTACTTGCCGCTGGTATTGATTAGTTCCATGGCAAATGCACCGCAAAATGGTATAATATGGTGGTTGTCAATGATTCCGCTGACTTCTCCCGTTGCCATGATATTTCGTATTCCTTCAGGCGTGCCGCTCTGGGAATTAATTACTTCTATGTTCCTTCTGGTCGCTTTCTTTGTTTTTTGCGTATGGGCTTCCGCCAAAATCTATCGCACTGGGATTCTAATGTATGGCAAAAAAATTACGTGGCGCGAACTTTGGAAATGGATAAGATACTAATTTCTTATATCCACCTCGTCTGAGTTTTATTCCCTTTGTCAATCCGACTTCTTCGGATTGACTTTTTTTTTATATTCCAATTATTTTAAATTAATAATAAATGAAACATGTAATTTATTTTTTTTATAACTTTGCAAACTTTTTAAAATAATACCCAATTGATATGAGAACAAAGTATATCGACTTAATATCACAGACTTACGAGTTTCCACAAGAGGAATTTAAAGTTGAAGATAATGAACTTTTGTTTAATGATGTTCCGATTATGGACATTATCAAGCAGTATGGAACACCGCTGAAGATAACTTACTTGCCGAAAATTTCGCAAAATATACAGCGCGCGCGCCGATGGTTTAACGTAGCCATTGCCAAGGCAGATTATCAAGGAGATTACCATTATTGCTATTGTACAAAAAGTTCTCATTTTGAATTTGTTCTTTCAGAAGTACTTAAAAATGAAGTACATATAGAAACTTCATCGGCTTTTGATTTGAACCTTATCGAAGTTTTGGAGGAAAATAAGCAATTTGATAAAGAAAATTATATCATCTGTAACGGTTTTAAAAAACAACAATATATCGAAAATATATCCATGATGTTGAATAAGGGATTTATTAATACGATTCCGGTGTTGGATAGTATCGCCGAGTTAGATATGTTGGATAAAAATATAGATACTAAATGCAAAATAGGTATCAGAATTGCGGCGGAAGAAGAACCCCGTTTTGAGTTCTATACCTCGCGCTTGGGAATTCGATATAATGATATTATTCAGTTTTATCAAAACAAAATTAAGCAAAATCCGAAGTTTGAACTGAAAATGTTGCACTTTTTTATTAATACCGGGATTAATGACACGGCTTACTATTGGAATGAATTGGCAAAGTGCGCGAATTTGTATTGTGATTTGAAGAAAATTTGTCCCGAATTGGATTCCCTGAATATTGGTGGCGGATTTCCAATTAAAAATGTGCTTTCTTTTGACTACGACTATGAGTATATGGCGGAGGAAATTGTTTCGCAAATTAAGCAGATTTGTGATAGGGAAGGCGTAAAGGAACCGGATATTTTTACCGAATTTGGCTCATATACCGTTGGTGAAGCAAGTGCCGTACTTTTCTCGATTATTCAGCAAAAACGTCAGAACGACAGAGAGTTATGGAATATGATTGATAGTTCGTTTATGACCACTTTGCCGGACACATGGGCGATTAATCAACAATTCATCATTTTAGCAATCAATAATTGGGACAAGGAGTATGAACGTGTTTTCTTGGGCGGACTGACTTGTGACAGTCACGATTATTACAATTCAGAGGCACACCTGAATGCGGTCTTTTTGCCCAAAATTCAAGCTGCGACGCCAACCGAAAGTAATGTTAATGAGGAAGAAGAACCGCAATATATCGGTTTGTTTAATACCGGTGCGTACCAAGAAGCGGTGGGCGGCTATGGCGGCATTCAACACTGCTTAACACCTGCTCCGAAGCACATCATCATTTATAAAGATGAAGATGGCGAACTTTGTACCAAATTGTTTGCCAAAGAACAGAGCTACAAGTCCATGTTGAAAATATTAGGTTACTAAATTGCTGTCAATGAATTATTTAACAGTAGAAAAACTTTCCAAAACTTATGGAGAAAAGTTGTTGTTTGAGGATATAACCTTTGGACTTGAAAAGGGACAGAAAACGGCAATTATTGCCAAAAACGGCACCGGAAAAAGTACTTTATTGAATATTATTGCGGGGATAGAGCAACCCGATACCGGCCAAGTGGTGCTTCGCAATGATATCACCATTTCCTATTTACCGCAAATGGATAACTTCGCGGAAGATATTTCGGTTATTGATACGATTTTTGATACTCAAACACCTGTTATTCAATCAATTAAAGAATACGAAACGTGTCTGATTTTATTGGAGAAGGAAGCGCAGTCTGTGGAATTACACGAGAGAATGAATCGTGCGGTTGAGGATATGGATAGGTTGCAAGCGTGGGATTTTGAAAGTAAAATTAAGGAAATATTGTCACGTTTCGGCATTTCCGATGTCTTTCGTCCTATTGGCAGTTTGTCGGGTGGACAGCGGAAAAAAGCTGCCCTTGCCAAGACACTGATTGCCGATACCGACTTGTTGATTCTCGACGAACCAACCAATCACTTGGATATTGAGATGATTGAGTGGATGGAAGATTATCTGACCCGCGCCAATGTGACGTTGTTGATGGTTACTCACGACCGTCATTTTTTGGACCAAATCTGCAATGACATCTTGGAAATTGAGAATGGAAATATCTACCGTTATAAGGGAAAGTATGATTACTATTTAGAAAAAAAAGCGGAGCGAATCACCAATGAAACGGTGGAACATGAAAAAATTAAGTCATTGTATTTGAAAGAGTTGGAGTGGGTGCATACTTCTCCGCAGGCGCGAACAAGTAAGGCAAAATCCAGAATCCAATCTTTTGAGCAATTAAAAGAAGATGTGAATCGCAAAGTGGAAAAACAGAACGAATCATTTCATGTGCAACCCGAAAGATTGGGGAATAAAATATTGGAAATTAACAATTTAGATTTTTCTTATCCTCATCACGTACTTTTGAAAGATTTTTCCTATATTTTTAAAAAAGGCGAAAAATGTGGGATCGTTGGGAAAAACGGTACGGGGAAGAGTACTTTTTTAAAATTGATAATGGGTACTTTACGTCCTGATGCCGGTAAAATTACGGCGGGACAGACCATTCAATTTGGCTATTTTTCGCAAGATGGTTTACAAGTTCAGGGAAATAAGAGAATTATTGATATTGTCAAGGAACAGGCGGAGGTCATTCGCACGGAAAGTGGCAATTATATCGGGGCATCGCAATTTTTGAATCATTTTGGGTTCAAATATGAGCAGCAATATACTTATTTTGAAGATTTAAGTGGTGGCGAGAAACGAAAATTGCATTTGCTCATTACTTTAATGCGGAATCCGAATTTTTTGATTTTAGATGAGCCAACCAATGATTTTGATATCGATACGTTAAACAAGTTGGAAGATTTATTATATCATTACAAAGGTTGTTTGTTGATTGTGTCGCACGACCGTTGGTTTATGAATAAGATTGTGGACCATTTGTTTGTTTTTGATGGTGATGGCAAGATTAAGGATTTTTATGGCAATTATACCGACTACAAGTTAGCGAAGGACAAAGCGTTGCGGTTGTCGCGCAGGCAAGAGAAAGAAGCGAAGCCCGTTGAGGGAAAACCTAAAACTCAACGTGTTAGTAATCGTCTGACTTATAGTGAGAAGAAAGAATTCGAAGGATTGGAGCCGGCGATTGAAGTGTTAGAAAAGGAGAAAGCAAGTTTATTGCAAAAAATGAACTCCGGTGCGGGAAGTAGCGATGATTTGATGCAATGGAGCGTTCGTTATCAGGAAGTTGAAAACGATTTAGATGAAAAGACGTTGCGGTGGATTGAACTAAGTGAAAAAGACTTCAATTAAGAAGTCTCATTTTTAAAAAAAGTACCCGGAACAAGAGTCGAACTTGCACAACCTTAGGTTACTACATCCTGAATGTAGCGCGTCTACCATTCCGCCACCCGGGCAACTGTTGATTTTTATTTCAAGGAATCGATCACTTTTACCAATTCGCTCTTTTTCATCAATCCCACTAATGTTTCAACCACTTCGCCGTTTTTCATGAACACCAGCATGGGAATATTTCGAACACCGAATTGCATGGCAATTCCGTTGTTTTGGTCCGTATCGCATTTGCCAATAACGACACTTCCTTTGTATTCTTCAGCCAGTTCTTCAATAATAGGTGATAAGGCACGACAAGGTCCGCACCACGTTGCCCAAAAATCAATAACGACTAATTTGTCGGTTTTTGTAATTTCGTTGAAATTGCTTTCGTTGATTTCTAATGCCATAATTTTTAATCTTATTGTTTATAACAAAAATGCGTGCAAAGATAAACTATATTTTGCTACTATCAACACTCATTTTCAAAAAAATGTTCACACTTTTTCATTGTTTTTTGGGGTCATTTTTACCCAAGCTATCAATGCGTTAGCATTGATAATTGTATAAACAACAAACAATGTAAGCGTTACATAGTCTTTGAGCAATAGTTGAAGTATGACGCTGGCGATGCTAAAAATGACCCAATAAATCCATGCGTCTGTTCTTTTTTGAATCAATAGAAAATTAGCTAAAATACTGGATGCCACTCCGGTTGCGCCCATCAGTGTAATCCAAATGCCTTGCCCATTTGATTGAAGCGATTTTAATGTTAACCCATTGCCTTGCATTAAGTTAACAACAAACAAATCGACAATGATCATCGCGACGGCGATAAGTAATACCAACATTCTTTTTTTAAGCCCAAGGAAACTCGGTAAAAACGGTTTGGAATTTTGGGTTTGGCTTCCTTTCAGCCATACATACAATGTGTAGATTTGACATGGCACAAAGACCGCAAAATAGAGGAATGTCCAATCGTACATTTTCCCCATAAAAAATTGTATCCCTAAGGCAAATGATGAAAGAATGCCAATCACAAAACCGATATAGTTCGCAGGATTTTTTATGGTTAAAACGTAAGATACGCCCAATAGTCCGCTAACAATGGCAATGGGTTTAATCGTATCATGGAGATCTACGCAAAAGAGAAAAGTAATAACAACGGCAAAGATGGCAAGGGAAATGAGTAGATTGAGTCCTGCTTCTTTGAAAAGTTTTTTTGTTTCGATAGTCATATTTGAAATATTAGTAATAGTCGAATCTGAGGTGCTTTACTGTAAGTCCTTTATTGATAAGTTGTTGTAATGAATCAATACCAATTTTTAAATGTTGCAGTGCATAATTGGCGGTGACCATTTTGTCGCTTTTTTCGGTTTTAATACCATCGGGGAGCATGGGCTGGTCGGAGATGAGCAACAATGCGCCCGTCGGGATTCTATTGTAAAAACCCACGGAAAAGAGTGTTGCGGTTTCCATATCGACAGCGGTAGCGCGGATTTTGGTCAGATAATCTTTAAATTCATTATCGTGTTCCCATACGCGTCGGTTGGTGGTATAAACGGTTCCTGTCCAATATTCGCGTCCGTAGTCCCGAATGGTGGAAGAGATGGCTTTTTGCAGATTGAAGGCGGGCAGAGCCGGAACTTCTGAAGGGAAATAGTCGTTGGACGTACCATCGCCGCGAATGGCTGCAATGGGCAGAAGTAGTTCCCCTAATCCAATGTATGATTTCAAACTCCCCGTTTTCCCCAAAAACAAAACCGCCTTGGGCATAATGGACGTGAGTAAATCCATAATCGTAGCTGCCATCGGGCTACC
>JALNYF010000117.1 GCA_023229985.1 Bacteroidales bacterium | reverse complement strand
GCGGAGTCAAATGGGAAGACAACGGGGATAGGCTCACTATGACGAATCCGAATCCTATCGGAGCGATAGAGTAATCCCACATCAACGCCCCGCCTGTCCGGTGAGTCGTAATGCACGCAGTGGTAGTTGTACTTTTTGAGTGGAGAATCGTAGCAGAATCGGTTTAGGACGCTTCGGTCTTCAATTTCGGCAACACCGATAATATCCGGTGGCGACCACTCATTCATTGCCAAAAGCACTTTGGAAATATTGTTTATTTTGCGAAGGTATTTTTTGAAGGTCCAGTGGTTCAGACCTATTGGTGTAAAAGCGTCATCGTTGGTTAAGCTGTCATCACTTGGATTGAACAGATTTTCAACATTGTAGAAAGCAATAACATAAGCGGTGGAATCTTGCCCCGATAGTTTGCAAATGAGGAGGAGTAGCAGGCAGAAGAGAAGTTGTTTTTTCATTTTGAACAGTTTTAGTAAAAAGGATCACGTTGCAAAGATACATGCGTTAAAATCGTTTGTCAATAGCTTTCATCATTTTTTTTAATTTTTTCGGAAAAAGGCTATAAAATCAAGAAAATCTTTGCATCCTAATTTGTTCAGCCGCAAAAAAAAACGACCATCAAAGACGTCTTTATCACCGGAATTTTTACAGGTGGGGTGGCTCAGTTTGCTCCCGAATCACTTGGTCTATTTCATCGGAATAAATCCCATACAAAACATAATTTGTTTTAAAATTAGATTGTCATTAATTAAAATAAATCGTATTTTTGTGCATTCTTAATAAGAAGATCTTGAACGTGTAATAAATTAGTATTCAAATACTTAGTACATGACAAAAATTTTAAAATTTTGTCCAATATATTGATTTTTAGATGGTTATCAACAAAATTTGTTGGTAACTTTTTTGTTATATTCTTGATAAAGTGATTGATTTTCAGTAATTTAGAAGCAAAAAACTATCACATCTTTTCTTCTATGAAAATCAATTACGAGTGCAAAAATAATCAATTATTCGATACGTTGAGCAAGTTCTTTGAAAAAAATGTCAACCTTGCCCATTCAAGCTCATATCGCTGTTTATGATGGCTCTATGCAAAGCAAAAACGGTGTGTTTCAGTAAATTATCGACCTGTTTCGACTCTCCCGCCAAAGCGAAGTCGTGTTTGCGGAGAATACAGCGGTTTTTTGCGAAACATTCCATCTGCCAGGACCTTGTCGCCAGATTCATTTTCCAAATGCTTCCGAAGAAGGAGAAATACCGGTTGGCCATTGACCGAACAAACTGGAAATTCGGCAATACCGACATCAACATCTTCATGCTCGCCGTTGCCCACGATGGAGTCGCCTATCCTCTGTTGTTGAGCATGTTGCCCAAGAAGGGCAATTTGAACTCACAGGAGCGGATTGACCTCGTGCAGGGTGCTATAACATCGGTGAGTTCGTCAACCTGCATCTCAATCCTATCCGAATTCTGAAACACGGGCGAAAGGCGAAAAGTATATTCCGCTATGGGCTGGACATCCTCCGAGTTTTTCGTGCGGGGGCGAAACGACTTCCACTTGCACTTTTTCGACCTCAACCAGTTCGGTAGTTCAACCTGACATCGCTGATATAAAACAAGTTACCGACTCTCAACTCTAACATCGTTTCCCCATTGCGCGGCAAGAACATTCTTGCTCCGTGGAAAGTTGTGCAGCGTGCCGCGCCTTGGCTACCGCACCGCCACCACCCCAGACTGCGGACTCCGTCTTGGTCTGGGGTTACTGAAAGTCTTGTCCCTACGGGGCTGTTCAATGAACCATTCTGCTTAATATATTTATTTTCAATAATTTAAGCAAAAAGAAAAATGTCATGTACTAAGCCATAGTTATCTAAATTATCGATTTCAAATATCGAAAAATACCGTTTGCATAATATAAATCGATTATATAATTTTGCAAAAATAAATATAAAACAATTAAAATTTTAAAAAGATGAAAAAAATTACATTTATGTTAATTCCCATGTTAATTACAATGGAGATTTGTTATTCACAAAACAATCAAATCAATTTGACTGCCCAAACTGATTCAACACAACAACTTATGACCATACAAGAAGTAATAAAAGACGCCAGAGAAGGAGTGGATTTTATAAATAACGAAGAACTGATACAACGCATCAACGCTAATCCAAAACTTATTTTAATTGATGTGCGAGGTAAAGATGAATACGATGCGGGACACCTTAAAGGTGCAACATGGTTAGACAGAGGTGTTGTGGAGTTTACTTTAGCTCGTACTTTGCGTGACCCAAATGCAGAAATAATTGTCTATTGCTTAAAAGGAAACCGTTCAGCCTTAGTAGTTAAAACTCTTAAACGAATGGGTTATAAAAATGTAAAATCTCATATTGGTCTTGAATATTGGATTAATGCCGGTCTTCCTATTTATAATTTTTTAGGAGAAATAAAAACTCTGAAACTACGAGAACTTAACGCAGCCACCAACCCTGTTGAGTTTTATTTAGATAAGAAATAGATACCTGACAAACTTTAGGTGACTTCAAATTAAAACTAATTGATAATCAATAATATGAAACGCAAAAACGCCAATTTTTCGACATTTTATTTCCTATTTTGTTAAGAACAAATAAATTTAACACATCCACAACTTCAAGAAGAAATATAGCAGCGATAACAATCTTCACCCCGATTGTTTTTTTATTTTTAATATAATTATTTGATTATCAAATAATTATTTGTATATTTGCAGAAAATTGATAGGCGTTAAAATGGAAAAACAAACCTACAAACGGACTGGAAACTGCGGTTTATTTGATTTGGAAGAAGCGACCGCAAAATTGGACTTACTCGGCAATCCCTTGGAGAAATTGTCGAACTGACGGAGAAGTGCTTGTTTGAAAAGTTCTTTGACGATTTTTATAAATTACTGAGAAACAACAATTTAATTCTAAATCAGGGAGTAATCATTGATGGCAGTTTTGTGGAGATTCCCCGACAAAGGAACACCCGCGAAGAGAACAACTCCATCAAAGAGCGGCGCGGCGATGAGCTTTGGAATGAGGAAGAAATTGATAATGAAGAGGATAAGAAGAAAAAGTCCAACAAAAAGAGACACAAGGAC
>JALNYF010000009.1 GCA_023229985.1 Bacteroidales bacterium | reverse complement strand
GTCTTTTACCCATTTAGCGACCAATGCTTCTTGTTTTGGTTTGTCGGATAATTCTTCGCCGAGTACTTTTTCGGCAATCTCGATGGACATTTGAGCAATTTCGTTTTTGATCTCGGTAACTGCTTTCATTTTTTCGTAAAAGATGGCTTTTTTAGCATCTTCGATGAGGATTTGAGCTTCTTTGTTGGCTTTTTCTTTTGCTTCTTCGTACATTTTTTCGCTTATTTTGCGAGCTTCGGCGAGAATAGAATCGCGTTCTTCTTTGGCTTTCAGAAGAAGGGCTTCGTGTTCGGATTTGAGGTTTTTCATCTCTTGGCGGGCTTTAGCGGCCTCCGATAATTGCTCTTCAATGTGCTTTTCGCGGGCAGTTATTGACTTAATGATGACAGGCCATGCGAATTTAGCCAAGATAAAAAACAAAATGCCGAAACCTATCAGCATCCAAAAAAGTAGTCCAAATGAGGGAGTTATCAATTCCATAGTGATATTTTTTTATGTTTTTAATGCGGCGGCAAATATACACAATTCTTAGTTACTGCAATCGTTTTTTTATTTATTTTTCTCACATTCATAAAAAAAAGGCTACCTATTATTTATAGGTAGCCTAAAAGATATCTGAAATCTTTTTTTCAGAAAACGTGATAATTATCTTCTTCTGCGATCTCCTCTAAAATCATCTTTTCTTTCGTTAGCTTTGCTAACAACAATGGTACGACCTTCAATTTCGGCACCATTAAGTTCTTCAATTGCTTTGGTAGCTGCTCCGTCATCCGGCATTTCAACAAATCCGAAGCCTTTGCTTCTTCCAGTAAATTTGTCAGTAATCACGTTAGCCGAGCTAACTTCACCATAAGATTCGAAGAATCTTGATAAATCGTCTCCCTTAACTGAATAAGGTAAACTTCCAATAAAAATGTTCATGTGTAAAATGTATAAGTTTAAAAATGTTCGCAAAAGTACAACTTTTTTTTTGAACGTGTACGTTTTTGAATAAATAATTATTAATTATTCTTCATAGTGAGGCAAATAGCTTCGAAATCCCCTACTGTCAGCTGCTCCGGGCGTTTATCAAACAACGTGGATTGGCGAATTTTATCATCAATATTCAAGGTTTTTAGTGAGTTTCGGAGGGTTTTACGGCGCTGATTAAATGCCATTTTGACTACTTTTTTGAAATCTTCGTCATTACATTGCAATTTTGCAACAGAATTTCGTGTAATCCGAATAACGGAGGACTTCACTTTTGGGGGTGGGTAAAACGAATTTTCATCAACGGTAAATAAATATTCTATGTCGTAAAATGCCTGTAAAAGGACGCTAAGTATTCCATATTGTTTTTTGCCGGGTTTTGAGGCAATGCGTTCTGCGACTTCTTTTTGAAACATTCCGACCATCTCCCCAACTAAATCCTTGTTTTCCAATATTTTAAAAAGAATTTGAGATGAAATATTATAGGGGAAATTGCCAATTATTTTGAGCGACGACGAAAATAATTGATTGAGATTGAGTTTCAGGAAATCGGTTTCAAGTATTTTCGGGGCGATTTGCGGATAATGCTCTTTCAAATATGCCACCGATTCCGTATCTATTTCAACGACAAACAGGTCTTCGTTTTTTCGTTGCAAAAGATATTGGGTCAAAATTCCCATTCCCGGTCCGATTTCCAAGATTGGAATGTTGGATGAAGAGAGATAATTGACTATTTTCTGCGCGATTTCGGTATCATTCAAAAAATGTTGTCCTAAATACTTCTTTGGTTTTACGTTATTCATCTTGCTTATTAAAAAAAATGCCTGTCGCGAAGGCAGGCATTACATAATTATATATAGTAACTATTATTCTTCAGCTTTTTCCAAATCTCTTTTCAAGTTTTGGAGTGCTTCGATGTCACCCAAAGTAGTTTTTTCAACATTGTCGTTGATTTTAGCTATTTCTTTGGCTTTTTTCTTATCTTCGGATATTACTTTCTTTTTGTCTTCTTCCGGAGTCAATTGCCAAGTTCTTCTGTGAGAAAGATTGATTTTCTTAGCTTCTTTGGAGAATTCTACTACTTTGAATTTCAGAGTTTCATCAATTCGTGGCATATTATTGTCTTCTTTCAGAAGTTCGCGATTGAAAGCGAAGCCTTCGATTCCGTATGGAAGTGCAACAACAACACCTTTATCGTTTTGGCTAAGGATGGTACCCTCGTGGTCGGAGCCAACGGTAAATATCGTTTCAAAAACGTCCCAAGGATTTTCTTCCAATTGTTTGTGACCCAAGCTCAATCTTCTGTTTTCTACATCGACTTCAAGGACAACAACATCAATCTTTTCACCGATTTTGGTAAATTCGGCAGGATGTTTGATTTTTTTAGACCATGATAAGTCAGAAATATGGATTAAGCCGTCAACGCCTTCTTCCAATTCAACGAAAATGCCGAAGTTGGTGAAATTTCTAACGGTAGCGGTATGTTTAGAATTAATCGGATATTTTTCGGTAATGTTTTCCCAAGGATCCGGAATTAATTGTTTGATACCCAATGACATTTTTCTTTCTTCTTTGTCTAAAGTCAGCAATACGGCATCAATTTCATCACCCACTTTCAAGAAATCGTGAGCAGTGCGCAAGTGTTGTGACCAAGACAT
This sequence comes from Bacteroidales bacterium, assembly GCA_023229985.1. Lineage (GTDB taxonomy): Bacteria > Bacteroidota > Bacteroidia > Bacteroidales > WCHB1-69 > UBA1756. Next base: position 44,372 of record JALNYF010000009.1, on the reverse strand, counting down.
TTCGGAAACGTGGATAAGACCTTCAACGCCGGGCATAATTTCCAAGAAAGCACCATAATCGGCAATAACGACCACTTTACCGTGTACTTTGTCACCCACTTTTAATTCAGAATCTAAAGCATCCCATGGATGTGGTGTTAATTGTTTCAAACCGAGAGCGATACGTTTTTTGTTCTCATCGAAATCAAGGATAACGACATTGATTTTTTGGTCTAATTGAACGATTTCTTCCGGGTGAATAATTCTGCCCCATGATAAATCGGTAATGTGGATTAAGCCGTCAACGCCGCCCAAGTCGATGAATACGCCATAGCCGGTAATATTTTTAACGGTTCCTTCCAAAACTTGTCCTTTTTCAAGACGAGCGATGATTTCGGATCTTTGGGCTTCCAATTCATCTTCGATAAGAGCTTTATGGGAAACAACCACATTTTTGAACTCTTGATTGATTTTAACGACTTTGAAATCCATGGTTTTATCCACGAATATGTCGTAATCTCTGATAGGTTTCACGTCGATTTGGGAACCCGGCAAGAAAGCTTCAATTCCGAATACATCAACGATTAAACCGCCTTTGGTTCTGCATTTAACGTAACCGGTGATAACTTCTTCATCTTCAAAAGCTTTATTAACGCGCAACCAAGATTTGAGCAGGCGTGCTTTTTTATGAGAAAGAATTAATTGACCGGTTGCATCTTCTTGACTTTCAACGTAAACTTCAATTTCTTCACCAATTTTCAGGTTGGGATTGTAACGAAGTTCTGAAGCGGAGATAACACCGTCGGATTTGAATCCGATATTCACAACGATTTCGCGGCTGTTGATAGAAACAACCGTTCCCATAATAACTGCTTGTTCGTCAATAGATTTAAAAGATTTGGTGTATAATTCTTCCAAATTTGTTCTTTCGGCTTCGTCATACTTTTTACCTTTTTTTTCTAATGAGTTCCAATCAAAATTTTCAAGAGATCCGTATACATTTTCGATTTCGCGAGGTTTTCTTGGAGCTTTGGGAGTTTCGGGCAATTGAGCTTCCTCTGAAATGAAAGTTTCAGGTGCCATTTCTTCCATTGCCGGTGCTTCGGCAACAACTTCTTCCTGTGCAGGAGTTTCTACAACGGTTTCTTCTGCGGCAGGTGTTTCCACTGCAACGAGTTCTTGTGCTGTTTCCTCTACAACAGGTTGATTTTCAGAAACATTTTCTTCAGGAGTGTTTAAAATTTCTTCTGACATAAATACTTTTTCGATTCTTGATGAATCATTTTTTTGTGTTAAACAATGAGGTTTATTATAAATATGCAAACTACAGTGCCTCTTATAATTTGCGGTTGCAAAAATACAACTAATTTTTTAATATAACATCTATAAAAGAATAAAAAATCGTACTTTTGCAAATCGTTTTTGGACGTATGCGTGTGTATGAATCTTTTAGAATATTTTTTATAATCACTGAATATGAAACCTTTAATAGCTCCTTCAATGCTTTCTGCCGATTTTTGTCATTTGGCAGATGATATTAATATGGTCAATCAGTCCGAAGCGGATTGGTTTCACTTGGATATAATGGATGGTGTATTTGTTCCCAATATTTCGTATGGACTTCCGGTTGTCAAAGCCATTCGTTCAATCGCGGACAAGGCTTTAGATGTTCACTTGATGATTACGGAGCCGCAGCGATACGTATCCAATTTTAAAAATGCCGGTGCGGACATTCTCACCGTTCATTGGGAAGCTGTAACACATTTACACAGAGTTGTTTGGCAAATAAAGGGAGAGGATATGTTAGCCGGTGTTGCCTTGAATCCGCACACGCCGGTTTCGTTTTTGGAAGATGTTATTGAGGATTTGGATTTGGTGTTGATTATGTCGGTCAATCCCGGATTTGGCGGGCAAAAGTTCATTGAGAATGCTGCGAAAAAGGTTTCCGATTTGCGGGAGCTGATTATCAAACGCAATTCCAATGCGATGATTGAAGTAGATGGCGGGGTTGATGGCAATACCGCACCTATTTTGATAAAAGCCGGTGCAGATATCTTGGTTTCAGGTAATTACATCTTCAAATCTCCCTCCCCTACAGAACGAATTGCGGAATTGAAGAGGCTGTAACAATATTCAAAAATATTTTGACAGCAAAAGTCGGAATTATCTTGGAACGATAATCGGTTGACAGAAAATTATATACAATTTTACCATAAAATATAATTTTCAACTTTCAGCTTTCAGTTTTTCATACATTTTAAATAGTTCCGCCACAATTTCGCTTTCGGTCATGTTTTGGTCAAAACCATAGGCAGACATCACGGCTTGGTCGTTCCCTTCGTGCGCACGGCGTAGTTCGGGCGGCATGGTAGTTTCATCATACAAATCGGCAAGAGAGCTGTCGGGATACAATGCACGCGCATCGAAGATGGATTGCGCGGTTTGCTCTATTTTGGACTTTTGCGAATCTGTCGGAGTTGTCCACGGAAAATTGTTGTAAACGATGTCTTTGCTATAGCGATAATCTGATTTTAACCTTCCGCACACAGCCCGCATCCACGCCATGTGAACTTTGGAAGTCAGAACGCCAAAATGATAAAGCGTCGCATTAGGAATTGTTTGTAAGGTTACTGCCGGAATACAATGATTGTCATAAAATGACATGGGAATATAAATTCGACTTTCGCCTGTGGTTACGGGTACCGCCAAATAAGAAATCGGATTCTTGATGTCACGAAATTGATGTGGACGCTCGGCTAATTTATTGGCTCCTTTATCTTTAGCCTTTAATCTTGCTTCTTTTACTAATTTAATGCGTTCAATTACATTTTTCATTGACCGTAATTCGGCAGGTGAACAATTAACCAACCATAAACAATAACGAGTTTTTGAATACAATAGCTCAATCGCTCCAAGTAGTACTTTGAAATACTGTTCTGACTTTGGTTCTTTTTGGATAAAATAATCCTTCTCGTCAGGTGTAAAAATCAGATGCCCACTATCTAAAGCTACATTTCCGAAATCCATTTTCGGAACTTCGCAAATTGGGTTTGAACGACTTTCTACAAATACATTCGCCGCATCTACCAAATAGCCATTTATATTTTTAGCTTTAATGATTTTATCGCCATCAAATATTGTTTTTTCCTGTGATTCGCTTTTTTTGTTATTAGCTGAAAATCCGATAATTACACAATGTACGTGTGCCTTACTTTCACTCTCACTGTCCCAACGGAAAGTTCGATAAGCAAAATCAATATGAAAATCTTTATTGAAAAGCGGCTTCCATAAATTGGCGACTTGCTCGCCCTGACAAATACTATTAGTGGAAACGAAAGTACAACGAGTGTCCGTCCCTTCAATGAAATCAATCGCCTTCTTATACCAACATCCCACGTAGTCCAAATTCCCAACATTTTTCCATTTTTCACCAAAAATATTCAGTACATCATTTTTTTGAGAAACGCTCATCAATCTGGCTCCCACAAACGGTGGATTTCCCATAATGTAATCATAATGAACGGGTTGCAGCTCCTCACCTTCCGGTTCTATTTTTAAATTTTCGGTATAAACATCTATCTCGTTGTAGTGAAAAACCGGCTCATTTGTGACAACCACTGGATTTCTCTGCGGAGGATAAAATAAATTGGTCTGTTTGGCAATAATGGTCGTTTTCTCTTTAGGAAGACTCAAATACCTCCAATCCATTTGTAACGCATTGCCTTCCAATATGTTGGCATAACTTTTCAACGGCAGAAAATCCAATTCCATAGAAACAATGTCCTCCGTTTCTTTCATCATCTGACTTTCGGCAATCCACAATGCCGTTTTAGCAACCGTAACCGCAAAATCATTGATTTCAACGCCGTAAAACTGTTTTATCGAGACTTTGATAACATCATCTAAGCCAAGGGCAACTTGTCCCTGCTGAAGTTCCGATAAAATTTTGTTCTCCAAACGACGAAGACTTAAGTAACTTTCAGTCAGGAAGTTGCCACTACCACATGCGGGGTCGAGGAATCTGAGATTGGCGATTTTATTCTGAAATTTGCTCAATTCCATCGTGCGCGTTTTGGTAACGGAGATACGCAAAATATTATCGAACTCCGCTTGGAAGTCATTCATAAAGAGTGGGTCAATTACTTTATGAATATTTTCAATAGAAGTGTAGTGCATTCCGCCCTTACGACGCGTGTCGGGATTCAAAGTACTTTCAAAAACAGCACCGAAAATAGTGGGACTGATTTCGCTCCAATTAAAATCCTCACTCGCCTGATGCAACAGCAAATCAACTATTTTTTGATTAAATTGCGGAATTTCAATGGTTTCGTCTGAAAATAAACCGCCATTAACGTATGGGAAATCGGCAAGAATTTTATCCAAATACGGGTCACGATCTTCTATTTTTGTATCCAAAACTTTGAAAAGATCTATCAACGCGCGGCGTACATCCGAAACAGCGAAATGTCGGATAAAATCATGAAATTGAGTATGATGACCGAAAATGTTGGCATCTTCAGCATAAAGGCAAAATACCAATCGCACACAAAGCATGTTCAGACTTTTGAGCACGTGCTCATCTTGCGGATCGTGATATTGCGTATGAATCTCATCATACAATTTCCCGACAATCTCGCCGGCTTTGATGGATATTTCCATCTCACGGCGTATTATCTCTTTTTCAATATCTACCAAAAATTGCAATCTATAATACTCTTTTTCAAGATTTTCCAACAAAATGAGTTGCGGTTCGGCAGTCGGATGTTCCATGTCATAAATCATAAAACTGCGGAAGTTGCAAGTAATGATCCAGCGTGGAAATTGCGATTTTGGTAAACTTCCGGCATAGCGTTTGGCTTGTTGAAACGGGGTAAGCATTTCTCCATCAGACTGTTTCGCCGGCTTCGTTAAGTCAATATCGATACTTTTCTGTTCGATAAGAACATTCGTGCTTGCGATGTAAGCATCTATAAATGAGGTGTGCCCAAGCTGCACCCGTTTTTCAAATTGAATTACATTTTGGGCATGATTAATGCCGAAGACTTCTTGCAAAAGTCCTATCCAAAAGTTATGGGTTTCCGATTTTTCATCTCCGCGGTTTGCCCAATTTTTGGCAAAAAGCGCGGCTTTTTTTTCTTGAGTGGTCATAGTGTTTTAGTTTTAGTGGTAGGTAGAAAAGAAGTAGGAATTATATGTTATTAGTTTAATAATTAGATGATTATATTCAAAATTTGACCAGTTTTTTGAGAATACTATGGTGTTGAGAATCTGAAATTTTCAGTAAATAAACGGACGGGGTAAATGTAAAATTAAGGCTAATATTATTCTTTCCACTTTGAAAACTTTGATTAGAATGATACAACAAGCGACCTTCAATACTGAAAATTTCAATAGTGAAAATATCATTTTGCGGATTATCAATAGAGATCTGTAAACGGTCACTCACCGGATTCTCAACGAAGATATTCCATTTGGGAAGTTCCAAATCAGCCAAAGAGAGAGAAGCGTCAATTTCATATTGCATGATGACTGGAAGGTGATCCGACATATTGTAAAGTGCCGTGGCAATGTTAGCGGGAACGGCGGAATTAGAGGACTCAATGAGCGAACTGTTGAAATGATTTCCGTCTTGTCCCAACGCGTGGTAGGTTTCATTCAACGATTGAACTTTATTAAGATTATAATAAATATTGCCGGACACCAATATTAAATCGAAACGGTCATCCATGCCGCCGCTGGAAAAACAGTCCGCACCATTATTATGTGTCGACTGAGTGTGCAAAAAGCGATAGTTGTAATTACTTCCCCATGCCCCTTCTTGATCCAACGGGTCAAAAAAACGAATCATACTATTATTATTATGGATAAGATGTTGATAAGCAGCTTCTTCAGCGGTATATAAATTCATATCCCCGGATAATACATAATTGTCGGCAACTCCTATACTTTCCAATCTGTTCATCAATGCCTGCACTTGCGTATAACGCGCCTCCTCATTATCATCATAACTCCCTGCTTTTAAATGACATACAATAAATGTAATAAATGCTGTATCGCCATGCGACAACCCTTCCGAACGATAATACATGCGATAGGCATTAAAATATCCAACTGACGTAGGTACATAAAAACTGCTTTTCAACGCCAATTTTCGGGTATCATAGAACAACCGATTGCCGATTGTAATATAACTGCTGGGATTGGAAACTACCGGACAATAACCGTAATAATTCACGCCATCAGTATTGAGAACAGTGTATAATATTCTGTCGGCATAGCTGCTTTCTTTCCCTATTTCATTAACAGTCAGAACATCCGGCTGAACATACTTGACAATTTTTTTCAAATTGGCATCCTTTGCATCTAAATTATTGGTCATTTCATTACAACCCTCCACCCCATTATTAGTATAATACAATAAATTATATTGCATATGCGTAATGGTATCGGCTCGTAAATCTATAAAAAATGCAGACACCCCTATTGTCAATAATAAAATCTTAATGGCAATTTTCATTTTTAATGATTGATAATGAGCTTAATCGTTTCATTTCTGTTATTGGAAAAGATTTTGCAAAAATAAATCCCATTCGCAAAGTTTTGACAATCAAGGTGAATATAAAAAATACCGACAGCACAAGACTTATTATCATATTTCCATACTATTTTTCCGCTCATATCGGTAATAACAGTGTTAATGTCCGTTTGTTCAGGCAAATAAAGTTGAATGGTGGCCGACTCATTTGCAGGATTCGGGTAAACCAAAACCGATGCTGATGAAGCATAGTCGTCAAGTGATAAGGTCTGCAAGTTGGCAAAACCGTAATTGAAAAGCATGGCGAAGTTGTAACGTGCGACATGTTCATGAAATTCGGCATTATTCCATTGAACGGAATCATTTTCAGTGTGATAGTATGCAGAAAAGGTATTCTCAATGGCAAAAACAGTTTTAAATCCGTTTTGGTCATACGCATAACTGTCGCTGTTTTGTCTCAAATCATTATCCTCTCCGACAGGGATCACGGGAGTTATATCAGTATAAGTTTCGCAAACTTCGACCGCTTTTTGCGAAATATCTTGTGCATTATCATACCAATGGAAAGTCAGTTTCCAATCATCATCGGGCTGATAAGAGACCATGTCGTTGTTTAACATGACCACCACTTTTTCCTGATTATTGACTCTTGCTTCGGCATCGTGATACGCACCCACCAAGCCTATTTCTTCTGCATCGTAAGCCATAAAATGGATATGATGTTTTGGCAGCAAGTTGAATTGGTGGATAATACGAGCCATTTCAATCATAACGGCCACGCCGGATGCATTATCATCAGCACCCGGGCAAAGTGGCAACAGATTATAATTTGCGTCCGTTGCAATGGCATCTGCATGAGCACCTATAATAACAATAGAATCAGATGATTGCGCAGGCGCGAGTGTACCTTTAACATTGTAGAACCAAGAACTAAAATCACCGGAGAGCCAAAAGTGGCCATCTTGCACATAAAAAGAATCAATCTCTGCATTAACTCCGTAGTTTTCAAGTCTTTGAACAATATATTCTGCCACTTCTTTATTGCCACCCTCACGCAAACAAAACCGTGTTTCGAAGTTTTGTAAATCCGCAACGGTTTCGCGCAAACTATCCCCATTGATTTCATCTAAAAAAATGGAAAACTCTTCGGGCGTTTGTGCGCGTAAACTGCTAAATGTCAATAAAATGATTAGAAAAAAATAATAACGTTTCATCCCTTTGTCTGTTTTAAAAATTGGCGGCAAAGTTACAAATATTTAAGCAAGGATGTATGTATCAACTGATTTTATTTCGATTCAAACGATTCTGGGAATAAATAAAATTGTATTTTTGCAAATTGTTTATCTCTTGTAAAGATAGATTGTGTCTTGCTTTTCAAAATCTGGAAACTTTTGCAGCAACGAGACAATTTTAAGTATAAAATACTTATTTACAGTAAGATAATTTTATTCATGGCAATTTAATTCGAAAGAATTGATTGTTTATATTGTTGATAAGGAAGTCGGCTTAATGTTGACTTCCTTTTATAAATTCTAAAAAAAAGAGACAAAGAATTGTTTTTTGAATAAATAAAGGCTAATCCAAAAAAATCATGTACATTTGCACCTTGCAAATTAAGTGACAAAATGTCAATAAAACAATAATATAAACAGAATAAAAATGGAAAAATTGATTATTACGGCTGCAATTTGCGGAGCCGAAGTTTTAAAAGAGCATAATCCTGCCGTTCCTTATACGGTAGAAGAAATTGTACGTGAAGCGAAATCGGCTTATGATGCCGGCGCGAGTGTTATTCACTTACACGTCCGCTACGATGATGGCACCCCCACCCAAGATAAAAACCGTTTTAAAGAGTGTATTGATGCCATTTATAAAGTAATCCCCGATGTTATCATTCTTCCATCTACCGGCGGTGCTGTCGGAATGACCAATGACGAACGCCTGCAACCGACGGAATTAGAAGTTGAAATGGCCACTTTGGATTGCGGAACCTGCAACTTTGGAGGCGATGATGTCTTTACTAATACCGAGAATACGATTAAGCATTTTGCACAAAGAATGATAGAACGAGGCATCAAACCGGAATTAGAAGTTTTTGACAAAAGTATGATTGAAATGGCTCTACGGTTAGCTAAAAAAGGGTTTATCCAAAAACCTTTTCATTTTGACTTTGTCATGGGTGTAAATGGCGGTATCGGTGGCGACATTCGCGATTTTACCTTCCTGCGCGGCAGCATTCCTGAAGGCTCTACCTACACCGTTGCCGGTGTCGGCAGATATGAGTTCCCCGTAGCTATGATGGCAATCATTGACGGCGGAAATGTACGCGTCGGCTTCGAAGATAATGTCTATCTTTCTAAAGGCGTCTTGGCAAAATCGAACGGCGAACTCGTGGCCAAGGTAGTTCGTATGGCAAAAGAATTGGGTCGCGAAATCGCTAATCCTGCTGAAGCCCGCCAAATATTAGGACTTCCGGCAAAAAAATAATGAAAAAAATCGCTATTATTACCGGTGCCGATGGCGGTATGGGTCAAGAACATACCAAGGCTGTGGCTCATGCAGGCTACGAAGTCGTAATGGCTTGCAGAGACATCAAGAAAGCTCAATCCATCTGCAACGAACTAAACCAACAATTCAATCAAACCATCAGCGTAATTGAATTAGACCTTGCTTCTTTCCTCTCTATCAACCATTTCGTGCAAGAAATCAAGAACAGATATTCGCACGTGGACTTGCTGCTCAACAATGCCGGCACATTATGCCACTACCCTGAACCAACAAAAGACGGAATTGAAAATACAGTTGGCGTTAACTATTTGGGACACTACTACTTAACTAAACAATTAGTTGAGCTGATGCCGCACGGAAGCCGTATCGTCAATATGGTTTCGCTCACCTATCGTTACGGGAAAATTTCGGATAAACTATTTGAAGCAGTTGATATTAAGCACTTTAATCGTTTTACTGCTTATTCCAATTCCAAGTTGGCACTCCTCTATTTTACCTTAGATGCTGCAGAAGAGTTGAAAAGTCGCGGAATTGCGGTGAATTGCGCCGACCCGGGAATCGTCAGTACGAACATCATCCGCATGGGAAATGTGATAATTGACAAAATGTGCGATTGGTTCTTCCGCCCCATCATCAAAAAACCGAAAACCGGTGCTGCTACGATGCTCTTTTTGGCACTCACAACGGATTTGAACGTGACCGGACAATGCTACGCCAACAATAAACAGGTGCATCTGAAAGAAAAGTTGATAAAAAATCCTCAACGACAACAATTAAAAATACAAACCGACAAAATAATTGCACAAATTACAGAAAATCTGAAACTATGCTAAAAATAGAAAACCTACACGTTTCAATCAAGGGAAAAGAGATATTGAAGGGTGTCAATTTAGAAGTTAAAAAAGGCGAAGTACATGCCATCATGGGACCTAACGGAACCGGAAAAAGTACGCTGGCATCCGTAGTTGCAGGAAAAGAGATTTTTGATGTGACCGCCGGCACCATTACTTACAAAGGGAAAAATCTTTTGGAAATGCCCATAGAAGACCGCGCCCGCGAAGGCATCTTTATCGGATTCCAATATCCGGTGGAAATTCCCGGCGTCAGCATTACCAACTTTATGAAAACCGCATTGGAAGAAATCCGCCGTTACCGCGGACTCCAGCCACTGACCGAAATAGAATTTCGGAAAATGATGAAAGAAAAAGAAAAAATTGTGGAACTGACGGAAAAACTAAGCAACCGGTCGGTCAATGAAGGATTCTCCGGCGGAGAGAAAAAAAGAAACGAAATCTTCCAAATGGCAATGCTCGAACCCGAATTGGCAATCTTGGACGAAACCGATTCAGGATTGGATATTGACGCCTTACGTATTGTCGCCAACGGCGTTAACCAACTCAAAAGCCCCGATAACGCTTCTATTGTCATTACTCACTACCAACGCCTGTTAGACTATATCGTCCCTGATTTTGTCCACGTACTCTTCGACGGAACAATCGTAAAATCAGGACCCAAAGAACTTGCATTGGAATTGGAAGAAAAAGGTTACGATTGGATTAAAGCAGAATATGAACAGCGCAAAAAGCAATAAATATGACCGAATTTAGCCAATTTATCCAAAAAATTTACTCCGACACTAAAGCGCAACTCCCCGATTGCGAAAATAAAACCATCCTTCGCCTCCGCGAAAAAGGGAAAGAGTATTTTGACGAAATCGATTTTTCCTCCTTGCTGAAGCACGACAAAAGATTAGAATCCCTTCAACACTTAGATGCTACTTCTTACCAAATAGAACTACAGCCTCCAACATATCGCCCTGTGGAAGAATATTTTAAATGCAAAGTAAAAAATATTGACACGCAAATGTCCGTTTTCCTCAACGGCTGGTTCGTTCACGATCACCAACCTCTGGTCGTTTCTCCGGACGGACTGATTGTCGGCTCCATCTTTGCAGCTCTGAAACAATTCCCGGAACTCGTACTCCCCTATTTAACCACTAATAACCGCGACAAGAAAAACGAAATGTTCGCCATGAATAAAATGCTCTTTAATGACGGGCTTTTTATTTATGTACCTGATAATCTTATTGTTGAAAAACCCATTCAACTCATTTCATTGATAGATACTGCCAAAAATTTGTTGATTAATAACAGAAATATGATTGTTTTGGGGAAAAATTCATCACTCACTTTCGTACAATGCGATGACTCCATCCATTATCAAAAAAGTTTTATCAACAATGCGACCGACATACATCTGTCCGAAAACTCGGAGCTTTTTTATTACAAAATGGAAAATAAAGACCCTGATTCTTTGCTATTTAACGATGTTCACGTCATTCAGAAAAGCCATTCCTCTTTCTATTCCAATGCCATGACTTTTAACGCCGGATTTCTGAAAAATAGAATTGATGTAAACTTAACAGCGCCTTTTGCATCTGCCAAACTCTACGGTTTATACTTGGTTGATAAGCAACAACACGTTGATAGTCAAATATTTATCGACCATCAAGTTCCGGATTGCGAAAGTTATCAGCTATACAAAGGTATTGCTGATGATGAAGCCATTGCCAATTTTAAAGGTCACGTTATAGTCAGACCGGATGCACAACGCACATTAGCATCGCAAACCAACCGAAATATAACCTTGACCGACGAAGCCCGCATTACCTCACAGCCATTCTTGGAAATTTACGCCGACAATGTAAAATGTAATCATGGTACGACAGTCGGACAATTAGATGATGCAGCGCTTTTTTACATGCGTTCCCGCGGTATCTGCGAACGGAATGCCCGTATGCTGCTGATGTTTGCATTTGCCAATGAAATAGCTAATTACATAAAAATAGAGAGTCTCCAAACTCGTTATAAAGAGATGATTCGGAAACGTTTGAATGGAGAATTGACCGTATGCGACCAATGCGTTTTGCATTGTACAAAGTTCTTAAAAACAGAGTTATGAATTTGATTTTTTGATAAATATCGTTCACCGTGCAAAAACCGTTAGCAGAAATATTGAGACCAAAGGATTTGGACAATTACATTGGACAATCTCATTTAATGGGGGAAGGTGCCATACTGCGTCACGCGATCGAAAACGGGAATTTGCACTCCATGATTTTATGGGGCCCTCCCGGGGTGGGCAAAACTACGCTGGCACTCCTCATCGCTCAATTGGTCAAGGCTCAATTTTATATGCTGAGTGCCATCAATTCGGGTGTTAAAGATATTAGAGACGTTATAGATAAAGCAAAAAACGATTCTCAAAAATCCATTCTTTTTATAGATGAAATTCACCGTTTTTCCAAATCTCAACAAGATTCATTGCTGGGTGCCGTGGAACAAGGCGTCGTAACGCTGATTGGTGCCACCACAGAAAATCCATCGTTTGAAGTGATCTCTCCACTTCTTTCCCGCTGTCAGGTTTATATTCTTAAAAACTTGGAAAAGAGCGATTTAGAAAGAATCATCGACCACGCCAAAAACTATTTGGAAACGATGATGCAACTGGAAGTCGATATTGCGGAAAACGAAGCACTGCTCCGAATCTCCGGTGGCGACGCCAGAAAGCTGATTAATGCGATTGAATTGGTCGTCAACACTATCCCTCCTGAAAATGGGGTCATTCGGATAACCAATGAACGTGTTCTGAAAATCATTCAGAAAAATTTGGTTATTTACGACAAAAAAGGCGAAAATCATTACGATATTATTTCGGCATTTATCAAGTCCATCCGCGGCAGCGACCCCAATGCAGCAGTTTATTGGTTGGCACGGATGTTGACCGCCGGCGAAGACCCGCTTTTTATCGCAAGAAGAATGATTATTCTGGCAGCAGAAGACATCGGGAACGCCAATCCAAATGCTCTTTTGTTAGCCAACAACTGCTTCCAATCCGTACACCAAATCGGAATGCCCGAAGCACGCATCATCTTATCACAAACCGTTACCTATTTAGCTTCTTCTCCGAAAAGTAATGCCGCATATATGGCAATTGAAGAGGCGCATGAGTGGGTCATGAAAACCGGCGACCTGCCCGTGCCACTCCATTTGCGGAATGCTCCCACGCAATTGATGAAAGAGATCGGCTACAGCGATAATTATCGTTATGCACATAACTTTGACGGAAATTTCGTTGAACAAGAGTTTCTGCCCGTAAATATCAGCGGAAAAAAATTCTACGAACCGCAAAACAACCCACGCGAGAACGAATTGCGCCGCTTTTTAAAAAATTGTTGGAAAGAAAAGTATCGCTACGTCATTTTATTTTTTGCCTTTTTGTCGATAATGTTTTCTTCAATGGGACAAGATATTCATTACTCGCAATTTAGCACTGCCCCACTCTATCTGAATCCTGCCCACACCGGTGCCTTCGACGGTCTGTTTCGCGTCGCCTTCAACCAAAAAACACAGTGGCTGGCAGTTACCAAACCGTTCGTCAGCTTCTCCGGCTCCTTCGATGCGCCGGTCTATAAAAGCAACGGAAAACGGCAATTAATCGGAATGGGCGTCATTCTTAATTCGGATAATGCGGGCGACTCGCGCTACTCAACACTGCAGGCTTGTTTGACCATCTCCTACACCAAGGCCCTTGACCGGAAGAATAAAAATAAGTTGAGTTTGGGATTTTACGGCGGGTTGATGCAAAGAAGCCTCGAATATGACAAATTGACATTCGACGAACAATATCAATTAGGTGTTTTTAATCCGACGAATCCGATAACCGAAACATTCGGCAAAGAAAAATTTTCTTTTTTTGATTGCGGTGCCGGATTAACGTGGAGCCTAACCCCCAACAAAAGAAATTCTTATACCGCCGGCGTGAGCGTCAATCACTTAACCCAACCCAACATCTCTGTTTATGACGCCGCAAGCGTCCTTCCCATGAAAACATTGGCTTACTTCATCTCAAAAATCGCCATCGCCGATGATTATTGTCTTTCACCAATGATTTATACGGCTTTTCAAAATCAATATCGCGAAATTACAATAGGCACGAATTTTGAATATGAACATTACCGAAATCCTTACAGCAACCGCTTTGCTGCGGGTGGCGGACTGTTTTACCGCTGGGGAGATGCCCTGATTATTTCCGCGATCGTACAGTGGGAAAATATAAGAGCAGGATTAAGCTATGATCTGAATTTTTCTTCTTTGTTGCCGGCAAGTAAAGCCCGCGGCGGATTTGAAATCTCTATTTCATATATATTTAAAAGAGCAAAAGTCCGAAAAATCGGAAATGAACCATGCCCTTTCGAAATAATGTAAAAAAATGAAGAAAATCCTATTATTTTTAATGATCACTCTACTGCCAATATCTATGATATTTTCGCAACAGATTGATATAGATAATAATAGAGAGGAACAAATAGCTTTTATCAAAACGGACACTCTGCCGGTCGACATTCGGTCACTGTCGGAAATTATCAATACCCCTTACTCGGAATACAACGGAACACTGACAGCAGATTCCATTTTCTATTTTTCTTCGCTGCGCCCTGAAAGTTCAGAGGATTTTGGTAATATCTTTGAAGAGTTTTGGTCTACCCGCATCTACCAATCATCACTGACTATCAGCGGTTTCTCGCGCCCTATTGCGCTGCCTCGCGCCATCAATGACGAACAATACTACAACTGTAATTTCACACTAAGCAAGGATAAAAGTTCAATGTTCTTTTCACGCTGCCTGCGAAGTTCAACTAAAAACTTGGAATGTACTATCTGGAAGAGCAGAAATAAAAATGGAAAATGGGAAAAAGCGCAGCCACTGAATCGACGGATAAATTTACCCGGCACCACCACCACACAACCACATTTAGTTGAATATGAAGATTATAGTGCATTGTACTTCGTTTCAAATCGTCCCAATGGATATGGGGAATTGGATATTTGGTACTCGATTTTGCGTAATAATCATTTCGATGATCCCATCAATTTGGGCAATAGCGTCAATACACCCGACAGTGAGATTTCACCATTTTACGATACTACAAAAAAAAGACTCTATTTCAGTTCTGATGGAACACATCTGACGATTGGCGGCTTCGACATCTTTTACACAACCGGCGCACTGAGCCAATGGACACCCCCCACCAATATCGGAGTTCCCATTAACTCAACTGCCAATGACTTTTATTTTACTGTTAATCCTTGTAATTCAGATGGTTACTTTTCATCCAACCGCCCAAAGTCGCCCGAACAAGATGCAGATACTTGTTGTAATGACATTTATTGTTATCATTGGCTTTATTCGGAGAAAAGCGATTCCGTGCAAAAAGATTCATCGGAGATTGCTATAGATACGCTTACCAATCAGGAGAAAATAACTTTGTTACTGCCCGTTACACTCTATTTTCACAATGATGAACCGAACCCGCGCACGTCCCAAACTACTACCAACGAAAACTACGCCCACACATTGTCTAATTATCTGTCTTTAAAAGAAATATATATAAAAGAATATGCCAAAGGATTAAAAAATGAAGAAAAAGAAGCGGCGGAGCAAACGATTCTGCGTTTTTTTGAAGATTCAGTGGCAAGCGGATTTCACAAATTGGAGACCATGGTCAATTATCTATGGAAAGATTTGCAAGAAGGGAAAAATGTAACCATCACTATTTGCGGATTTGCAAGTCCGCTCCATCAATCAGATTATAACTTGGCACTTTCGTCGCGCAGAATTGAGAGTTTTGTAAACTATCTAAGTGAGTATAACAACGGAATTTTTCTCCCATTTTTGAATGGAAAGGCTAATAATCAATTAGTTATCATAAAAGAAGCCGAAGGCTCATCGCAAGCCAAGAGTTATGTCAGCAATAATCCCAACGATCAAAGGAACTCGATTTATAGTATTGCAGCATCGTTAGAAAGGCGAATACAGGTAACGAAATACGAGGTAACCAAGTGAAGAAAAGAGTAAGAAATTAAAGATTTTCGGGGAATAAGGAATCCACAAATTCTTTGCGATCAAAGACTTGCAATTGTTCAATTTTCTCGCCAACGCCGATGTATTTAACGGGAATTTTAAATTGGTCGGAGATGCCGATGACGACCCCACCTTTTGCGGTACCATCTAACTTAGTTATTGCCAATGCGTTAACTTCGGTTGCGGCGGTAAATTGTTTGGCTTGTTCGATAGCGTTTTGTCCGGTTGAGCCGTCCAGAACGAGCAGAATTTCGTCCGGCGTATCGGGAAGTAGCTTTCCGGTAACCGTTTTAATCTTCGTTAATTCGCGCATGAGGTTAATTTTGTTATGCAATCTGCCGGCAGTATCAATCAGGACAACGTCACAATGATTGTCAATAGCAGATTTAACGGTATCAAAGGCGACGGACGCAGGGTCTGCGCCCATATTGTGCGTAACGATGGGAACATCGGCGCGTTTTGCCCACACTTCCAGCTGGTCAACGGCGGCTGCGCGAAAGGTGTCGGCAGCACCCAACATCACCGAATAGCCTTTCTTTTTAAACTGATAAGCCAACTTACCAATGGTGGTCGTTTTGCCCACACCGTTTACGCCCACAACCATGATTACGTAGGGACGCCCCAGCTTGGGAAGTTCAAAATCACCCGCGTTCTCGATATTGTTTTCCAACAACAGATCGGCAATTTCCTCTCTCAAAATTGCATTCAACTGACCGGTACCCAAGTACTTATCTTTTGACACACGATTTTCAATTCGCTCAATAATGCGCAACGTAGTTGCCACGCCAACATCCGAGGTAACCAAAACTTCTTCCAAATTATCCAAAACCTCTTCATCTACTTTCGATTTTCCGATGACCGTTTTGGCTAATTTGGCGAAAAAACTCTCTTTTGATTTTTCAAGACCTTTATTTAATTCTTCTTTCTTTTCTTTCGAAAAAATGGAGAAAAAACTCATTACTCTTCTTTTTTTAAAATTGCGGCAAATTTACATAAAAATTTCGAGTAACTAAATATTCATGTAAAATTTCATGAATATTGTTGTAGTATCACATTTTTTATTACTTTTGCACTCAAAATTAATTGAAATATGAAAAAATATATCCTTGCTTCTTTGTTCGTTGTTTTTTGCATTATGAACAACGGTTGTACCAAATTTGAGCCCGCCATCGTCAATATGTCAGTGACACCTATCGTTTACCCGAATACGTGTTTAATTGATTGTAAAGCCGATGTAACCAATGATGGAGGTTGTAAATATTTCAACGAGATGGGTTTTTGTTTCAGTTTAAAGCCCAATCCGACCTATAAAGGGGAAGATGTTATTACGGTAATTTCCATGGAAGATGTAGAGACTACCAATTTTACCTTAAACTACCCTGCTCCGTTATTGGACACCATTTATTATGTCCGCGCATACGTATGCACTAACGCCGGAACCGGTTACAGTGAAATAGCCACTATTTCCACATATCAACCGGTGGCCCCCGCAAAATAATTAAAAATTATAATCATCAATAAATCTTTGTAATGAGAAAAATTATACTTGCTATCAATCCGGGAGCAACTTCCACAAAAATTGCCGTCTATGACGGAACCACCAATTGCTTTACGCAAAACATCAAACACTCCCTTGATGAGTTGTCACAATTTGCCCATATTACAGACCAATACGATTATCGGAAACAAGTCATTTTAGACGTATTAAAAGAACAAAATATTGATTTAAAATCCATTGCAATCATCATGGGACGTGGTGGACTCATCAAGCCCATTCAATCGGGAGTTTATCGTGTCAACGATTTGATGAAAGAACACCTGCAGAGTGGTTACAATGGCGTTCATGCTTGCAACTTAGGGGGTCTGATAGCAGACAGTTTAGCCCAAATGATAGGATTAAAAGAAGCTTTTATCTGTGATCCTGTTGTTGTTGACGAAATGGATGACCTTGCCCGCATTTCTGGGAACAAGAATTTTGAAAGGATCTCCATTTTTCATGCTTTAAATCAAAAAGCGATTGCCCGTACCTACGCAGCATCGATTCACAAACCATACGAAGAGTTGAATCTTATCGTAGCACACATGGGCGGCGGCGTAAGCGTGGGTGCACACCGCAAAGGAAAAGTGGTAGATGTCAATCAAGCCTTAGACGGCGAAGGTCCATTTTCACCCGAACGTTCCGGAACACTTCCCATGAACCAAGTCATAAAAGCTTGCTATAGTGGCAAATACACATACGAGCAAATGAAAAAAATGATCGTGGGCGAAGGCGGTCTCGTTTCTTATTTGGGGACCAATGATGCCTACGCCGTAGAAAAAGCAGCGCAAAGTGGCGATCCATATGCCACCCTCATCGAACGCGCCATGGCTTATCAAATAGGTAAACAAATTGCCGAAAATGCCAGCGTCTTGGAAGGAAAAGTAGACGCCATTCTGCTTACCGGTGGCATCGCCTACGGAAAACCTATCGTTGCCTATATCAAAAAATATATCGGCTGGATAGCCCCCGTTGAAGTTTTCCCCGGCGAGGACGAAATGAAATCATTAGCCATGAACGCTTTGATGATTTTAGAGCAAAAAATCGAAATTCAAGACTATAAATAATGGCTTAATCGCCTCAACCCATGAAAATTGCTCTCTACAGCCGAACTCCGGACCATAACGGCATACAATTTATTACACAGGTGATCCATTTTCTTCACCAAGAGAATGTAGAAGTTTGGTTGTTTGAAAATCTAAAAAAAGATATTCCAAGTTCAGAACTTGACGATATTCAGGGAGTCTTTTCCAATTCACAACAACTGACAAAACAATCCGTCAATTTTCTCTTCTCTATTGGTGGAGACGGTACTTTTATCGATGCCGCGAAACTCATCGCTGATTCTCAAATTCCCATTTTGGGTATCAATACGGGGCGTATCGGCTTCTTAACCGGCATCAACAAAACAAATTTTCAAGAATCTTTTTATGGTCTTCAAAAAGGAGAATACACCATTGACAATCGCGCTCTGCTTCACGTAGATGCAGATTCCGACCTCCAATTCCCGTCATCGTTTGCACTGAATGACGTTTCTATCCATCCCTATTCTGAAGATTCAATCTTGGCAATTCATGTATGGGCAAATGGAGAAAAGGTAAACACCTATTGGTCTGATGGACTGATAGTTTCCACTGCAACCGGTTCCACTGCCTATTCGCTGAGCTGCGGCGGTCCCATCTTGACACCTGACACAGATGTCATTGTACTGACCCCCATCGCATCGCATAGCCTCACCGTTCGCCCGATTGTACTGCCCTCCTGCTCCGAAATCAAAATTCAGGTGGAAAGCAGAAATCATGATTTTATCCTCACCATTGACTCTCAACGTACCCCCCTCAAAACAAACATAACCCTGACAATAACTCCCGAACATTTTACAATTCAGAGCGTTAGGCTTCTGAAAACAGATTTCTACTCCGTCATTCGCGAAAAATTGCTTTGGGGAATTGATAAACGAAATATTTGCGATAATGAATAATAATATCATCAAAAAAAACGACAAACGACAACTCAAACCCGGCAACATGCTGAATCCGGTGCCGGTAGTGATGGTCAGCTGCGGCAGCACCATGGAAGAGTATAATATTCTGACCGTAGCTTGGTGCGGAACCGTCTGCTCTGACCCTCCAATGTGTTATATCTCCGTGCGCCCCGAAAGACACTCTTACCCGATTATTAAAAAAAATAAAGAATTTGTTATTAATCTGGTTCCATCGTCATTGACAGAAATTTCCGATTGGTGTGGAGTACGTTCCGGAAAAAAATTCAATAAATTCTTGGAAACCAATTTAACCCCCGTTAAAGGACAAAAAGTACAAGCTCCCCTCATCTACGAATCACCCGTCAATTTGGAATGCGTGGTCAAAGAGATTATTCCATTAGGTTCTCACGACATGTTCTTGGCAGAAATTGTGGCGGTCAATGTAGATGACAATCTCTTTGACAAAAAAACGAAAGAAATGCGCTTGGAACGAGCCAACCTTATCGCTTATTCCAACGGACACTACTACAACTTAGGAAAAATTATCAATAAATTCGGATTTTCTGTTCAAAAGAAAAAATAACTCCTCATCAATGAAAATGCTCACTCATGGAAAAACTCACTCCTATCTACGACTTAGCTCACGAGTTTAGCGAAGCGACTGCTGAGTCCATCTTTCTCACCGGCAAAGCCGGAACAGGTAAAACTACTTTCTTGAAAAATTTGCGAAACAACACTCGCAAACAGATCGCCATCACCGCACCAACGGGCGTAGCTGCCATCAACGCGGAAGGGGTTACTTTACACTCTTTTTTCCAACTGCCGTTTACCCCTTTCGTCCCTACACCGGCAGGACGGCATAATCTTTTGGAAAAAGCCAAAATATCAGGAATCAAACGCAAAATATACCGCGAATTAGACATCTTGGTCATCGATGAAATCAGCATGGTGCGCGCCGACATATTAGATGCCATTGACACCATTTTACGACACCATCGCTTTCGCCCCAACGACCCTTTTGGCGGCGTTCAAGTGATCTATATCGGCGATTTATATCAACTTCCGCCCGTTGCCCTATCCGAAGAATGGAAGGTACTCGAACCTTATTACGCAAGTCCCTTCTTTTTCCATAGTCAGGTGGTACAACAACAACAACCCATTTATGTGGAATTGGATAAGATTTTCCGACAAAAAAATGCCGATTTCATCCGATTATTAAATGAAGTTCGCAACAATAAACTGACGGAATATGGATTTAACCTGCTAAAAAGCAGATACCAGCCTGATTTTAAATTGGAAGACCATGAAGATTATATCGTACTAACCACGCATAATGCAAAAGCTAATAGCATCAACAGCGAGGAAATGAGCAAAATCTCGGGCAAAATTCATCAGTTTAAAGCTACCATAAAAGGTGATTTTCCGGAACGAAATTATCCGAATGATGCTGTTTTGGAATTAAAAGTGGGTGCAAAAGTGATGTTTATTGCCAATGACAATAACTATCCGCGACTATATTTCAACGGGAAAATCGGTGTCATAACCGAAATTGACGAATTAGGCATCCACGTTGCCTGCGAAGATGTTGATGAAATATTAGTTTCCCTCGAAGTATGGAGAAATATCAGATATACCGTCAATAAGACCAACGGACAAATTGAGGAAGAAGAGCTGGGATCTTTTACTCAATTTCCGCTCCGATTAGCATGGGCTATCACTATTCATAAAAGTCAGGGTCTCACTTTCGATAAAGCAATAATTGACGCAGAATCCGCCTTTTCGTCCGGTCAGGTATATGTAGCCCTCAGCCGTTGCAGAAGTTTGGAAGGCATCGCCCTGACCTCGCCAATCTATCGCGAAAGCCTTGAAATAAATAAATGTGTGGTTAAATATGCCGAAAATAAATTACCAACCGACACACTAACCCAAAAACTAAACTCCGCCAAACTCAAATATACCGAACATCTCTTGGAATCCGTTTTCGACTTCAAATTTGCGATAGGTTTACTCAATAGCTTCCTCTCTTTGGCTAAAAAAAACAGCAAAAGTATCAACGAAGAAGGCAAAAACCACATTGAAAAACTGCATCAATCAGTGCAAGATTTAAAATCGGTGGCAGACAAGTTCATCATTCAACTCCAATATTTATCGCAACAACATAATCCCGTTAAAATTGAAGAACGGATTGGCGCTGCATCCGATTATTTTGTTACACAACTCAAAGAGATCATCATCACTTCAACTCATTCGCCGGCAGAGATTTACAATTCGGAAGTTGCCAAGGAATACAAAGAAACCTTGAAAATGGTTTTTACGGAACTATCCCTGAAAAAGCACTTGATTGCCGGCATTAAAAATGATTTCTCCATTGAAAAATATCACCAATTAAAAGACAATTTCAAAATTCCGCGTTTCACCATCAAATTCCAAGATCCTTTCATGCAGGAAGATGCCGACAAAATGCCCGATGATTACCCTAACGTAAGGAAAAACAGCATCGGCAAAATTCCATCACCCAATCTGACATTAGAATTGTATCGTAAGGGAATGAGTGTGGAAGAAATGATGGAAACACGAAAATTGGCACAAGCAACCGTAGAGGGACATTTATTAAAATTTATCGCCACGGGCGAGGTCGCCCGCAGTTTTTTTATTGATGACGAACAAGCTGAATTAGTTATCAAATTATTAGACTTGGGCGAAACTACCGGTGCTATCTTCAGCGCCATGGAAGGGAATCTGACCTACAATCAAATTCGCGCCGTGAAACTTTTGTGGGAAACGACGAAAGAATAAGCAACCATCTGTTCAATTTTATTGTCCATTTCTCATTACTCTGCTACAATGATACCTATAATTAATAAATAGTTAAATTAATAATTATCGCTTTATTGCTGTCCTGTGAATAAAAGCCATCACTATTGCCAAGGTGGGTGGCTTGTCCGAAAGAAGCAATATGTCTGATCGAAGCCACAAATGCCGCGCTTTCGCAAAGCGCGTTTCTTTTGCAAATTTTAATCGAAATTTCTTCCTTGCAGTTCGGCATAAGCAAACAAATTTGCCTGTTGCGCTCATTGGCTAAATCAGTTTTTTGGCAAGATAAAGATAAGTTGAAAAAATCAAACATAGTAGTGTAAGAGACTTCGTTATGTTGATGAAACCGTATTTAATCAATTTACCGAAGAGCACTATTCTCTTTTATAATATTTAAAAAGTTCATTACGAAAACAAACAGTTTACTTTATAGCCCAAATTTATTCAATAACGGGAAATGCAAAAAAGGCATCCATTAAATGAAATTATTTATCGAACAGATCGGTATCGAATGAAAAAAATACTATCTTTGCAGTCTTAAAGAAAAAAAAATTCACCTATGGAAATATCACATATAGAGCACATTGGAATCGCAGTGAAGAGCTTGGAAGCGGCAATTCCTTATTATGAACAGACATTGGGTTTAAAATGTTATGCGACCGAAGAAGTTGCAGAACAAAAGGTAAAGACTGCCTTTTTTAAAGTGGGACAAACCAAAATAGAACTGTTGGAAGCCACTTCCGATGATAGCCCTATTGCCGCCTTTATTGAAAAAAAAGGTGAGGGCGTGCATCACATTGCTTTTAGTGTTGATAAAGTCGGAGCTGCCTTGACTGAAATGGGAGAAAAGGAAGTTCGTTTGATTGATAAAACCCCGCGCAACGGCGCAGAAGGTTTGCTTATTGGCTTCCTTCACCCGAAAAGTACCGGCGGCGTTTTAGTCGAACTGTGCGAAAATCCAAATGAATAACAACGATAGATTTTTATTAATTTACTTATAAACAAATAATTATGAATAGTTTTCTACTATCGGGTCTGTTTCAGTTAAATGCGGAAAACGGGTTTATGGAAGGTCTCAGACAGTTTTTGAGTTACACGGGGTTTGCCAATGCAGAGTTGGGACACCTCATTATGATTTGCATTGGCGCGATCTTTATCGCTCTTGCCATCATTAAAGAATATGAACCCCTATTGCTGATTCCCATTGGCTTTGGTATTATTTTGGGGAATATCCCGTTTACAGACGGTTTGCAAGTAGGCGTTTATGAATCGGGTTCTGTTCTTAACTACCTCTATTTCGGCGTTTTAAAAGGACTTTACCCACCTTTGATATTTTTAGGTATCGGAGCCATGACTGATTTCTCAGCACTGATTTCCAACCCTAAATTAATATTAATAGGTGCCTCTGCGCAGTTCGGTATTTTTGCGGCATACATCATTGCTTTGGCAATCGGGTTTTCCCCAATGGAAGCCGGTGCCATCGGAATCATTGGCGGTGCTGACGGTCCGACCGCGATCTTCATCTCATCAAAATTAGCTCCCAGCATGATGGGTGCCATCGCCATTTCAGCCTACTCTTATATGGCGTTAGTGCCTGTTATTCAACCACCTATCATGAAGCTTCTGACCTCAAAGAAAGAACGTCTTATCAGAATGCGTCCCCCACGTGTGGTTTCTCACCGCGAAAAAGTATTGTTCCCGATTATGTGTATTCTGCTGACCGCATTCCTCGTTCCTACCGGACTTCCACTGTTAGGTATGCTTTTCTTTGGTAACTTGTTGAAAGAAAGCGGTGTTACTAAACGTTTAGCAAATACTGCCAGCGGTCCGCTCATCGACATTGTTACCATTCTTATCGGTATTACCGTAGGAGCTTCCACACAAGCAACCACTTTCCTGAAATTGGATTCCGTATTGATTTTCGTTTTAGGCGCGATTTCATTCATATTTGCGACCGCCGCAGGAGTTTCTTTTGTAAAATTTTTCAACCTTTTCTTAAAACCGGGGAACAAAATCAACCCGCTCATTGGAAATTCGGGTGTTTCTGCCGTTCCCGACAGTGCACGAGTCTCCCACATTGAAGGTATGAAAGCCGATAAAACGAACTACCTGCTGATGCACGCCATGGGTCCGAATGTTGCTGGAGTCATTGGTAGCGCCATCGCGGCAGGTGTCTTGTTAAGTTTCTTATACTAATTGTAAGTCATTTATAAACAAAACAATGGAAGAGAATAAAACAGCCCGCTATACCATCACATCTGCATTGCCTTATGCTAACGGTCCGGTTCATATCGGTCACTTAGCCGGCGTTTATATTCCTGCCGACATTTACGCGCGTTACCTTCGTGATAACCAAAAAGAGGTGCTGTTTATCGGTGGTTCCGATGAACATGGCGTGCCAATTACCATCAAAGCGCGTAAAGAACATACGACCCCTCAAGCCATTGTTGACCGCTATCATCAAATAATCAAAGACTCCTTCCAATCCTTGGGTATCTCCTTTGACATCTACTCCCGCACCTCCAATTCTACCCACCACGAAACTGCCGCCCACTTCTTTACTGAATTATACGAAGCCGGTAAGTTATTGGAAAAGACGAGTTTACAATACTATGACGAAGAAGCCGGACAGTTTCTGGCAGACCGATACATTACCGGTGAATGCCCGCATTGCCATCACGAAAAAGCCTACGGCGACCAATGCGAAGCTTGCGGTGCCTCTTTAAATGCAACCGATTTGATTAATCCGAAATCCACCTTAAGCGGTAATGCCCCCGTTCAAAAAGAGACCAAACATTGGTATCTCCCTCTGAATGAATATGAAGATTGGCTCAAAGAGTGGATTTTGAAAGGACATAAAGACGATTGGAAAATCAATGTGTATGGACAGTGTAAATCGTGGATAGAACAAGGATTGCACCCACGCGCCGTCACCCGCGACCTCAGCTGGGGCGTGCAAGTGCCACTGAAAGATGCCGCCGGCAAAGTACTGTACGTCTGGTTTGATGCCCCCATCGGCTACATCTCCGCTACCAAGGAGTGGGCAAAAGAACATCAACAAGATTGGGAAAAATGGTGGAAATCCGATGATAGTCAATTAGTTCACTTTATCGGAAAAGACAATATCGTTTTCCACTGCATTATCTTTCCTGTCATGCTCAAAGCAGAAGGGTCTTACATCTTACCCGAAAATGTGCCCGCCAACGAGTTCCTAAACTTGGAAGGCGACAAAATCTCAACATCCCGGAATTGGGCAGTTTGGTTGCACGAATATTTACAAGAATTTAATAATAAACAAGATACCCTTCGTTATACGCTCACCTCTATTGCTCCGGAAACGAAAGATGCAGATTTTACATGGAGCGATTTTCAAGCCAAAAACAATAACGAATTATTGGCAATTTTTGGAAATTTTGTCAATCGTACCGTCGTGCTGACCCATAAATATTATAACGGAATCATTCCCGAAATGGGAAATTTATCCGACTTGGAAAAAGAAGCCATTCGCAAGATTTCCGAATTTCCGCGCATCATCGGCGACTCTATTGAGAAATATCGTTTTCGTGAAGCACAAGCCGAGTTGATGAATTTGGCACGGTTGGGCAATAAATACCTGACAGAAACCGAACCGTGGAAAAAACAAAAGGAAAATCCGGAAGCTGTCAAAACTATTTTGCACCTTTCATTGCAAATTTGTGCATGTTTATCCGTCTTATGCGAACCGTTTTTGCCCTTTACTTCGGAAAAATTGCAGAAAATTTTGAATATTGACACTCATCATTGGCAAGATGGCGGCAGAATCGATTTGTTAAAAGCCGGCGATAAAGTCAATGAACCGGAATTGTTGTTTGAAAAAATCGAAGACGCGCAAGTGAATGCCCAAATTGAGAAATTGCACCGTACCAAGGAAGATAATCAAATGATGGAAAAAGTCGCCGAACCGGCCAAAGAGGAAATCTCATTTGAAGATTTTCAAAAAACGGATTTGCGCGTGGTCACTGTTTTGGAAGCCGAAAAAGTTGCCAAAACCAAAAAGTTGCTCAAACTGAAAGTCAATACAGGGGTGGATGTACGCGAAATTATTTCGGGTATTGCAGAATATTATGAACCCGAAAAATTAGTCGGACAACAAGTGTTGATGCTCATCAACTTGGCGCCCAAGGAGATCAAAGGAGTGGCTTCCCACGGCATGGTGCTAATGGCAGAAAATGCCAATGGGGAACTCAGTTTACTGCAACCGCAGAAGCCGGTCAAAGAGGGAAGTATTGTCAAATAATATAAGATTGTAATACTTTATCAACTTAAAAGAGCTTGCAATGTAGGGTGTCCGGCAAAGGGATGCTGGAATCTTTTAACCGCAAAATCATTGCTTTATTCTTTTCCGGATTCCCCGTTCCAAAATCAAAATCAACCATAAATTCAACGGGAAGATTGACATCTTCAAAACCGAAATTTGCATAAAAAGTCTTTAGTGATTCATTTCCCGGGATGAGGAACAGGTAATTGACATTTTGCTCTTTACAGCGCAAGATCGCTTCATTGAGCATGGACGTAGCCAATCCTTGGTGGCGAAAATCCGGCAAAGTGGCAACCCCAAAAATATAGAAAACTTTGCCTAATTCGCTGTCAAACGGAATCATAAACATCATAGCCGCAAATATGTGGTTTACTTTCCGCAAAATTGCAATTTCAGGAATATAGTAACGAACCAAGAAAGTAGTAACATAATCGGACTCATCTTCAAAACATTGCGTCCAAATGTTAATGATAGCGTGCATCATTGCATCGCTTTTCAACGCAGTGTATTTGGGTTCCATTAGATAAGGATAATACGACAATTTTGATTTTCTCAATCCTTCCAATCCCATGTCATCCTCGCGGTTGATATAAACATATTTTTCAGGTAAATGATTGACAAATAAATGATTAATAACAGAGTAAACTCCTTTATACTCAGTATCGGCTTTTTCAATATGGACGCCAAAAGTCTGTTCATTTATTTCTGACCCATAAGTAAAAGCAATTAGCTGATCCCCTACATATAAAGACCCACCGATCAGGTTAAGTTCGTCAAAGTGTTGAAAAGCATACTGAATGGCTTTTTGTTCTGCCGTCATTTTAGTTTCATGAGCAAAGTGCTTGGTAAGCCACATTTTTTCTAAACGCAAGCACTCATCTAATTGATTAGGTCTTAATGGTTGATAAGAATATGAATAATGTGAAGAGAACTGATTGACGTGATTTCTTTTAGCAGCATATTGGGAACCTCTTAATGTTTTTAGATTTTCACTTAGATAAATATAATCTTCATAGTCGCGATTATTATCGAAGAAAAAGGGATCGCGAGCGCAATGGTTGATCATATTACATTCATCTTTGGAGAGGCTCAACAGTCGCAAGGGCTGTCCATAGGCAGCGGCATCTTGCGTCAGCAAGTCGATAATGAGCGTCAACTGCGGTGTATCTGCAACGGGGTGAAGCATATATCCGATGGCATTACTGCCATGAACATGAAGACGAATGATGATGTGATCTAACAAAAAGCACCATTCCACGTGATAAAAATCCTGCCAACAAAAAATGTTAGCAATCGCCCAATCACAATTAAAGTGCTGATTAATAATATTTTTTCTTAAAAAATCAACATCATCAATGGTAATTTCTTTAAAAACAGGAGGAGAGGTCATGATTTATAATTTGGGTATGCGAATACGAAATTCAGTACCTTTGTCTTTTTCGGTGGTGAATTCTATTTCGCCGCATAAGCCAACCACAATATTTTTAACGATAGGCAGGCATAAACTATGACCGCAGTTTCCTTCAGAGAACTTGACACTGAAGACGGTTGAAATATCAGCATCATCTAAACCGCGGTCGTTTGATGCAAAAGTAAGCAACCAGAATTTATCATTGGTATCATGTTGCAGTTTGATGTTTACGTTCAATTTTCCATCTTCGCGTCGATTATGTTCAGCATTTTTAATCAAATAGAATAACATGAGTTTGAATAATTTCTTATCCACCGATGCGTGATAATCTTTACTTTTATCGTAATCGAAGATGAATTGTGTATTCAAGTTATTCTGAATTCTTTTTTCTTCCTCTTGAAGAATATCACGAAGATTCTCCATCGTGTTTAAGCTTTGCTGCGTGACTGCAAATTCCGAAAAGGTATCTGCCACCTCGCTCAGTACGTCAATTTGATCGAGTATCAGTTGGCAGACATTTTTTATTCGAGTATCGAAGTCATCGCGTTGATCTCGCCAAGCGCGTTCCAACATTTGCATTTTGAGCTTCATCGGGGTAAGCGGATTCTTAATCTCATGGGCGACTTCCTGTGCCATTTCGCGCCACGCGGTTTCACGTTCCGACTTGGCAAGCAACTCGGCATTAATTCTCAACTCATCTACCATTCGATTATGCTCACGAATTAGCTTCCCGATCGCATCGTTTTCACTCCATTTCAAGTTAATCGGATTGTTGCGTTTCCCTTTGTTTGACAAAGCAACCCGAATATAACCCATCGGTTTGGAAACGAAATAATAAATCAGCCATGAAGCAAAAATTGACAAGAAAATAATGATGGAGTATAATCGCAAATATTTAGAAATCAATGAAGACATATAGATTTCATGCGCATAACGATTTTTTACATCGTTGATATCAATATATCCAATAATACGCCCACGTCTATCAGTCAGCGTTTTATAAATGCTAAAAACAGAAAGATTATTATCATAAGTTTCCGAAAAATAGTAAGAATAGTCTTGTTTGAAATGCGCCAGAATAGGAGCCGGAAGTGGGTCATGTGACTTGGGCGTCGTTTTATCCGAATAAAAAAGAATGTTCCCTAAGCTGTCATAAACATTAACATGAACCAAAAAAGTATTCGCTAAATGCTCAATGGCATCATCCACCGAAGCAAGGTTGTTGGTATCCAGCATAATATCTTCAAAAGTACCTGCATGCTTGATAAAGGATAGCTGCATCGCCGCCATCTTGTCCATCACATGCTCTCGCCTGTCATCATCGGCACGCTTAAAATAATAATGAAGGGACAAAAGGCATACAATTAAACTGATAAATAATAATACGGCAAGAGAAGTCCACAACAAACGATTGTACAACGAATAAGTGCGGTGTTTCATCTTAATGAATACGCGACTGAGCAGGAAGATAATAAAATAATAAAAAGTATAAATAATGAAGAAAAAAGAAAAAGCAGAGACCACACGAAATTTTGAATCTTCTTTTTGACTGATAATAATGACTTCATTATCACTGATAGGATAAATGTAGTGCTGATAATCGCGGATAACGACATAGTCTAAATCGGGATTTTGAATAGCCTTTTGTCTAAGATAATCTTTGGCATTCAACTTGTAATCATAATGCCCATATTGGTCAAGCAAGTGATTATTAACAAAATAAGCAAATGAATAGAAAGTCGTTTGCTTGGCGTAGTTATTAATATAAGCTCGGTTGATGTATTTTTTGGATTTACATATCCACCCAAAAGTGGGAGGATTGCTCGCTGAATAAATATCGTTATATGATTCATTGACGAGAGAGCGGCTAGTACTATCTCCTTGATTGAAAGATTCTTTATCGAAAATTAATCTTGAAACAAACTCTTTGCGGTTGTATGCCTCTTTCTTATCAATATAAAAAGATAAAATGATGGAGGTAATAATAGAGAACAGAATTAAATTGGAAATAACAGAAATAAATTGAAAACTATTTTTGTTATAAATGACAGCAGTTATTAAAAAAGTGATATAAACAGCTAAGAAGCAAATAATTAACCAAGAAGGCAACCCGAATACGCGTGGGAAGAACAAGAATGAAAGAAGCCCGACAATCAATAAAGACGAAGCGGCAAATATCGCCATCCAAATAAGTTTTTTCTTAAAGAAGAAGAACAAGATGCGGGTTGCTTTGTGCATCAACAACGAAAAGCAGTAGAATAAAGCAAAGAACATGAATATCAGCAAAAAGCTGAACCCGTCAAAGAAAAGTAATTTATCCGGATTGATGGCAAAATTCCCATTGAGAACAATACTTCCGATAACGTATGTAATAAGATAGAAAGAGCAGAGCAAAAAGGAATAATAAAGGAAAAGAATAGTGCCGTTCAGATAACGGCATTTGAACACTTTGAAGCGTCGCCGCGGAAAGGTAAAATACTTAAGACTTATCGTGGATAAGAAAATGATCAGCGAAATATCCGCAAACAATTCTCCTAAGGTATTTCCATGAAGATCAACGGTAGCATAAGAAGGTGAGAAGAACATAGTTGCATAAAGAAGTTTCGGAATATGGTATTGGATAGAAACTCCGCGAACAACCAAAAAAAACAAAATAATTCCCAACAAAACCAATACCGGATTCCGGCGAACTTGGGGAATTAACGAAATAAATTTTAGCGCAGTAGCATTAATAAATAAAAAGTTCAGCAGGTAAAGAAACAATACGATGGTGCTTTTCGTCATAGATTGGGAAACATCAGCTTCGCTCCACATAAAATTAATCATCAACGTGAAGATTACCAATAAACCCGTAAAAGTCAAGAAGATAGTTGGGTTTTTGACCCTACTCCTCTTGAATTCTTCCATGTACGACCTCATTTTTCCCTTTACTGCAAACATAGGAAACAAACAAATGATAGTAAAAAAAGTTTAGTTGACCGCCGCTTTTTTAATGTCATAAACACTCACTTTCAACTCGGCGGATAGCGTCCGACATAATTGTGCAGAATCCATTAAATAGCCGGAAGGTGAAAAGGGATTGACGCATACACATAATAATTTGGGACGAAGCAAGACCTGCAATTTTCCGCCTTTGGCAAGATAGGCATTGAGGCACTGCGGAGAAACAAAAATCTTCGTAAAATCTTTTACAACAACAACGGTTTCGGCTATTGTCTGCTGTAACCGTAAAAGGTTTAACAATCGGTCGCCAACAATACCGCCAACAAAAATGGTATTTCCATATTGCAACAGTTTCTGTTTGTTTTGTTCAATAAGCAGGGCTGAAGGGATTTGAATGTCCACGACATTTTGTTCATTATCAATAGCATAAAGCCCTGATTCTTTTTCCAAAAGTATGTTAGAAGCACGTCCTTCAAATCGGTCAAGTTGAATGAGCGAATAGACAAATTTTGTTTTGCGGACTAACTCGTTGATGTTGGGGGAGAGAGCTGCGCCGGTTGTCAAAATCATGCTTTCCGTTATTGCCGGTGAGCCTAAGCTCTTGCGTGATAAAGCCCCGTCTACAAAAGTGGTGGTAATGGAATAGCTTCCCATTTTTTCGAGTATCTCGCGGAGCCAAGCCGTATTAGTCGGACCGGATAGAATGACCTTGCCTGCGTTGACAACGCGGGCGGTCACTAAACGTCCTAATGCCGTATTTTGGCGCGAAATATCCAAAATTTCCGACACCAACTTCCTTTCGCGATAGTGCTTTTCGGAGGTTACAAAAACATCTCCTTCGGATAAAAAAATTTCCGGTTTTCCCGTTCCCGTAACTTGGTCGCACGTTTCTCCATCAAGACCGATGGAAGTAATGCCTACGGCATGATGGGTGGATGCGCAATAATTAATGAGAAATCGTAAACACTCGGTTTTCCCTGTGTTTTTTTCCATTCCCACAACAGAAACCGACTTATATCGGAAAATCTCATCTAAAAAGTGCAAGTCTGCCATTTCATCAATTATCTAAAAAAATCAGAACTTCTATTTGAAAGCATTTTCACTCAATCCGTCACCGGTTAATGCCAAGCGGCTCATATAAGCAGGTGTCTCTTTCCCTAAATACTTATCAACGTATATTTTAGCTAAATATTGACCTAACATAAAGCCGTGTCCGCGCATACCAACCAATAAACCATTTTCGGGATCTACGATATAGCGGGGTTCTACATAGTAGCCTGTCCAGAAAGCTTGGAAGCTGACAGCACCCAGCTGTGGAATCCATTCGCGGAAGACTTCTGCAGATATTTCCAAAAATTCTTTTGTGTTGAATTTCAGGCTCTTGCCGGCTTCAGCGGGGTCCGTGGCAGGGGACGCACAGCCAATAATCTGTCCCGTTTCAGCAAACTGCTGTCCATAAACTGCAGAGAATCCCTTGTAATGTCGTCTGTCAATCAGCATATCCAATGAATCGCCATCTTTACCCATTAACGGCAAACGACCGGTGATAAATGCTTGGTGTTTAACAGGATATAAGCCTGTTTCTATTCCAAGTTGTTTAGCAAAAACGGCTGCATTGGAACCTAAGGCATTCACAAAATGTTCGCAATGGTATTCCACATACTCTTTTTCATGTGTGAAAACCAATGCCATAAACCCTTTATCGGTGCGTTGGACTTCCAATAAACGGCAATCTTCCAATAATATCCCGCCTTTTTCGCAAGCTAAATGACGAATATAATCAATGACTAATCCGGGGGTTGCCTGCCAACAATTTTTTGTAATCAACGCGGCACTATACGTTGATAAATTGGGATTAAAGTAAGGAGAAATTTCTTTTTGAAAATCTTTTTTATCGACCATATAGCCGTCCGACCACGCTAATGAGGCAGCTAAAGCGTCATACGTTGCTTGATCGTGCGCAAATCCCACATAATGGATAGGTTTGTAATTGACGTTTGTAACTTTTTGTATAGATTTAAAAATTTCTTGATTATGATTGGCAATATCGGAAATTTCTGGAACGGAAAACGCCGGACGACCTCCGCCTATGTTACGCCACGACGAGCCGCGCTCGGCATTGACTAATACCGCTTTTTTCCCATTTTCGGAGAAATATCTGAATAAGCCGCTTCCGGTAATTCCGCCTCCGGCAACCAAAACGTCACATTCTATCTTTTGGGTTGCCCTGCGAACATCCGTAATAAATTGTGGTTTCTTATCCGATGGTTGTAACTCATTAACCGTAATTTGATTCGATAAAGGACCGCGGGGGGTGGCATCTCCGACCACTTCAATACCATAGCCACGAAGGAGTTGTTTGGCGCGGGGAATACAACGTTTTCCTCGGCACGTACCCATTCCCAAACGGGTAATGTGTTTTAACTCATCAACTGAAATTACTTTCCGCGAACCGATTACGGACAACAACTTTTCAATTTTCACATCTTCACAATGGCAAACGTAGGCAGGAGCTTCCTCTTTCCCTTGAATTGGTTTCAATTCAAGAGGTTCAGGATAATTTGCCTTCACGATGAATCCGGTTACCTCGGTCAGTTTTTCACCGCTTAATGTCAACGATTTAACGCGCGCTACGTTTGTCTTATTGGGTTTTATCATTACTTTTTCAATGATACCTTCGCCCATTTTTTCGCCTTTATCGTTTATCAAATACACTTCTTCGTTTTCATTAACAGCGTATTCAATGGGTAAAAAGAGCCATTTTTTGGGCAAATTATAGCCAAATATCGCTAATCCCGGGCAATGCGAAACGCATTCCATACAGCCAATACATTTTTCATAATCAATAATCGGCACGCTTGAAGTAGAGGACTTGGTAATGGCACCTTGCGGACAAGAGAATGAGCAGGGGTTACATGCAAATCCGTAGAGACAATCCGCCACGACGAATCCTTTTTCCTGCATTCTGGCAACGTTCGGTTTGTTGGGTTTTTCTAAAAGACGAACCGGATGTTGTTGAGAATCAATATACTCTTTTGAAATCGCCAAATAGTTGTCATAATTAACGCGTTTGCCGAGTTCCATGGCGATTTCCATTGCCACTTGTTTCCCACGCAAAACAGCGCACGTTCCTTCGCCCACTCTGACAGAATCGCCGGCTCCGTGAACCTGCAGTCCGAAAACATGTTTGCCTTTTTCTAATATTTGATTGTCGGAGATTAATCCCGTACAAATATTTATAACATCAATATTGTCAATTACTTTTTCCGTTCCGGGAATGGCTTTAAAATTTTTGCATTCGGCGATAACTGCACCAACGACACCGGTTCTGTCGGCATTAGGAATGGCTCTCAACAAGATGTGAGAAGGATAAATTGGGATTCCCAAGCGACGCACTCGATTGGCTTGTACCGGGAAACCGCCCTCGTGGTCTTGCGCTTCAATGATTGCCACCACTTTTGCACCTGCCTGCATTGCCTGATAAGATGTCAGGTATCCGATATTTCCGGCTCCGACAGACAAAATTCGCTTTCCGAGGAGGGTATGTTCCACATTCATCATTTTTTGAACAACGGCAGCCGTATAAACTCCCGGCACATCATCATTTTCAAAAACAGGCATAAACGGCACCGCTCCTGTAGCAACTACAAGATGTTCAGCATCAATATAAAAAATATTCCCATCTTTGAGATTCTTGATGGCTACTCGTTTCCCTTCCAACAAATCCCAAACGGTAGAATTGAGAAAAATACCTGAATGGTCTTCGCCGGCGAGCGTTTTGGCAATATCAAAACCACGCATTCCGCCATAGATTTTTTCTTTTTCAAAAAAGAAAAATTGGTGAGTCTGCATATTAAATTGCCCACCAATTCGCGCATTATTGTCCACTACCATATTCGCAATTCCCATTTGATTGAGTAATTCCCGACAAGCCAAGCCAGCAGGTCCAGCTCCAATAATCACGACTTGTGTTTTGTATATTTTGGGAGCATCTTCGGCTTTCTTTTTGTCCAAAGCCGGAAAAATATTCTGCGGAATTTCTTGTATCTTCTTCACCCCGTCAACCGGCGTAATGCAAATTCGTCTGATTACCCCATCTACCAACATTTCGCACGCACCACACTTGCCGATTCCACACTCCAAACTCCGTTCTCTGCCATCAATACTGTGACTATGAATCGGATAACCGGCCTGATGCAACGCGGCAGCAATTGTATAGCCTTTGTACCCCTTGATTTTTTTTCCGTTAAATTCAAAAAAGACTTCTTCGGTTTGAGGAATATCTAAAATGGGATGTTGATTGATTTTATACATTATTTCTTTTTATATTATTGATTAATAGATATATATACTAATTCCGTTTGTTATATTTTCAGCGGCAAATTTAATCTTTTTTATGGAATACTTTGCATTTTCGCATAATATGTTTCATTTTTTATGCTTACTTTTAAACAAACCACCTCGCACTATTTACAGAACAAATCATTCATCTTTTTTAACCGTAAAAACAGCCATGAAACAAGCCCTCATTTTCATAAAAACAACACGCAAAATACCTTTGCAAACACATTGATATGCAACACATTCTTCTATATTTCAATAAACTTGAAGGTTGTCCCGTTTTTATTTATGGTGTACATAATATTTATAAGAAACTTGCGTTTAAATCTTGTATTATCAATTAATATAATGCCTATGGAAAATACAGATACTATTTTTAAAAGAAAGAAAAGCACGAAAAGAACCTCTCCCCGAAAATTTGTAATTAACAATTTAATGAATTATTCAAAATCATTGACAGTGGGAGTGTTATCGCTTGGGAAGTCCTTTGTTATCGTCAACAACTAATCCATATCTCCCTGACACATCGGGAATACCGATAGATTTATAACCCAAAAGATATTTTTCGTTTTTCATTTTTACTGTAAATAAATTGTTTTCAATTCTTTTAATTGAGAATGTATGTAATTGCTATTGCTTATTATGATTTTATTCCTCACATTGAACGGACATCAAAAAAAATAGAGACACATCGTTCAAATTATTCTACATGTCGAAAAAGCTTTGTATTTTTGCCGCTAATTTGATATTACACATAAAACAAACATAAGTCAATGAATAGTAACGAAATACGCAAAGCTTTTTTAGAATATTTTGAATCCAAAAATCATACAATTGTTCCATCGGCACCCATGGTTATCAAAAATGACCCGACTTTGATGTTTACCAATGCGGGCATGAACCAATTTAAGGACATCTTTTTGGGAAACACGAACCCCACTTTTGAACGCGCTGCCGATTCTCAAAAATGCTTGCGCGTATCCGGCAAACATAATGATTTAGAGGAAGTTGGAAGAGATACTTACCACCATACGATGTTCGAGATGCTTGGAAATTGGTCTTTTGGCAACTATTTTAAGGAAAAAGCCATCGAATACGCATGGGATTTCCTGACCAACGTCGCCAAATTGGACAAAGAACGCCTTTATGTTACTGTCTTTGTTGGAGATAAGGACGACCATATAGAGGCAGACGAAGAGGCAAAACGCATCTGGTTGAATTACCTGCCTGAAAATAAAATCCTATATGGAATCAAAAAAGACAACTTTTGGGAAATGGGCGAAACCGGTCCCTGCGGTCCCTGCTCCGAAATCCATATCGACCTCCGAAGCGATGCCGAAAGACAAAAAGTCGCCGCCGTTGATTTAATTAATCAAGATGACCCGCAAGTGATTGAAATATGGAATCTTGTGTTTATCCAATTTAACCGTATGGCATCCGGCGAATTGGTTCCGCTGGCGCAAAAACACGTGGATACCGGCATGGGATTTGAACGATTGGTGCGCGCTATACAGGGAAAAACCTCCAATTACGATACCGACATCTTCCAACCACTTATCCAAAAATTAGCCCTTCTTTCGGATAAAAAATATGGCGAAACGGAACAAACTGACATCGCTTTGCGCGTAATCGCCGACCACCTGCGCGCCGTAAGCTTTGCCATCGCCGACGGACAATTGCCCTCCAATACCGGTGCCGGCTACGTTATCCGCCGAATCTTGCGCCGCGCTATCCGCTACGGCTATACCTTCCTCCAATTTGATAAACCTTTTATCAACTTGTTAGTGAATGACTTAGTGCAACAGATGGGACAACAATTCCCCGAACTGAAATCACAACAAACCCTCGTAGAAAAGGTAATTTTAGAAGAAGAAGCCTCATTCCTCAAAACATTGGAATCCGGTATCATCAAATTTGAGAATTACTGCTCCAAATTGAATGGTTCTACCGTGATAGCCGGCGATTTTGCTTTTGAACTATTTGATACTTACGGTTTTCCAATCGACCTGACCCAACTCGTGGCAAGCGAAAAGAACTTAACAGTGGATATGGAAGGATTCCAAAAAGGTCTTGCCGAACAAAAACAACGCTCCAAAGCGGCAGCCGCCGTGGAAACCGACGATTGGATAGAATTGACCACTACCGGACAATCTACGCAATTTGTGGGCTACGACACGCTTACTTGTGAATGTAAAATATTGAAATACAGAAAAATAAAAACAAAAGGAAAGACTTTCTACCAACTTGTTTTTGACAAAACACCATTTTATGCCGAATCCGGCGGACAGTTGGGCGACAGTGGTTGTATTCAAAATATCAACGAGAAAGTTGCCATCGAAAACACCATTAAAGAGAACAATCTGCCCATTCACTTATCGACCGTTTTGCCGGAGAATTTGAACGCAACTTTTACGGCTGTGGTTGATGTCGAAAAGAGAATTAGCACACAGAACAACCACTCTGCTACTCACTTGATTCATTCCGCTTTACGTCAGGTTTTGGGCACGCACGTGGAACAAAAAGGCTCCTTGGTCGCTCACGACAGATTGCGTTTCGACTTTTCTCATTTTACAAAAATGAGCCCCGAAGAATTGCAAAAAACTGAGCAAATAGTGAATGATTTGGTACGTCAAAACATTCCTTTGCAAGAGCACCGCGACATTCCGATTGAAGAGGGGAAAGCAATGGGTGCCATGGCACTGTTTGGCGAAAAATACGGTAACAAAGTACGGGTTATCCAATTTGGCAAATCCATTGAGCTTTGCGGCGGAACCCACACCCCCACCACCGGCACCATCGGCTGCGTAAAAATATTGACGGAAACCGCCATCGCCGCGGGCGTGCGCCGAATTGAAGCCGTTACCGGTCAATATGCCGAACAATATTTTGACGAAATTGTAACTGTTCACGAAGAGCTGAAAACGCTTTTCAATACCCCTAATATCGTGCAATCGGTGCAAAAATTAATCGCCGACAATGATGCTTTTAAGAAAGAATTGGAACATTTTCGTCAAGAAAGAGCGCAAAATTGGGTGGAAAAATTGCAAAATGAAATACAAAACATTCATAAGATAAACGTGATTTCCGGAATCCAAGAATTGGAAGTTGATGATTTAAAACAAATTGCATACCAATTACGCACAAAGCGGCAGAATCTGGCTGTGGTCTTTGGCACGGTTGCCGGCGCAAAACCCGGATTGGTTGTGGCTTTGTCTGATGATTTGGTTTCCCAAGGACTTCAAGCGGGACAAGTGGTACGCGAAGCCGCAAAACTTATCGAAGGTGGTGGCGGCGGACAACCCTCCCTGGCAACTGCCGGCGGCAAAAACTGCGACACCATAGCACAAGCCGTGCAAAAGGCAATCGATTTAATTACCATCGCTGCTCCGCAAAAATAGAGTTCAAATTATTGAATCATACTCATTTTAGCGTAAAAAAATCGAATAAAATGCGCTTATCTGCACTTCAATAAGGACAAGCGTTGACACTCATTTTTCGTTTTCATCACAAATTTAAAAAGAATTTTGTAAGGTATAATTTTGAATGAAAAAAAATTGTATTTTTGCGACCTAAAATTTTTAAAATAAAATAGTAATAATCAAACAATTAATAACGTAATTAAACGACAATGAAAGTTTATCAGACCAAAGACATTAGAAATATTGCCGTAATCGGTGGGACCCGTACCGGTAAAACTACCCTTTCCGAAGCGATGGCATTTCACGGTGGCGTAATCACCAGACGTGGAACCGTAGAAGACAAAAACACCCTCTCCGATTATCACGATGTTGAATTAGAAAGACAACAATCCATTCAATCCACTGTTTTGTACAGCGAATTTGAAGACATAAAAATCAATATGATTGATTGTCCGGGGTTTGATGACTTTGTTGGTGAAGTAATTGGTTCATTGCGCGTTGCTGATGCTGCTTTGATGGTTTTGAATGCCCAGAACGGCGTTGATATCGGTAGTGAAATCCAATGGCGTTGGACGAAGAAAATGCACTGCCCTGTCGTTTTTGCCGTTAATCAGTTAGACCACGAAAAAGCAAACTTTGACGAAACATTGCGCGAATTAAAACACTACTTTGGTAGTAGCGTTTTGCCTTTGCAATACCCCGTTAATGCCGGCATCGGTTTTGATTCCGTTATTGACCTTCTTCAAATGAAACTTTTGAAATTCCCCGCTAACGGTGGGAAAATGATCGTGGAAGATATTCCGGCATCAGAAAAAGAAAAAGCAGAAGAGATGCACGGTGCCCTGATTGAAGCCGCTGCCGAAAACGACGAAACTTTGATGGATAAATTCTTCGAAGAAGGCACTTTGTCGGAAGAAGAAATGATGAGAGGTTTGAAATTGGGCGTTATCAACCGCGGAACTTTCCCGGTTGTTTGCATAGCCGCCAAAACCGACCAAGGTGTGGAAAGATTAATGCAAATTATTAAAGGAAACTGCCCGAACCCAAGCGAAGCTCTTCCGGCGAAAACGACTACCGGCGAAGAGCTTAACTGCAATGCCAACGCTCCTACCGTTGCTTATATTTTCAAAACAGCCATCGAACAACACTTGGGCGAAGTATCATTCATGAAAATCTATGCCGGCGAAATTACCGAAGCCATGGATTTACTAAATACCAACACCAATACCAAAGAAAGGATCTCTCAAATTCTTTGCTTCGCCGGAAAACAAAGAGATAAAATGGAAAAAGCCGTTGCCGGCGACATCATCGCTACCATCAAACTAAAAGGCACCGGTGCTTCACAAACCTTGGTAAAAAGCGGCGATCTCATCGTTGAAAAAACGCAATATCCCGACCCAAAATTCCGCACCGCCGTTAAAGCAAAAAATAGTTCTGACGATGAAAAATTAGGTGCCATTTTGAATGAAATTCGTAAAACCGACCTCACTTTCTTGGTAGAACAATCCAAAGAATTAAAACAAGTCATCATCTCCGGTCAGGGCGAACAACATTTGAACATCATCAAATGGATGATTGAGAAATTGAACAAAATCGAAATTGAATACTACGCACCGAAAATTCCTTATCGCGAAACCATTACCAAATCTTCCGAATCTATGTATCGCCACAAAAAACAATCCGGTGGTGCCGGTCAATTCGGCGAAGTTCACATGTTGGTAGAAGCCTATTATGAAGGAATGCCCAACCAATCCAAATACCCGATTCGCGGTACAGAATCTTACGACTTGCCGTGGGGCGGAAAACTTATCTACAACAACTGTATCGTAGGTGGTGCCATCGACGCACGCTTTATGCCGGCTATTCTAAAAGGTATTATGGAAAAAATGGAAGAAGGTCCGCTTACCGGTTCTTATGCCCGCGACATCGTTGTCAATATCTATGACGGTAAAATGCACCCCGTTGATTCTAACGAATTAGCATTCAAATTGGCAGGACGTAACGCTTTCCGGGAAGCCTTCAAAAATGCCGGCGCGAAAATTTTGGAACCCATTTATGACGTAGAAGTTTTCGTTCCTTCCGATAGAATGGGCGATGTAATGACTGACCTCCAAGGACGCAGAGGGATCGTGATGGGTATGGATTCCGATGGCGAGTTCCAAATCATCCGCGCTAAAGTTCCATTGGCAGAAATGAACAAATATTCTACCACATTAAGCTCCATTACCAGCGGTAGAGCTTCTTACGAAATGAGATTCGCCGAATATCAAGCCGTTCCTGCTGATGTTCAAAGCGAAGTTATCAAGAAATACGAAGAAGAAAGCAAAGACGAAGAATAATAACAATGAAAAAGAAGTGTTTACTTGTTTTCCTGTCATCTTTTATGCTTTTGAATTTTATCAAAGCACAAGATTGTATTGATG
The DNA here is from genome assembly GCA_023229985.1 of Bacteroidales bacterium. GTDB lineage: Bacteria > Bacteroidota > Bacteroidia > Bacteroidales > WCHB1-69 > UBA1756. The sequence continues at coordinate 3,257 of JALNYF010000009.1, read as the reverse complement.
CGGTCGTTTGTAAAATCGACAGTGCCGGGGAACAAATAGATACCATATTTTGCCAAATACTAGGCGAAGAAGATACCTATCTAACCATCGATAACGGGCTTTCCATTACTACCATCTTTAAATATATGGTAGTGGATATCATCCACTGTATGCGCCCGATGAATGCTTATGAAACCTACTTGTACAAAGGGTTGAACAGCGTTTCACAAGATTATTTCGAGAAGCAAAATACAGCAGGTTATTATATGAGAAAAGCAGCAACGGAAATTTTTGTTTCCACCGGCTTGGCATTAGTAGGCGGAGTCTCTATAACTCTGGGCTTCACCCTCTTCGATTACAATCCGGCAGCCAAATATAGTTGGATTATTGGTGGGGGCATTTGCATGGGGGCTTCCCTTTTCTTGGCAATAGTCGCGTGGAATCAGATATACAAAGCCGGCAAATTGCTTGACTTGCAGAAATATTCACTCTATCTGGCTCCGACTCAAGAAGGGAATTTAGGGTTACAACTTCGTTTTAAATAAGAAAAGCACTTTTTTAAATAAATTATTAATCAAAACAATTAAAAAAATGAAATCAGTATCTATTAGCGGTTCTCCGAGAGAGAACGTAGGGAAAAGAGATGCCAAACAACAAAGATACAACGGACTTGTTCCATGTGTACTTTATGGTGGCGAAAACCAGTATCAATTCGTTGTAGAAAAAGGTCAGTTAAAGGACTTGATTTATACTCCGGAAGTGAAATATGCAATTGTCAATATTGACGGCAAAGAGATTCCTGCAACTTTGCAAGCTACTCAATATCACGCAATTACAGATGAACTTTTGCATGTTGATTTCTTGGAAATCATTGAAGGCAAGCCGATCACCATCGGTATTCCTATTCGTATTACCGGAACTTCCCCGGGCGTTTTGCGCGGTGGTAAACTCGTTAAAAAAGTCAGAAAACTGAAAATCAAAGGTGAATTGCAAAATATTCCCGAATTTATTTCTGTTGACATTTCCGGTTTGGACATTGATAATACAATAAAAGTTAATGAGTTACACATTGACAATATTACTTTTGTTGAAAACCCGAATGCAGTGGTGGCAGCCGTTCTTTCTACCAGAAATGTAGAAAACACCGCAGAAGAAAAAGCATAATACATTTGTATATCCTCCAAAGCACCTACAAAGGTGCTTTTTTTGTTTGAAGGGCTTTTCTTTACTTATAATTAATTGCTGTCCGGAAAATGTTGTAATGCGGTGGCTCCCGACCCCATAGGAATCGTATGTTTGTAATGTATGTTTCATAAACGGAGACAGTCGTGGACAATCTCATAACCGTCCTGAAAAGCGATTATTTGGTTTGGAGAGGCGGGAAGCTCAATTCGACAAGCTCATTGCATTGCTTTTGCAAGCCTTTGGTTAAGCGTTGGTTTGTGCGGCTTTGGCAATGTGTGTGGCTGTGAAGCGTTGGCAATATTTATTCGTTGTCTTTCCCATTTACTAAATCTTCTGCAAGCATTTTTGCCTGTGTTATAACTGTTTCAACTGCTTTTTCTTGCAAATCTGGTGGATAGCCAAATTTTCGCAAAATTCGTCTTATGTTTCTTCGTAAAGTTGCTTGAACACTTTCTTTAATAGTCCAGTCAATTGTTGTACTACTACGAACGGTTTTTAAAAGTTCTTGAGCAATATGTTTTAAAATCTCGTCTCCTAAAATTGAAACTGCACTATTATTCACTTCTAATGCTGTGTAAAAAGCATATTCTCTATAATCTAATCCCAATTTTTCACCTCGTCTATCGGCTTCTTTCATCTGATTGGCAAACGGTATCAGTACTTTTTCCAGGAAATCGACCGTGTCAATCATTCCATTATGATAACGCTGGATTGCATCTTCCAACATTTCGGAAAACTTCTTGCTTTCAACAAGATTGATTTTTGTTCTTTTCTTGATTTCTTCTTTCAGCAGTTTCTTTAATAACTCAACCGCTAAATTCTTTTGTGGTAAGTCTTTTAACTCTTGTAAAAACTTTTCATCTAAGATTTCAATATTTGGTTTTTTCAAGCCTGCTGCATCGAAAATATCAATCACATTATCGGCTGTTATGGCTTCGGAAATGATTTGCTTGATTGCAGTGTCCATTTCATCATTCGTTTTGCCGCTTTCGTTACGGTCGGATATTTTTACCAACCTTGATTTTATAGCTTGAAACAAAGCTACATCATCACGAATTGCCATTGCCTTTTCGTGCGGAACGGAAATAGCAAATGCTTTGAGTAAATTTTTGGTATTGTCGGTAAAACTTTGTTCGCCGTTTTCCTGACTGAAAATATAATCGACAATTACAGGAATAAATTTCAATTTTTCAACTGGAGAAAGTGTAAAGAATTTACGCCAATCAAAATGCCTTAATTGATAATCAATAGCTTCGTGCAGTTCCAACATTTTTGCAACGGCTAATTCTTGGTCAAGGGTCGGCTTACCTTCGCCTCCGCTTGCGGTGTAATCGGCTAATGCCGATTTTAATTCTTGTGCAATTCCTAAATAATCTACTACCAAACCGCCTTCTTTACCTTCGGTAAATACTCGGTTTACCCTTGCAATGGCTTGCATTAAACTATGACCACGCATGGGTTTGTCAACATACAAGGTATGTAAACACGGTGCGTCAAAGCCTGTAAGCCACATATCACGAACGATAACCAATTTTAAACTGTCAACTGGATTTTTCAGACGGTCGCCAATAGCTTTTCGTCTTTGTTTATTTCTAATATGCAGTTGCATATTCAAGGCATCGCTACTGCTGCCTGTCATTATCACTTTTATTGTTCCTTTGTCGTCATCGTCAGAGTGCCACAAGGGACGAATTTTGATAATTGCATCATACAACTCAACGCAAATGCGACGGCTCATACAAACAATCATAGCTTTACCGTCTAAAACTGCGTTACGTTGTTCAAAATGATAAACCAAATCTTCGGCAATTTTTCGAATACGGTTTGGATTGCCTACAATGGCTTCTAATCGTGTCCATTTTGCCCGCATTTGTTGGCGATTGCTTAATTCTTCGCCTTCGGTAAGCTCTTCAAACTGTTCGTCAATGGTTATTTTTTCATCTTCTTCAAAATGGACTTTTGCCAAACGACTTTCATAAAATATTGGTACGGTTGCTTTATCGTTTACTGCCTGTTGAATGTCGTAAATATCAACATAGTTTCCGAAAACTGCTTGTGTGTTTCGGTCGGTGGTTTCAATAGGAGTACCTGTA